>JAJKIV010000319.1 GCA_021154285.1 Gemmatimonas sp. | reverse complement strand
GGGGCCTGCATGACGCCGTCGAGCGTCACGTTGTTGGTCACGTTGATCTTGCGCATGAGCGTCTCCCTCAGGTTCGGCGCCGGCCCGATGCCAGCGACCCAACCTTTATACGAACGGGGTTTGCGCCGATCGACAGGAAATGGGGTCAGAGTCGAGTTTCATCATTCCAGCGCCCCGGGCGCTGGAATGATGAAACTCGACTCTGACCCCATTTCCGCTAGCGCCAGTCGAACGTCGCGGCTACCAGGCGACCCCGCCAATACGGCTGGGGACCGCTGGGCGTCACCCACGCCACCTCGCCGGACGTGGGAATCATCATGCCGCCAATCCGCTCGTAGTCCGCGTGATGACCAACCCACGGCGTGAGCACCGGCGATCCCTTCTCATCGCGGTAGCGCAGGGTCGAGACGCGGTCGATCTCGCCACGCGAGCCGAAGGCCACGTCGAGCGAGACCGTTGTCGGTCCATCGGTGAGCGTCACGCGCGCTGTCGTGTCGTCGATCGCCGACCACGATAAACCCGCCCTCGGCAACAACGCCGTCGGATACCACACGGCCTCCGCCAGGAAGCGCTGGAGCGAAGCGGCGGCCATCTCGGGAGTGTCATGCTGGTTGACGACCGGGATGACCGCGGCTGCCACGCCACGCATGACGCCCGCGCCGCCGACATAGCTGTCGCGCACACGGACCGGCACGACCGGCATCATGGCAATTCGCGCATCCCAGACGAACCCGGGTGGTGTGGCGCGCACGTCCTGTTCGGCGGTGAACGGCACCCACGCGTTAGGCTTCGTCGCGAACGTGCCGGTGAACCGCAGGTGGGCGCCGGCAATGATCGGACGACCGGGCGGTAGAGCGAACGTAAAGTAGCGAGCCACCAAAGGCGGCAAACCTTCGAGGCGGGCGACGTCGAACGCCACTGGCTCGCCGGCAGTCGCTCGGCCGGCCTCCTTCAGACGGGCCACCAACCGACTCGTCGTCCGGTTCCACGTCCACGTGCCTAACGCGATGGCGCCGCCAATGGCCGCGAGCGCGCCGGCTGCAGCCACCGCGACTCGGGTTCTGTCGCTCATGATCTTACTCGTCCCCGCTGCGACTCGCTCGCAGCGCGTTTACGATGACCGCGAGATCGATCGCTTCCTGCAGCAGCGCCCCCCCGGTGGGTGCCACCAAGCCCATCGCCGCCGCGACCATCGCAACGCCGCTCAGCCCCAACCCCACGGCGATGCACTGACGCGCGATGTGCATGGTGCGCCGACTGATCCGCACGGCTTCCACCACGCGCGACAGGTCATCGATGAGAATCACGACATCCGCCGCCTCGGCCGTGATGCCGCCGCCGTGTCCCGCGAGCGCAACTCCGACGGTCGCGGCACTCAGCGCGGGGGCGTCGTTCGTCCCGTCGCCTATCATCAGCACCGACTCGCCGCTGCGCACCAACTCCCGAACGACGCCAACCTTCCCCTCGGGCAGCAGATCACCCTGTACGTCGACGAGACCCACCGATGCAGCAACCGTCCGCGCATTGGCTGCATGATCACCGGACAGCAGCATGATGCGCCGAACCCCGAGCCCGGTGAGATCACGAAAGACGTCGGCCACTCCCGGCCTGAGTGCATCCGCGTACTCGACGATGCCGGCGACCTCACCATCGATCGCGACATATGCGCGAAGGCCGGATTCCTTCGGCTCGAACGCGCGAAGCCGCGCTTCATCGATCGACGTCGCGTTGAGCACGAACGACCGGGCGCCGACAACGACACGGTGGCCATCGACCGTACCCGAGACGCCACGCCCCGGAGACTCGACCACACCGCTCGCCGCCGGCAGCGTTAGGCCCGTCGCTTCGGCGGCGTCTACGAGAGTCCGCGCCAGCAGATGCCCGGACGAACGCTCGACGGCGCCAGCCATCTGAAGCACGGCAGCCGGCGGCCTGCCGTTGGCCTGGATCACGTGCCTGACCCGCGGCTGGCCGATCGTTATCGTGCCCGTCTTGTCGAACACGGCCACCGTCGCAGAGCCGAGCCGTTCGAGCGCTGTGCCGTGGCGGACGATGATATGCCGGCGCGCCGCGCGGTTGATCCCGCCGATCACCGCGACCGGCGTGGCCAGAATCAGCGGGCAGGGCGTCGCGACGGCGAGCACGGCGAGCACACGCAGCCAGTCTCCGCTCGTCACGTACGCGATGGCGCAGACCGCGAGCGTCGCCGGTGTGAACCAGACGGCGTACCGATCCGCGATACGTTGGAGTGGCGCCTTGCTCGACTGAGCCGACCTCACGAGCGCGACGATGCGCGCGTACTGGCTATCGCGCGCAGGCGCGAGCGCGCGAATGGTGAGCGCGCCATCGAGATTGGCGCTGCCGCTCATGAGCTTCGTGTCGCGCGAGGCAAACAGCGGAAGCGGCTCGCCCGTGAGCATGGACACGTCCACGTGTGCGCTGCCGTCGACGACGATGGCGTCGCACGGCACGAGCTCACCTGGCCGAACAAGGAGGACATCGTCAGGCGCGACGGCGTCGACCGGCACGTCCTCGATCCCGTGCTCATCCCGCACGCGGTGCGCAATGCGAGGTGCGGCGGCTTCCAACGCGCGCACCGCATCCGAAGCGCGCCCTTCGGCGTACCGCTCGAGTGCCTCCCCGCCCGTCTGCATGATCACGATCACGAGGCCGACAAACGGCTGGCCGAGGATCGCCGACGCGACGATGGCGAGCGTCGCGACGACGTCCGCCGCGAAATGTCCGTGCAGCGCGCCCTGCACGGTGCGCCAGACCACGAGGCCGCCGGCGACCGCCAGACCCGCATACCAGATCGTTCGATCGTACCCGGCTGCCGGCGCAGCGGCGCGTGCGACCAACCCCGCGACGATGATCGCCGTGGCAAACAGCGGCCGCCACGCCGCGCGCAGAGCTGCGGCGCGCATCCGCATCACGACCAGTCGTTAGGCGCCTCGGGGCGATCGTCCGCGTTTGGAGCGTCCCGGTGCGGCGGCGCGACGAGCACCCAGCACTTGGCGATGCGTACCAGCTTTGTGGAGACGCTTCCCAGCACCAACCGTCCCAGCGCCGAGCGCCCGTGTGTCCCGGCGGCGATCATGTCGATGGCCATCTCCTCTGCGAAAGCAACGAGCTCGTGGGCGGGATCGCCGTGAAGGAGCACGTACTCGACACGAATACCCGGCGACGGATTCAATCGCCGTACGATCTCCTCGAGCTTCGGCATGACCGCGCCCTTTGTGATCTCACCCCATGTTCTCGGGTCGCCTTGTGGAATCGGCAACCGCGGCGTGACGTGCGCGACGTAGAGCGTCCCGTCATCCCCGAGCAGGTCGATCGCGGCACGCACTGCGTGCTCGCTCGACATCGTGAAGTCCACCGCCGCGAGCGCACTGTGCGGCACGCCCCACGCGTCGCTCGGCAGCGCGAGCACGGGCCGCTCCGCGGCACGAATGACACGCAGCGCCGTCTCGCGCTGACTCACGCGAGCACCCAGGCCATGCGAGCCGAGACCGAGCAGGATGAATGAGGCGCCTGTTGTGCGGGCGCGGTCGACGATCGTATCGACGCGGGCGCCCACAGCGAGCTCGCACGGCCATTCGTGAATCCCTGGGTGCGTACGGTCGCGCTGCGCCAACAGCATCGCGCCGCGCTCGTCAACGGCGATCTCCACCAACCGCTCGAGATCCGACACCGGTGCGCCTTCGAGATCGACGATCGCCGGTGCTTCCACCACGCTAAAGAAGTCCGCTTTCACGCCGTCGCGCCGGGCGAGCGCGAGACCGACGCGCACCGCACCGTCAGAATCGGATGTGCCATCGGTGGCAACCACAAGGCTGCCGCGATTGGTCACGAGCGGTTCGACAGGCACGGCAGCCCTGTTCTCAGGAGTGTACAGCATGGGTTCCTTCCTTCGAGATGTGCGCGTGTAACGGCAGCTTGCCGCTACCGCTTGATGAGAACGAGTGTGTGCCCGCGACCATGTCGTAGCTCGAGCGCTTCGGTCGCACTGTGCTCGTCCGTAGTCATCGCGATCGACTCGACCTTCGGGATCGAGTGCATCAGATGACGCCGGGCGCGGTGCGCGTCGCCAACCATGATCTCGACGCGGCGATCGTGCGGGTCGTAGGTCACGCCCACGAGTGCGCCGCGGCCGAGCATCTGCGCACCGATCTCAGGGTCGTCGATCTCGATGGTCGCTCGGCGTCCCGTGTTCCGCCGCGTGAAGTCGTTGAGCGCGTCGCTCCACTCACCCGACTTGGTCGACGTCGCGGTGCCGGTGATGCGAAACCAGAGCTCCAGTGCTTCAGCCGACGACGGGGGTGGTACAGCCAACACGGTCTGTGGTGCGCTGTGAACGACGCTCGACGCAACGCTGCCGAGGAACACGCGCTCGAGCAGACGCGGGCCGTGCGTTCCCACGGCAACGACGTCTGCCTCCATGGCGGTGGCGCAACGCACAATGCCATCGGCGTCGTCACCCGTTCGCACACGAGTCTCGATCGCGACACCATCAGGAACGTACGGGCGAAGCTCGTTGCGAACGCGCTCGAACAACGTTTGAACTGCGTCGGCTGGGTGTGCCTCGGCGTCCCGGATCGGCGCGTCGCCTAACAACGGCGAGAGCATGTGGAGCAGCGTCAGCGTGCCGCCGTTGGCGAGCAGGAGCAGCGCAACCTGCGCGGCGTGAACGCTGGCCGGCGCAAAATCGACGCCCACCAGAACGTTCCGTGGCAGGGCCGAAAATCCCGGCGGCACCGACAGTACCGGAACCGGAGACGCACGCAGTACGTGCACCGCGCGCTCGCCGGCGATCATGCGGCTCACCCGCTGATGCGGCGCCGACCCCACCACCACCATCGTCGCCGACCGGGTGAGCGCCACGTCCGCGATCTCCTCCGCGATCGCACCGAACCGCACGTGCATGGTAGGCGGCGCCGCGCCGCCGGAAAACCGGGTGACGTAGTCGAGCACCTCGGTCATGCGCCTTGCGCGCCGCGCCTCATCGACGTCAGGCAGATACAGTGGTGTACCGCCGAGCGCGACGCCGTAAGCCAGATCCGGCTCGAGCACGGTCACGACCTCGAACGGGAGGCCCAACTGTTCGGCGAGTAGACGGGCCGCAACGACTGCGGCACCGCTCTGGCTCGTCCCATCGGTCGCGAGCAGGATCGGCCCGGCAACGGCGGGATTGCGAACCACTGTGCGGTGCCGGACTTCCGCGTTGACTCCGCTGACAGGAGCGGGCGATAGCGTTGGAGACATCGGATCGCTCAATCGTTGGGGACGAGCTCACGCTAGCACCGGGATTCGCGCGTGGCTGTCAGGGGGTTGCCGACCAATCGCCCTCCGATGCCTGACACCCGGTCGCCCGGAACCCGCTACGTTTCACTTCGACTCGACCCGCGGGAGCGACGCATGACACGAACGCGAGAGCCGACGTTCCGCGACCTCGACGCGGACGAGGCAGCGGAGCTGCTCGCGCGCAATCACGTCGGCCGGATCGCGTTCAGCTTCCATGACCGCGTCGACATTGAGCCGCTGAGCTACGTCTTTGCCGACGGCGCGATCTACCTGCGCACGGCACCAGGGTCCAAGCTCGAGACGCTCGCGCATTCACCCTGGGTGGCGTTCGAGGTCGACGAGGTGGAGGGCGCGTTCGACTGGCGCAGCGTCGTGGCGCACGGTACGGTGTACGTGCTCGAGGACGGTGGTGGCGAGATCGCCCGCGAGACCTATCGCGTCGCGCTCGACCGGATTCGGCAGCTCGTCCCGGCGGCGCTCACGCACCGGGACCCCACGCCCACCCGCCAGGTCATTCTCAAGCTCCACCTCACCGACATGCGCGGGCGCTCGGCGAGCTCGAGCAACTCCGGGTAGGGGACTTTCAAGCGGGATCAAGGGCTCTGACCCATTGAAACGCCGCTCGAAAGGCCAGCGACCCTGTCAGGCGTTCCCCTACACGGACAGGCCCGTTTCCCGACCGAACTTCCGCGGCCCTCCCGACACAATGAGGGCATGCACGAGGCGATCCTCAGTACGACTCGATACACGACTCTCTTGAGGATGATCATGTCTGATATGGCATGTACGGGATGGTGACGGCGCTGGTCGTGGAGAAATAGAGAGGCGACTGTGATTTCACGTGCAGACACGACCATCCGCGCCAAGGAAGTCCGCCGTCGGTCAGCCGGAGGCGATTGGGTGCATCGCGTCCTGCGCGTGCCGCTCGCCTACAAGCTGGCCGGCGCGAACCTGGGCGTAGTACTGGCGGCCTGGGGCGCCTATGCCGCATACCACGGCCCGGCGGCGGACTGGCGAATGCTGTCGGTGATGGCCATCGCACTGGCGCTCGGTCTCGCCGTCAATCTCCTCCTCGTATCGATCGCCCTGCGGCCGATTCGCGATCTCGAGGAAACGGCGACTCGCGTGTGGGCAGGTGACCTCGAGACGCGCGTGCCGCGTTCGGCAGTCGCGGACGCGGAGCTCGCGCACGTTGGCGGAATGCTGAATATCCTCCTGACCGCGCTCTCGGAGGATCGCGCACGCGTACGGACGCTGGCGCAGGAAGTCGTGCGCAGCGGCGACCGCGAGCGGTCGCGCGTTGGCAAGGAGCTGCATGATTCGATCGCGCAATCGCTGGCGGCACTCCGATACCAGCTGATCGCGATCGAGCGGGAAGCAACGGATCCCGATCTGGCCGAGAAGCTTCGCGCCGTTAGGCACGCGGCTGGCGAAGTGCTCGAGCAGGTGCGCCTTCTCTCGCTGGCGGTCCACCCGCAGATTCTGGATGACCTCGGGCTCGTCGCGGCGCTGCGTCAGCTGGCGCGCACGACGACGGATCGCGCTGTGATCTCGGTGACCGTCACGCCAGAAGCCGAGTCGCAGCTTCGCAGTCTTCCGAGCGATGTCGCGGTGGCTGTCTACCGCGTCGCGCGGGAGTCCGTGGCGAACGCGCTCCGCCACGGTGCACCGGCTACTATAGACATCGGCGTCGGGCTCGCCGGCGACGAGCTCGTCATGCACGTTGCAGACGATGGAAACGGCTTCGATCTCGCGAGCACCGAGAAGGACGGACGGGCGATGGGTCTCTTTCAGATGCGGGAACGAATCGCGTTACTGAGTGGAAAGGTCGAGATTGTGTCGACACCGCAGCAGGGCACCGACGTGCGAGTGCGCGTTCCCGTCAGCCTGCGTCGACCTGCCCCTACGGGTCTCGAAGCAAACGAAATGGAGAATCAACATGCCAGGTGACGTGATTCGTGTGATACTCGCGGACGACCACGCGGTTGTGCGCGCCGGGTTGCGCGCCGTGCTGAGCCCTGCGAAGGACATCTCCGTGATTGGCGAAGCGACGAACGGGAGGGAAGCTGTCGCGCTGGCCGAGCGCTTCAATCCGGATGTCGTGATCATGGACCTGACGATGCCCGATATGGATGGCACCGCGGCGACGAAAGCGATTCTCGCGAGGGAGACGACCACGCGCGTTCTCGTGCTCACCATGCATGCAGAAGAGGAGTACCTGCTGCCGCTGCTGGAGGCGGGCGCGTCCGGGTATCTGGTGAAGAGTGCGGCCGACACGGAGCTCGTCACCGCGGTGCGCGCCGTGGCGCACGGCGATCCGTACGTGAGCTCGTCGGCGTCGCACGTGCTCATCAAGGGACTCACGAAGAAGGATCCCGCACAGGCGGACCATGAGCGCTACAACTCGTTGACCCAGCGCGAACGGGACGTGCTCCGTCTCGTCGCGCAAGGCTACTCGGCACCGGAGATCGGCGAGCAGCTGTTCATCAGTCCCAAGACCGTCGATACGTACAAACAGCGCATCAACGAGAAGCTCGGGATCTCCCATCGCTCGGAATACGTGGACTTCGCCCTGAAGGTCGGGATCCTCGGAACGACACAGTCTCCAACCCGGAGCTGAGCGGCACAGCCTAACGCCATGACGGAGCTGCGCGCGGACCACTGGCGGAGTGACGAAGAGCTCCGCGCGTCGGAAGCAAAGTTCGCCGGAATCCTGGCGATTGCTGCCGACGCCATCATCACCATCGACGACATGCATCGCATCATTCACTTCAACCGCGGTGCCGAAGAGATTTTCGGCTATGCGGCGGATGAAGCGATCGGCCAGTCGCTCTCTATCCTGCTTCCTCAGCGGTTCCGAGGAACGCACGACGCGCAGATCCGCGCGTTCGGCGAGAGCGGCGAGACCGCGCGTCGCATGGGCCATCGCCGCGCTGTTGCCGGTCGACGAAAAAACGGCGACGAGTTTCCCGCGGAAGCCTCGATCTCGAAGCTCGACCTCCCGACGAGGGAGCGCATCTACACGGTCGTCCTCCGCGACGTCACCGAGCGAAAATGGATCGAGGACGCCGATCGGTTTCTCACGGACTCGGGTACGCGGTTGTCGCAGTCGCTGCAGCGTGAGGCCGTTCTCGACGCGATCGGTGACCTGGCACTCCCGATGCTCGGGGATGCATGCGTCATCGACGTGGTGGAAGACGGCACGATGCGGCGAGTCGCTCGGGCTGTCGACCCAGAGCGGCATCGACTCATGACCCGCCTCGCGGCGGAGTTTCCGAGGACGTGGGACTCGCCATCGCCGGTCGTGGACGTCTTGAGGCGCGGCCGCCCGGAGCTCATCGAGGGTATCGACGACGACTGGTTGAGCCGGACCGAGGAGTACGCCGAAGCGATCGCCCTCTGGCAGGAAGTCAGCGCGCGTTCGCTGTACATCGTGCCGCTCGTGGTGGGTGACCGGACGATCGCCTCCCTCACGCTCGTCGATGCGAAGAGCGGGGCTCGGTTCACGCCCGAGATGCGCACGCTCGCGCAGCGGTTCGCGCTCGCAGCGGCCCTGGCGCTCGAGAACGCGAGGCTCTACGCGGCCGCGAAGCGTGCAACGAGCGCGCGAGACGAGGTACTCGCGGTGGTGTCGCACGACCTCCGGAATCCGATCAGCGCGATCGCCATGTGCGCGCGAATTCTCCGCGAGGCGCCGCCAACCGACCTGGCCGAACGCGATAGGATGCTCACAGCGATCACCGAAGCGACGGTGTGGATGCAGGGGATGATCCGCGATCTCCTGGACGTCTCGGCGATCGAGGCCGGCGGGCTGTCGGTGGACCGCCAGCCCGCCGCGCTGGGTTCGATCATCGCGACGGCCGTGGACATGGTGCGCGGCGAGGTGGAGCAGCGGTCCATTCGGTTGTCCGTCGACATTCCGATGGACCTGCGCGGTGTGAACGCGGACGCGAACCGTATCGTGCAGGTGATCACGAACTTGTTAGGCAACGCGATCAAGTTCACCGACGCCGGCGGCACGGTCGTCGTGCGGGCGCTGAACGAGCCAACGTCGGTGGTAGTCTCAGTGGTGGATTCGGGGATCGGGATCGAGCCCGAAGCGTTGGCGCGGATCTTCGACCGGTTCTGGCAGGCGCGGCCCACGCCGCGGCGCGGCAGTGGACTCGGGCTGGCGATCGCGCGCGGTATCGTGGAGGCGCACGGCGGACGGATCTGGGTGGAGAGCGAAGTAGGGAGGGGAAGTGTGTTTTCGTTCTCGCTACCGACACTCTGATTCCAGTGGGCAGGCAGTTTCGAGTTGTCTGACTGCACTTTTACCACAGAGGGCACAGAGGATGGAAGAACGTTTTTTGCCGCAGAGGATCGCGGAGGTCGCGGAGATAAGAAAAGTCTCTGTGACCTCTGTAGTCCATTGCTCTTGCCTAACGGCGGTCTAGAGAGCATGGTCAGGCACGCCGACCCGGCGGAATGACCAACAACGACGTCGTCGCCGCGCGAGCCAGTGTGGCGGTCACGCTCCCCACGAACGCCTGTCGACCGACGCTGTGACGCTGGCTGCCGACGGCGAGGAGGTCGACCTCCGCACGAAACGCGAACGACTGCAACTCCTCCGACACACCGCCGCGCAGCACCACCGTCTCGATGCGCGCATTGGTCCGCGAGGCAAGCTCCAACCGAAGCCGCGTGAACGCCGCGGCGACGCCCTGCGTGTAGATCGTCGTGAAGCCCTCCGCCGCCGGCGACCTTGGCTCACCCGGTGGCTCGACGTAGACGAGCATGAGGGAACCGCCATCGTCGAGCAGCGTGAGCGCCGCACGCGCCGCCGCAATGCTCGCACGACTGAAGTCGATCGCCACGGCGATGCGTCGCGGGAGTCGAGTGAGGAGCGGGGTGACGGCGAGCACCGGCATCGACGCATGCCGCATGACCGAGAGCGCGGTTTCGTCGCGGAACAGTCGGTCGAAGAACGCGTGCGGCCGGAGCCCAAGCACGATGAGATCCGAGCCGCGCGTGTCCGCGATGCGAACGATCTCCGCCGCTGGCGCACCGGCCGCGGTCTCTCGCGGCCAGCCTGAGGATTCGGTGCAGCACGCCGCGAGCTGATCGGTGACGGCGCTGCGCATTTCCTCCGCGATGCTTGGCGCGTACGCGATGCCCGCCGCCATCGGATCCATGACCATGGCCGGCGATGGCATCACCGTACAAACGTGAGGGGTCGTGGACCACCGCGCCGCAAGCGCGGCGACCACGCGAGTCGCGGCCGAAGCCGCGGGGGACGCGTCGGTCGCGAGGAGCAGCTCCCGATGCAGGGTAAGCGGGCGCAAGTCGGTTAGCCTTCCATCACCCGTCGGCTGAATCGTCGGGACAAAGGCAGTCATGGGATCTCCAGCGTCAGGCGGCTGCGGCGCGCAGACCGCGCGCAGCGCTGTCGAGAAGGAAGAGCACACTGGCGTCGCTCACCGGAGCAAAGTCGTCGTACCAGACGCCGATGCGGTAGAACGGCTCCGGCGTCTCGAGGCACACGAACGCGTCGGCCGCACGTCCCACGATCGCGAGCGCGTTAGGCGTCGCCACCGGCACGGCGACGATCACCTGGGCGGCACCCATGGCGCGGACCGCGGCGATCGCACCGAGCATGGATTCGCCGGTGGCCATGCCGTCGTAGACCAGAATGATCGTGCGCCCCGCTATCCTGGGCGCTGGAGCGTTTCCGCGGTACATGCGTTCCTGCTCGGCGATCTCCCGTCGGGCGCGCACGAGCTCGCGCTCGGCGTCATGTGGGTCGATACGGTGACGTGCGAGGGCGTTGCTGTCGACGGTCTCGAAACCGCCGCTCGCGAGCGTCCCGATCAGGACGTCATCACGGCCGAGCTTGTAAACCTTGCGAATGAGAAACACGTCCATCGGAACCGAGAGCGTGCGCGCAATCTCGTAGGCGACGGGTAACCCCCCGCGCGGGAGCGCGAACACGGTAACGTCGGGCCGGTTGGCATACTCCCCGAGGCGTGCGGCGAGCTGGCGGCCAGCCTCTCGGCGATCGAGGAACGGGTTCATGGGTGGCCTCGCAGGTGGGGGGTGCGTCCAGCGGTCGGGCAGAAGTATTCGCTCGCGCCAGCGCCGATCATGTCAGGAGACCTCCGCATCCTTGTCGGGGAATTGGGGTCAGAGTCGATTGGCATCAGTCGACCGCGGGAGCGGTCGACTGATGCCAATCGACTCTGACCCCAATTCGACGCTGCCATGACCGACCAGCCTACGCCCCTGCTCTCCGATCTCCTCGATCGATCGGAGGCCGACACCGATGTGACGAGCCGACGATGGTTCCTCTCGCGGGCGTCGGCACTTTCCCTCATGATCCCGGGCGTCGGCGGAGCGCTCTCCGCGTGCTCGCAAGGTGGTCCGCCCGCGCGCACAGACACCGCTCGGAAAGCGACATCGGCCACGAGCGCCGCAGGTGCCTCCACCCAGCCACACAACTCCGATAGCCGGCTGGATTCGTCCGTGGTCGGCGGAGGTCAACAGCGTGCGGCCACCGCCGCTGCCGCCGCGAGCGGTCCCGCGTTTCACCGGTTCGACCCGACACTGGCACCGGCGAACAAGAATGGCGGGCTGCAGCTCAATTGGCATGCGCGTGAGGCACCGATTCGCATCACGGACGACACGGTCGTCTCCGCGTGGACGTTCGAGGGTGACATCCCGGGGCCGATCGTGCACTGCCGAGTTGGCGACACCGTCGAGTTCACGCTCACGAACGATGTGGACGTGCCGCACTCGATGGACTTCCACGCCGCGCAGATCGATCCGAAGCAGGCGTTCCGCTCAGTAGCGAAAGGGCAGTCCGTCACGTACACGTTCAAGCCACGGTACGCGGGTGCGTTCATGTACCACTGCGGTACGGCGCCGGTGCTCATGCACATCGGCTCGGGGATGCATGGCGCGATCATCGTCTCGCCACGTGAAGGACTGGCTCCCGCGAAGGAATTCGTCCTCGTGCAGAGCGAGTTCTATCTGGGCGATGCGGCGAATGGCGTCCGCCCGTTCGACTACAACAAGATGCTCTCGACACTCCCCGACTTCGTCGCGTTCAACGGGCGGCCGAGCCAGTACGTGAAGGAACCGATTCGCGTGAAGGTCGGCGATCGCGTGCGATTCTGGCTGGTCGATGCAGGGCC
>JAJKIV010000318.1 GCA_021154285.1 Gemmatimonas sp. | reverse complement strand
CGCCCACGACGCCGTTCGGAGATCGGCGTCAGGGTGATGACACTGAAATCGGCGACCTGCTTGAGCACGCTGCCCACGCGGATCGCGGTGCTCCACACGCCGGATTCGTCGGGCGCGAGGGGCACCCGGGCGGAGTCGAACGGGAGCGAGTCGAGCGTCGCGCCTAACGTTTGGGCGGTGCGCACGGAATCGGCCCTCGCGGAGTCCCTGCCGTCACCCGCGGTCGAGTACGTGATCGACGCCCCCGTGGGTAACGAGTCCCCCGCGATTGGCTGTCCGCTCTTCCCCACGACGGCGCGCAGTCGACCACTCTCGCCACGCAGGGGTGTGAACAGTTCCACGGTGGCGTCCGTGAGGTAGGCGATCGTCGGTGCATTTGGGTCCGTGAGGGCCGCGCCGATCGCCGCCGTGGCGGGGGTCATTTCGTCATCGAGTGGCCCTTCACTTGCCCGGGCTTCCGCGATGGACCAGGTCCATCCGACCGCGAACGTCATCAGAATGGTCGCGAATACGCCGTTGAGCACGCGCTCCGTACGGCCGCTGACGCCCCCGCGGTGCCAGCGGCTTCGCGGTCGCTCGGGGAGCTTGAGCGCGTGCTCGAACCCGTGAGAGAGCGTCTCGGTGAGGTCGGGGCCTGCATCACGCGCGTCGAGTCGGTTGGAACGCCGCGGCGCGCGGATCGTCGTCAGGCGGTGTTTGTCGCGAAACATCGGCGCACCTCCCGGACCTGAGCGTGGGGTTGGCGTTGACCGTGGTCACGATACGCAAGAACTTCTACAGGCTGGCTTCCTCTATCCCTCGACGCAATGGAATTCCTGTCGGACCTGATCGGTCGCCTTCGAGACTTGCCGGCGCTCATCCAGTGGGCCGGATATGTCGGACTGACTGCGATCATCTTCGTGGAAACCGGGTTGTTTTTCGGGTTCTTGCTCCCGGGCGACTCGCTGCTGGTCACCGCGGGGCTGCTCGCGTCACAGGGATTTCCCCTGGACGTGTACAAACTCGGGCTGCTGCTCAACATCGCGGCGATCGTCGGCGACAACACGAATTATTGGATCGGTCGGTACATGGGTCCCAAGGTGTTCACGCGGGAGGAATCGCTGTTTTTCCGGCGGCGGCACGTCGAGCGGGCCCATGACTTCTATGGGCGCCACGGCGCCAAGACGATTGTCCTTGCGCGATTCATGCCGATTATCCGGACGTTCGCGCCACTCGTAGCGGGAGTGGCAAAGATGTCGTACCGCACATTCGTGACGTACAGCGTGCTCGGCGGTACAGCATGGATCTGGAGCATGTTGTTTACCGGCTACTTCCTCGGCCGGCTTGTGCCGGGGATCGATCGGCACATCGAGATCGTGATCATCGGGGTTATCTTCCTCTCGATTCTGCCCGGAATCATTGGTTGGATCCGGGAAAGAAGAGCGGGAACAGGAACACCGGGAACAGAGACCAGGGAACCGGGAACCGACGCTGCTTCTGCGGATTGAACACGCTGCGCTGCGAAAGGAACTGTTCTCCGTTCCCGGTCCCCGTTCCCCGACGCGGTTCCCAGTTCCCAGTTTCCTGTTAGGCAAACTCTCAGCTCGAACGAACCATGGCCTACACACTACCGCCGCTTCCCTATGCCTTCGACGCGCTCGAGCCCAGCATCGACGCGCAGACCATGCAGATTCACCATGGCAAGCATCACCAGGCGTACGTCAACAACCTGAACGCGGCGATCGAGAAGGCGCCCGAGCTCGCCGACAAGAGTCTCGAGGACCTGATCTCGAATCTCAACGCGGTGCCGGACGCGGTCCGCGGCGCGGTGCGCAACAACGGCGGCGGGCACTGGAACCACTCGTTCTTCTGGACGATCATGGCGCCTAACGCCGGTGGCGATCCATCGGGCGCGCTGGCGGCGGCGATCGACCGCGCGTTCGGGGGCTTCGCGAAGTTAAAGGAGCAGGTCAACGCCGCCGCGGCGGGCCGGTTCGGCTCGGGGTGGGCATGGTTGCTCCGCGATGGCAACGGCCTCGCGGTCACGAGCACGCCCAATCAGGACAACCCGATCATGGACGGCAAGAAGGCGGGCGACGTCCTCTTAGGCGTGGACGTCTGGGAACACGCCTACTACCTCAAGTACCAGAATCGACGACCAGACTACTTGAACGCCTGGTGGAACGTCGTCAATTGGCGTGAAGTGGAGAAGCGGTTCGGTCGGTAAGAGCGCATCGCCGAAACGGCGCACGGCAGTAGAGGCGCAGGACACTGACGGCGCGAACCGATAGACGGCGCGCGATTCCTAACGGCGCGAAATCACAAAGGGCGCGACATCACAGAAAGCGCGCGAATCACAGACGGCGCCAACCGCTAACTCCCTAACGGCGCGAACCGAACGGCGCTTCTTGTTTTTGCGCGGTCTGGAATTTCGCGCCTGGCGCCGTCTGTGATTCGCGCGCCGTTCGTGATTCGCGCGCCGTTCGTGATTTCGCGCCGTCGGGATTTGGGCGCCGTTCCGCTGTTGCGCCCTTATCTAGCCGCCTCCCCTTCCAGGTAGGTATATCCCTCGAGCCCCGCAACGTATTCGGCAATGAAGGTATTGGCTTCTTGCCGAGAGATGTTCTTTGCCGCGCCGACCTTCCGTCGAAACGTCGCCAGCAGATTCGAGGCTCCGAACTGGACGTAGTTCAACACCTCGGTGACTGTGTCGCCGTGCACGAGATCCGTGATCTCGTACCCAGTGTCCGTGATGCGGATGTGCACCGCGTTCGTGTCGCCAAACAGGTTGTGCAGGTCGCCGAGGATCTCCTGATACGCCCCCGTCAGGAAGATTCCCAGCATGTAGTCCTCGTCGTCGCGAATGTCGTGCAGCTCGAGGCTCGGACGACCAGACTTGTCCCCGACGAAGCGATCGATCTTCCCGTCCGAGTCGCACGTCACGTCCTGCAGCGTGCCGCGACGCGTCGGCTCCTCGTTGAGCCGGTGGATCGGCATGATCGGGAAGAGTTGATCGATCGCCCAGCTGTCCGGCAGTGACTGGAACAGCGAGAAGTTGCAGAAGTACCGGTCCACAAGCGTCGCGTCGACGTCGTTGATGATCTCGGAGTAGGTATCGCGGTCGCCGTTCACATACCGCGCAATGCGGTTGATCGTCGCGAAGTAGATCGTTTCCGCCATCGCGCGCTCGCGCAGCGACAGGACGCCGCTGTTGAACAGATGGTGGGCGCGCTCCTTGTCGAAGGTCGCGTCGTGAAAGACCTCGAGCACCTTCCGCGGACGCACCGTCTTCTTCGTGATCGTGTTGTAGTCAGCGAACATCTCGTGGAGCAGCGAGTGGTCGTCCTCGGACAGATCGGGCAGCGGCGGCTCCGCCTGGGACTCGACGTCTATCACCTTGAGCAGGAGCAGCGCGTGATGCGCGGTGAGCGCGCGCCCGGACTCGCTGACAATGTGCGGCATCGGAATCTCCTGATCCCGGCACATCTCGGCGATCGTGTAGATGACGTCGTTGGCGTACTCCTGAAGCGAGTAGTTCACGCTCGCGTTGGAGGTCGAGCCCGTCCCGTCGTAGTCCACGCCCAGCCCGCCGCCGACATCGACGTGCGTGACGTCCACGCCCGCCTTCCGAATCTCGGCGTAGTAGCGGGAGACTTCCTGCAGCGCGCTCTTGATGTAGTGGATGTCGGTGACCTGACTGCCGATGTGGAAGTGGATCAGCTTCAGGATGTCGATGCGGCCTAACGCGCGGAGGCGCTCGATGAGCTTCATGAGCTGCGCGGCGTTGAGGCCGAACTTCGACTTCTCGCCGCCGCTCTGTGCCCAGCGCCCCGCCCCTTCCGCGACGAGCTTGATGCGGACACCGGCCGACGGCGTGACGCCGAGGTCGTCCGCGGCCTGCAGGAGTACATCGAGCTCGCTCAGCTGCTCGAGCACGATGAACACCTTGTGTCCAAGCTTCTGGCCCATGAGCGCGAGGCGCATGAACTCCTCGTCCTTGTAGCCGTTGCAGACGATGATGTGATCCGTCGACTCGCTCAGCGCGAGCACGGCCTGCAGCTCCGGCTTGGACCCGCACTCGAGCCCCACACCGTGCGCCTTGCCGAACTGGACGATCTCTTCGACGACGTGGCGCTGCTGGTTGACCTTGATCGGGTACACCGACGTGTATCCGCCGTGGTACTCGAACTCCTTGATCGCCGACTCGAACCGCTCGCTCAGCGACTCGATCCGCGACTGCAGAATGTCCGAGAAGCGCAGGAGGACGGGCAGCGCGACGCCCTGCTCCTCGAGATCGCGCGCGAGATCGAACAGGTCGAGCGCGCGGTCTGGTCGGTCGCGATCCGGCCGCACGACGACGTGCCCGCGCTCGTTGATGTCGAAGTACCCCGCGCCCCAGCCCTCGATGTTGTAGAGGTCGCGCGCGGCGTCGATCGTCCAAGCGGCCGACGACGACTCTTCCGTGGTGCTCGGAGGAACGTGTGTCGTTGTCATGTGGGAATAGTAAAACGGGCAGCCACCAAGTCGGAACGACCGCGATCCTTCGCTTCGCTCGAGCCAACCACATAAGTTGAGCCATGCGCAGACTGCTCAACTACTTTCTGCGCGGGCTCGTGCTCGTCGCACCGCTCGCGATCACACTCTACGTGTGCTGGGTCGTGTTCGTTCGCATCGACGGCTGGCTCGGGCTGCCGGTGCCGGGACTCGGGTTCGTTCTCACGATCGTCCTCATCACCGTCATCGGGTTCCTGGGATCGAACCTGATAACGCGAGGCATGGTGGCGATCGTGGACCAGGCAGTATCACGGCTCCCGTTCGTCCGCCTGCTCTACACGTCGACCAAGGATCTGCTCAACGCGTTCGTCGGCGAGAAGCGCCGGTTCGACAAGCCGGTGCTCGTGCGTCTCAGCATGCAGAGTGAAGCGCGCATGGTTGGATTCGTGACGCAGGAGTCGCTCGACCGGCTCGGGCTTCCGGGCTACTCGTCGGTGTACTTCCCGCAGTCGTACAACTTTGCCGGGAATCTGGTGGTCTTCCCGTCATCGCACGTTCAGCCGCTCGACGCGCCAAGTGCCGACATCATGGCGTTCATCGTGTCCGGCGGCGTGACAGGTGTGCCTGCGAGTCGTGCTGCTTCGAGTGGCGTTTCAAGGGGTCAGAGCCCTTGAACCATCGGATCAAGGGCTCTGACCCCTTGAAACTCCCTGAACGCCGCGGCACGGCGCCTGCCAGTTCATCGAGGCATGAGCCACGCGCGCACGACCGTATCGTCATTCCGGCGAACGACAACCGCGGGCGCGCGTGAGGCGATCGCGCCCGCCGCGCCGTGGATCGAGTGGTTCGCGCGCGTCGGGTACGCGGCAAAAGCGCTCCTCTATACGGTCGTCGGCGTGCTGGCGCTTCAATCGGCGCTCGGGAACGGCGGCGAGACCACCGGATCGCGCGGCGCCCTCACCACACTCGTCAGGCAAGACTTCGGCGCGCTGATCCTCGTCGTCATCGCGGCCGGTCTCTTCGGTTACGCCGCGTGGCGAATCATCGAGGCGATCCTCGATCCGGAACATCGCGGCACGAGCGCCAAAGGTCTCGCGCTTCGGACGAGTTTCGCAGTGCGCGGGATCGTGCACGCTGCGCTCGGCCTGCAGGCGGTGCGGCTCGCGACAGGGACTGCGCGAGGCCGCGGCCACGCCGTCGAAGCGTGGACCGCGCGCCTGCTCGACGCACCATTCGGACGCTGGCTCGTCGTCGGCGTGGGACTCGCGGTTGCCGGTTATGGCATCTACCAGCTGTACCGGGCGTGGGTCGCAAAGCTGAGCAGGCAGCTCGATCTCGCATCGCTCTCGCAAGACGCGAGGTCGTGGCTGGTCCACGTCTGCCGATGCGGAATCGCCGCCCGGGGTATCGTGTTCGGGATCTGCGGCTGGTATCTCGTGCGCGCCGGCATCGTCCACGACGCAACGGCTGCCGCCGACACCGGCGAGGCATTGGGCGTCATCGCGCACCAGCGGTTCGGCGACGTGCTGCTCGCGGTCGTTGCCGCCGGCCTCATCGCCTACGGCGCATACGAAATCGTGCAGGCACGCTATCGGGTGATCAGACCGGCGTAGTCGCGAGTCGTGGCGTGCGTGCGCGATGGCCGCCCGCACGATAGAATCGTGGGCACGTCGAGTTTATTCGCCCACATCCTACTCCGAACGTCGATGTCGCCGATCCGAGCATTCGCGGTCGCTCTGCTCTCTTGCACTGTCGCGACGAGAGTCGTCGCCGCGCAGGCCAACACACGTCCCGCACAGGACGCGAAGCCGCAGACCCCACAAAGCACGCTGCTCAAACCGGCGCGCGTGTTCGACGGCGTTACGGCAGAGCCCCACGAGGGTTGGGTCGTGCTCGTGACGGGCGACAAGATCGCGGCGGCGGGCCCGGCGGCGGACGTTCGCGCGCCAGCGGGCACCACGACGATCGATCTGCCGGGAACAACGCTGTTGCCGGGGCTGATCGAGGGGCACTCGCATCTGCTGCTGCATCCGTACAACGAGACGCCTTGGGATGATCAGGTGCTGCACGAGCCAACCGCGTTGCGGGTTGCGCGCGCGACGAATCACGCGCGCAATACGCTGCTCGCCGGGTTCACGACGGTTCGAGATCTGGGGACCGAAGGCGCCGGGTACTCGGACGTGGGACTCAAGCGCGCGATCGATCAGGGCATCATCCCTGGTCCGCGCATGATCGTCGTGACGCGCGCGATCGTCGCGACGGGCACGTACGGACCAAAGCATCCCACGCCCGACATCGACCTGCCGCAGGGCGCCGAAGAAGCCGACGGCATGGAAGGCCTAACGCGGGTCGTGCGGGACCAGATCGGTCGAGGCGCCGACTGGATCAAGGTGTATGCCGACTATCGCTGGGGGCCTAACGGGGAGACCCGTCCGACGTTCACCGTCGAAGAGCTCACCCATATCGTCGAGATTGCGCGCAGCAGCGGCCGGCCGGTCGCGGCACACGCGAGCACGGCAGAGGGGATGCGACGAGCGGCCGTCGCCGGGGTCGAGACGATCGAGCACGGCGACGCCGGCACGTCTGAGGTATTCAAGCTCATGGCCGAGAAAGGCATCGCGCTCTGCCCGACTGTCGCCGCCGGCGACGCGATTTTGTCGTACCGCGGCTGGAAGCGCGGTGTGGATCCTGACACGCCCGGCATCACGCAGAAGAAGGCGAGCCTCAAGGCCGCGATCGCCGCGGGCGTCACGATCTGCAACGGCAGCGACGTTGGCGTTTTCACGCACGGCGACAACGCGCGCGAGCTCGAGCTCCTCGTGAACTATGGCATGAAGCCGGTGGACGTCCTGCGCTCGGCCACGTCCGTCGACGCCAAGGTGTTTCACATGGAGGACCGCATTGGCGCGGTGAAAGCCGGGCTGCTCGCCGACGTCATCGCGGTGGACGGCGATCCGACGCGCGACATCTCGGCCGTGCGCAAGGTGAAGCTGGTGATGAAAGGGGG
>JAJKIV010000317.1 GCA_021154285.1 Gemmatimonas sp. | reverse complement strand
GAACTGCGAACCATTGCCTCGGACGCATGGCAATCATGCCCTTGAGTGATTTGGCCGGGCCCGTTTCCTTTCGGCGCGATGACTGATTCTCGAATCTCGGTTGGACTTCGGGTTGGGGCCGTGGCAGCCGCCGCCACCATTGGCGCCGTGATCGGACTCGGGCTCCGACATGGACTGGCGCTGCGGCCTTTCATGTCTGCTGGCCGTGCGTTGCTGGAGAGGTTGGGCATCGCGGGAACAGCGTCGGCGAGTGCCGTCGTCGGTCTCATGATGGCCGCGTGCGCGATCATCGTGTTGGGTGTGTGCTTCACAGTTGTCGCTGCGCCGCTACGGGGACTTCGCTTGCTCGGCGTCGCGATCATGTTCGGCGCGATCGCGTGGAGCGTGTCTGCGTTCGTTGTCCCCCCCATTCTCGCATGGAGCAGCGGCGCTGTGCTGGGGAGCGCGCAGCGAGTGTTCATCTTCGGCATGCTCACGATCGCTCTCGTGGCAGGTATACGACTTGCCCGATTGAGCACGCAGATCGACTAGCCTCCGCGTTCGGGCCACTGGTCCAATTGGAACTTGCAACGCGTGCACACAGTATGTGTCGTAAGGCGCGCGCGCGGGGTCTACCCTCATAGGGGCGTGAGGGAGGTTTGCGCTCCTGACTCGACATCGAGTCGAGACCCAAGGGGCTTCATTCACAGGGAGGGGTTATGGACATCCTCGTGATGCTCGAGGACAACCCCGAACACTCGACCATGCTGGCTCACGTGAACTCGGTGCCGGCGCCGCTGAACTCCGAGCGGCCGCCGCGCGATGTGGTGACCCTGTACGGGGTACCGAGTCCGGAGTCGCTGGCACTGGCACTGGCAGCAGCGGTGGAATCACGGCGGCTGCCCGAGGAGCGTTCGGACACGATTCGCCACCTCGGTGTATGGCCAGAGCGTGGCGCAGTGGGGGACGCGGCCTGGCGGGATATGAGCACAGGCCAACTGCTAACTCGCGATCTCGAGATCCCGCTCGAGACGCTCGTCGACACGGCGCGGCAGCTGCTCGGCGAGTGCGGACAAACCATTCGCCGCCTGGTGGCCGGGCTCACGATGCCCGATTGGCCCGAAGGCGCTCGCCGCGCAATCAGCTTTTCGTTTTCCCCGATGTTCGCGGTCTCACTGCCCGGCGCGGTGCAGGTCGACACGTTGCTGGAGAGCTTCCGCGAAGCCGACGGGATTACGTTCGACAGCGAAGGAGACTGAACGAGAATTTTTCTGTCAGAGTGTTGAGGAGAACGCAGAAGACCGCCAGGCTCAGCCTGGCGGTCTTCTGCGTTCCGGCGACGGGCGACGGGCGACGGGCGACGGGCGACGGGCGACTGGGAACTGGGAACCGTGTCCCTCTATCGGGACGACGGCGATTCCTCGACTCGCTAGGCGCTCGCTCGGAATGACACGCGTCGTTTGCCGCCTGCCGCCTGCCGCCTGCCGCCAGTTCCCCGTCGCCCGTCGCCAGCCCTTGACGAACCCCAACCCGCGAGACAAATCCCCAAAAGCAACGAACAAGAGACCCATGCAACAGCGCTCCACCCACCAGTCACGCCGCCAATCACCGGGCGGCGCGCGCGTCTTCGCCGATGATGCCGGACGGTTGTGGAACGCGTCACACGCGACCGGGACCGTCGACGCCGCCGTCGTGTTCACGTGCATCAGCGACTCGCGTCAAACCGCACGCGCGATCGCTGTTCCCGTCGGCTTCGCGCTGACCGACGCCGGCGACGACGTGCTCCGCTCCTGGCTTCGCGAGGCACCGCGCATGGGGCTACTCACCTGAGCTCCACCTGAGCTCGAACTGGAATCACCCGAGCAGGCGAGGATACGAGCAATGCGGGAGTATCGCAGCGCAGACATCCGGAACGTGGCCGTGGTCGGTCACGGAGCGAGCGGGAAGACCACACTGGTCGACGCGCTCGCATTCGTTTCTGGCTCCAGCAAGCGCCACGGCTCGGTGAAGGATGGCACCGCGCTCACCGACCACACGGCGGAAGAGATCGACCGCGGGTTCTCGATCAACCTCGGTTGCGCGTTCGCGGAGTGGATGGACACCAAGATCAACCTCATCGACACACCAGGGTACCTCGACTTCCAGGGCGATGCCGTCGCCGGACTTGCGGCCGGCGACGGGGCGCTCGTCGTCGTGAGCTCGACAGCCGGCGTGGAAGTCGGCACGGAGAAGATGTTCCGCGAAGCGGTCACCCGCGCTGACCCGGTGTTGTTCGTCGTCTCGATGTTGGACAAGGAGAACGCGAACTTCGACGCGATCTACCAGCAGATCAAACAGCGCCTGACGTCGAAGGTGATCCCGGTCGAAGTGCCGATCGGCAACGGGCCGGAATTCCGCGGGATCATGAACCTGTTCGCGAAGTGTGCCTACATCTACAAGCCGGGCACGAAGTCGGGTGAGTACGAGGAGGTCGACATCCCCGCCGACGCGCAGGACACCTACAATCACTATCACCAGGAATTGATCGAGGCGATCTCGGCGACCGATGACGCGCTGCTCGAGCGGTATCTCGAGGGCGTGGAGATCGGGCGCGACGAGGCGATCGCCGGAATGAAGGAAGCCATGAAGCGCGGCGATCTCTTCCCGCTCTTCGTCGTCTCGTCGGAGAAGACCTTTGGCATTTCCGCGCTGCTCACGGAGATCGTGCAGCTCATGCCGTCCGCGTACGAGATGGAGGAGATCCACGCGTTCAAGGGCGCCGAGGGCGACAAGACCGTCGAGATCCACGCGGAGGACACGGCGCCGTTCTCGGCCCACGTGTTCAAGACGACATCCGAGCCGCACATCGGCGAGGTCTCGTACTTCCGCATCTTCTCCGGCACCGTGGCGAATGGACAGGAGGTGTACAACGCCACGCGTGACGGTATCGAGAAGATGGGCCATCTAAGTGTCGCGCAGGGCAAGGACCGCGTCGAGGTGCCGATCCTTCACCCGGGCGACATCGGCTGCGTGGCAAAGCTGCGGAACACGCACACGAACGACACGCTCTCGACGAGGGAACACCCGGTTCGCCTCCCGCAGATCCATTTCCCGGAGCCGATCGTGACGTTCGCAGTAAAAGCCACAGCGCGTCACGATGAGGAGAAGCTGCAGCAGGGCATCCATCGCCTGCACGACGAGGACCCGACGTTCGAGACTCGTTATGTGCCCGAGACTCACGAGACGGTCATCAGTGGCATGGGCGAGCGTCACCTCGAGGTCGCCATGTCGAAGCTCAAGCGGAAGGCGGGTGTATCGGCGGAGCTCGCGAGGCCGCGCATTGCCTATCGCGAGACCCTTACTGCCAAAGCGGAAGGGCAGGGACGCCACAAGAAGCAGTCGGGCGGGCGAGGTCAGTTCGGAGACTGCTGGATTCGCATGCGACCGACGCCCCGCGGCAAGGGCTACGACTTCATCGACGAGATCGTCGGCGGGTCCATCCCGAGCAAATTCATTCCGGCCGTCGACAAAGGAATCCAGGAAGCATCCGCGCGCGGCGTGCTCGCGGGCTATCCGATGGTCGACTTCGCGGTGGAGCTATTCGACGGGTCGTATCACTCCGTCGACTCGAACGAAATGTCGTTCAAGATGGCAGGCATTCAGGGCTTCAAAACGGTAGCGCCGAAGTGCCGCCCGGTCCTGCTCGAGCCATTGGACGAAATCGAGATCGCGACGCCGGATCAGTACCTCGGTGACGTAATGGGCGACATCTCGAGCCGGCGCGGCAAGTTGTTAGGCACGGACTCGCTGGGCGATGCGCGCGGGACGCGAGTCCGGGCGATCGTCCCGCAGGCGGAGATGCACCTCTACGCGACGGATTTGCATTCGATGACGCACGGCCGTGGCACGTTCACGCGGAAGTTCCACGGCTACGAGCAGATGCCGGGCGAGGCCGCGCAGAAGGTGATCGAGGAGTCGGCCAAGACCAAAGAGGGAGAACTCGCGGAAGTCTGAGCAGCGCAACGGAACAGGTTACAGGTTACTGGAGCTGGTTATTGGTTATTGAACCCTCGGGAAGCCTCTCGCAAACGCGATGAGCATCCCGAGGGTTCTTTAACCAATAACGAATTCCAGTAACCAGTTACTGTTGGTTCGCGCCGTTTACGTCAGCGGCTCGCTTTCACGATGGTCGCCGTCCCGCCCACGGCGAACACGTTGCCGCCCGGGATTCCCGTTAGGCCGAGCAGGACCTGGGATGTGTTCGACTCCAAGGGGATCCACGCGCTGCCGTTGAAGCGAAACAGCACACCGTCCTCGCCCGCGGCATACACGTCGGTCGGGCCGGTACCCCAGACCGCCCGCAGCGCCTTCGTCGTCGGGCTTGGCAGCGGATACCATCGTACCCCGTCGTAACGCAGCGCAGTGCCCGCGTCGCCGACCGCATAGACGTCGGTCGACGAGCTGCCCCAGACCGCGCGCAGCAGGGCCGAGCTGCCGCTCGGCGTCGTCGCCCAGCGCGATCCGTCGTAGTGGATGATCGTCCCCGTGTCGCCCACCGCGTACACGTCGTTCGGTCCAGTCCCCCAAACACTGCGCAGGAACCGCGTCGTAGGGCTCGCGACGCTAGTGATTGTCTCACCCGATGCGGTGAGGAGCGTCCCGCTTTCGCCGACGATGTACGTCAGGTCGGCATTCGCCGTCCAGACGGAGCGCAGCAGCCCAGGGACTGGGCTCGCGAGCGACGACCATTGCGTACCGTCGTAATGGAGAACGGAGCCGGTGTCGCCGACGGCGTAGACATTGGCGGGCCCGCTGCCACTCACACCATAGAGATCGTTCGCTGGAGGCACCGGGACGGAGCTCCAGGCCGTCGCGTCCTTCTGCAGCACGAGCCCGCCGAGGCCGACGGCGTACACCGGCCCGTCGCCGGAGGCCCACGTGGCGAACAGAGTCGGTGCCGTCACGAGCGTGGTCCAGCTGCCGTTGGCGCCGCCGGCGACGGTTCCCGACCACCCGGCGATGAACAGCTGGCCGCCGGCTCCCCACACCGCGCGAAGATTCTGGCGCGACGGCGACGACGCGTCCGCGGACCAGGTGGTGCCATTGAAGTGAATGACCTCGCCGGTGTTGCCGACGGCGTACACGTCGTTAGGCGCGCTGCCCCAGATGGCGAAGAGATGCTTGGTCGTCGGGCTGGGCAAGAGCTGCCACTCGGTCCCGTCGTAGTGCAGCAGCGTGCCCTGCACACCAACGGCGTACACGTTCGTGGGCGACGCGCCCCAGATGCCGAACAGGGCGACATCCACTGGCGTCGCCATCTCGGTCCAGACGGTGCCGTCCCAGTGGAGCAGCGCGCCGTTCTGGCCGACGGCCATGAGGTTCGTGGGCGACCACCCCCAGACCCCCCAGATTTCGCTCTCGCCTGCGTCGTTAGGCATCGCGGACCACTGCATCCCGTCATAGCGGAGCATGGCGCCGGACGCGCCCGTGGCGTACACGTGCGTTGCGTCCAGCCCCCATACGTCGAGCAGCGCCGCGGTCGTTCCGCTCTGCATGAGCGTCCACGCGCTGCCGTCGTAATGGAGGATGACCCCGTTTGATCCGACGGCGAAGACGTTCGCGTCGCTCAGTCCCCAGATCCCGACGATCGTTTCCCGCGTCGGCGTCGTCATGAGGCTCCAGGCGCCGCCGGTCCACCGCATGATCACGCCGTCCTGCCCGCCGGCGAACACAGACGTCGGGCTCGCCGCCCACACCGAGAGCAGCGAGACCTCGGTTAGCCCCTGCAGATCGATGCCCCAGGTCTTCGCCGGACTCCCGGCGGCAACCACGGTGATCGTGGACGTCGCGCTTGTTGCACCAAGCGTAGCCGTGACGGTCGCGCTCCCTGGCGTTACGCCAGTCAGCGTGCCCGACGACGTGACCGTGAGCTTCGTCGGGTCGGACACGGACCACTTGGGAGTGAGCCCGCTGAGGAGCGAACCGTCAGCCTTGTGACCAACGAACGCGAGCGATGCCGTCGCGCCTACCTCGAGAAATGCCGTGGCTGGGACGATCTCGACCGATGCGACGCCTGCTCCGGGCTGCACGGGATCATTGTCGCGGCATCCACCCGCGACGAGGCAGAGGAGGCTGACCGTGCTAAACAAGGCAGCGCGCGCCGCGCGAAGGCGCGGTGCGCGCTCGCCCCGTCGGATGACAGGAAACACGGGCGACTGGCTCGACCGGACAACAAAAGATTGCATGCCTGCAGCGCGTCGAAGTTAAGGACTTCTCGGCGGTGCAATGCGCAAACCCGCCAGCCGAATAAAAACGACTTCACCGGCACGGCGTAATACGCTGGTCGCCCCTGACTACGGCATCAGCTTACTTCTTCAGCCACTCCGCGACGCCCTTGTGGCCTGAACACGCGCCCTGGTGCTCCGCCTTCGTATAGAACGTTCCGTCGTTACAGCGGGCGGTCGCGTCCTTTGGTGCGGCGCTCTTGGATGCGGAGACCCATTCCGCGACGCCGCCGTGTGACGAGCAGGCTCCCTTGCGCGACGTTCCGGAATACATCGACCCGTCCTTGCACTTGGCCTGCTCGGTCGCCGCGGCGGTCTGCGATTTGGCGGCGGGAGCTGCCGCCGTTGCGGCCGGCGTCGCCGCCGATGTGGCGGCTGCCGTCGTTGGCTTTGCTGCGGCTGCCGATGCCGCGGTCGTACTCGCGGCCTTCGTGCTCTTCCTGGCCGTCGACGTCGTCGTGGTCTTCTTCGCCGCCTTGGTCGTGTCCCCCTGCGCGGCCAGGCTGAGCGGGGCGATCGCGATCGTGAGCAGCGCGAGCGCGACCGGTATTCGGTGGAGCGTCATGACGCCTCCTTTGGGTGGTCATTGGTGCGCATCCACGATGCGCTGCCTGCGTGCAGGCTGACGCGCACACTGCACCCGTTGACCTAACGACGAAATAACGACGAGTGGGCAAGGACGGTGATGTGGATCACAAACCGGGAGACGGGGGAACGGCGGCTGGTTGCTGGCTGCTCGTGCTGGTTGCTGGCTGATGCTGGGCTGTTGGAACAGCCCAAGGGTGTCCCCCTCTTCCGCCGTTGCCGTCGCCCGTCGTCCGTCCCCCCGTCAGTTCTTTGAAATGACCTCGATCGCACCGCCGGGATGATTCGAGCCCCACTTGAGCTGCGCTTCGGACGCGCTGTAGTAGCGCAGGGTCGCGATGGTCGACGCCGTGATTTGCCGAAGCTGCTCGACGCCGCCGAGTCGCGTCCCGTCCATGTAGACGACTACCTGACCCGACTCGACGGCGGTCCCCTTGATGGGCGGTGCGTCCGCGGCTACGCCACCCTGTCCGTGTGCCGACGCGACTTGCCGTTGACTCAGCATTGCGGGCCGGAGCTTCTGCACGACCTCGTACCCGTTCGTCACGCTCACCTTCGCGATCTCGTCAGCGGTGATGACCGTCGCGCTCGGTTTGGGCCCGCCGCCTGCCGACGCGATGCCCGGAGCCGCGGACGACCCGCAACCGGTGATGCCTAACGCGATAACGGCGGCCGTCACGAGCGCGAGCGGACCGCCGACGAAACGAGCGGGCGTGCGGAAAGCGAATCGCCGATGTGAACGAGGGATCACTGCCATGGCACTTCTCCTTGGCGCACGCCAGAGCGTGCGGTCGATGTATTCACCACGACTGTCAGGCGGACCACCCCAACCACGAACGCCCTGACCCTACGGCGCGTGCGCGACGCGCGCAAGAACAACGAGGGCCAGATGAACTCATCTGGCCCTCGTTGGTGGTTTCGCCGGCCGACGTCGCGACGCTCAGCCAGCGGCTGAACGCCGTCGCCGCGTGACCTTTCCTGTCTTCGACGACCGCTCTTTGGCCTTACTCGCCGCCGATTGTCCCACGGCGATCGGCACGATGTCCGGAACCTGGATCGGTTCCGATCCGCACGCGCCGCTCTGCTTCGGCTGCTTGTACACATAACGCTCGCCCGCGTAGTTGCGGAACGTGACGGAGTCGTCGGTGATCTCCTCGACGTACTCGGGAAGCAGGGGCACCTTGCCGCCACCGCCCGGCGCGTCGATGACGAAGTGCGGAACCGCGAGGCCCGATGTCCAGCCGCGCAGCGCCTTGATGATCTCGAGACCTTTCTGGACCGTCGTGCGGAAATGCTCACCGCCCGCGACCTGATCGGCCATGTAGATGTAGTAGGGACGCACGCGCGCCTTCAGCAACTCATGCATCAGCTTCATCATCACTTTGGGATCATCGTTCACCCCGCGCAGCAGCACAGTCTGACATCCGAGCGGAATGCCGGCCCTGGCGAGCATGTCGAGCGCCTGACGTACGCGCGGTGTGAGCTCGTCGGGATGATTGAAGTGCGTGTTCATGTACACCGGGTGGTACTTCTGCACCATCTCGCAGAACTCCGGCGTAATGCGCTCCGGGAGGTGCGAGGTGATGCGGCTCCCGATGCGGATGATCTCGACGTGCGGAATGGCGCGCAGATTCTGGAACAGATATTCGAGCCGCCGGTCGCTCAGCATCATCGGGTCGCCGCCCGACATGATGACGTCGCGAATCTCCGGATGCTGCCGGATGTACTCGAACGCGGACTCGTACTGATTGAGCGGGATCTTCTCCGGATCCCCGACCTTGCGACGACGCGTGCAGAACCGGCAGTAGCTGGCGCAGACCGGGCTCACGAGAAAGAGCACGCGGTCCGGATACCGGTGTGTGATGTTCGGCACCGGGGAGTCGGCATCTTCATCGAGCGAGTCGATGACGCCGTCGACGATGTCGAGCTCCTGAACCGTCGGGACGTATTGATTCCACATCGGATCGCCCACGCGCTTGATCTGCTCGAGCGCGGACGGCGTGATGCGCATCTGAAAGTTGTCGAACGCCGGCTTGAGCGCTTCGACGTCGATGACGTCGTGCCCGAACTTCTCGGCCAGCTTGTCCAGCGTGGCGACGGCGTCGTCCTTCAGGATCTTCTGCCACTCGCTCATGCAACCGCTCCCCAGCCCTCTCGCGGGCTACCTGCTAACCGTTTGGTGAGGATGATCCGATCGTCTTGTCGCGCGTAGAACTCGCGGATGCGAGCCGCCTCGACGTAGCCACGGCGGAGATAGAACGTCCGCGTGGCGGCGTAATCGGATCGGGACGATGTTTCGATGACCAACATCCGAGCGTGCAGCGCTTCCAGTCTGCGTTCTACCTCTGAGAGCAATACGGAACCGCAGCCCGTTCCCTGTGCGGAGCGGTCGACGGCGATCCAGTAGAGATCGTAGGTCCGGTCGGTGCCCATCGTCGGGCCGTAGATGGCGAAACCGACCAGGTCGGGAATCGGGAATCGGGCATCGGGAATCGGAACGGCCTCAGGACCCATCGATTCCCGATGCCTGATTCCCGATTCCCGACTGAGAAACGCTCCGACGAGCACATAGTCCTCGTCGCCAAACGCCGCGTCGAAGACCTCCAGGGCGACGTCGACTTCTTCGTCGCGAAAATTCTCCGTGCTTCGGAGAATCTCTGCGATGCGCGACCGATGAGACGGCTCGATCGCACCGATCGCAAATGCGGGAGACCCGGGAGGCTCGTTCACCCGACCGCCTCGACTCCCGACAGCCGTTGCTTGCGAGTCCAACGATCTTCGGTCGCCGCCTGGCGACCCGCGAGCGCTTCGTCGCACACGAGTCGCACCATCGCCGCGTAGTCGAGCCCCGCCGTCCGCGCCATGCGCGCGAGTCCCGCGGTCGGCGCGAAGTCGGGATTCGCGTTCACCTCGAGAATCCACGGCTGTCCCGACTCATCGATGCGCATGTCCACTCGGCCATAGCCCGCGCCGCCGACCACGCGCCACGCCGCGAGTGCGATCCGCCCGAGCTCCGCCGTGAGCGCATCCGGAAGATCGGCCGGGCAATGCGGCACCGAACCGAGATCCTCATCGCTCCCGGTCTGCCACTTCGATCGGTACGAGACGATGCGCCAGTACTCGTCGGGCATCCCGGAGAAGTCGATCTCGGCGATCGGGAGTACCTGGTTCCCGAGAATGCCGACGTTCACCTCACGCCCCGCGATGAAGCGCTGCACGATGACGTCGTCCCATTCCTCGTGCATCGCGGTCACGCGCGCGTGAAGTGCGCGCGCGGATTTCACCACGGAGCGCTGCTCGACGCCGAGCGACGCGTCTTCCGCCGCGGGCTTGCAGATCGCCGGGTAGCCGACGGACGGCAGCGGGCTGCCAGCGCGCGCGACGCCGAAGCGAGGGACCGGCAGTTGGGCCGCGTCGAGCATCGTGTTGACGACGTGCTTACGAAGGCAGATCGACGTGGTCCAGCTGCCACTGCCCGTGGTCGGAATGCCAAGCAACTCGAGCGACGAGATGACGGATGACTCGAGTGATGCGACGCCGTCGATGCCTTCGCACAGGTTGAACGCGAGGTCGGGCTTGGCGCGGCGCACGCGCTCGATCCACCGACCGTCGGGGTTCACTGGAATGCGCGTGGGCTCGTGTCCGTCGGCGACGAGCGCCGACTCGACTGCTTCAACCGTCTCGAGGATGGCGAGGTCGGGAGATTTTCCCAACGCCGAAACGCCATCGAAGAGCACGATGACTTTCATGTAGAACTCCGTCCCGGATTTCGAAGTGCGCTGCTCAGAACTACCGCGCCGCGGCCGTGAGCGCTCCGGCCGTGACGCCAAGATCGATACCCTGCCGTTCTGCGGCGTGAACGAGACACGCCTGAATGAGCTCGTCGTAGCTCATCCCGGCGGCCCGCGCCGCTTTCGGAAAGCAGGAATTGTCCGCGGGGTTGGGGAGAATCCCGGGAAGGGGATTGACCTCGACCACGTTCGGCTTGCCTGACGCGTCCAGTCGGACGTCGATCCGCGACCAGTCACGACAGCCAAGCACGCGGTAGGCGCGAAGCACGACGTCTTCGATCGTGCGCCGCAACTCCTCAGTGATCCGCGCGGGACACTCGAAAATCTCGAGCGGCTTTTCGGGGCGGTCCCAAATCCACTTCGCCTCGAAGCCGTAGACGGGAAGCGCGCCGTGCGGGAGCGCTTCGAAGTTCATGCCGACGATTGGAAGCACGCGTGCTTCGTCGCCGTTACCCAGTACTGCGCAGGTGAACTCGGCACCGGGGAGGTACTCCTCGATGAGCACGGGCTGCTGGTAGTGCTCGAGGAGGAACTCGACCTGTGCGCGGAGCTGCTCCGGTGTTTCGCAGTAGTTCGCTTCAGTTATTCCCTTGGACGATCCTTCGTGTACGGGCTTAACAAAGAGAGGGAAGCGGGACAGCGGGAACCGGGAACTGGGAACCGGGAACTGTGGTCCCGTGTGGACTCTCTGTTCCCGGTTCCCTGTTCCCAGTTCCCGTTGCTCGCGAACCACCGCGAACGGTGCTGTCGGCACTCCGTGATACGCGAAGACCTCTTTCGTCTTCGCCTTGTCCAGGCAGAGCGAGAGCGTGAAGGGATCGCTCGCCGAGTAGGGGATGCCGTAGAACTCGCAGATCGCGGGGACGTGCGCTTCGCGGTTCACGCCGTGCAGACCTTCGGCGATGTTGAAGACGATGTCGACGCGCGAGTCGCGGAGGTTCTGCGGGAAGTCGGCGTTGGCTTCGAGGCGGATCACATCGCCGAGCGCGGAGAGTGCGTTGGCGACGGCGTCGATCGTGTCGGCGCTGTCCCACTCGGCGAACTCGTCGTCAGCGGCGGTGTTCGCCGGCGCGCCCTTCGACGAAGCGTCACTCGGCTGACGACCGTTGGACGCGGCGCCGTTCGCGTAATGGCCGTTCGACGCGGTGCTGTGCGATCGTGAGCCGTTGGATCCCGCGGAATGTGCGGGGGTGGCGAAACTTCCCCCGACGGTGACCGAGTGCGCGATTTCGGTCGACGCCGGTGCATCGGAGTTCCGGGACGCGCTGGCGTCCCGGCGCCTACTGGGAGGTTCGTCGTCGCCGCGTACCGCTTCGTCGTCGGGACGTTGGGTCGTGGGCGACTCTGGCTTTTGATTGTACGCGAATCCGATTCGCGGCATCCACACTCCGGCGGACAACGAGTCGAGTTGTGCGAGGGGAGCGTTCGCACGTCTGCAGCGGCAAGAGAGATGCCATGCGTGCGCGACGGGCGAATGATAAGAACCGTGATTTTGTCGCGCAATGACTTTTTGTCGATTTTTAGTGTTGCGCGTATAGTATGCGCGCTTATGATAAGCGTACTTCCTTCGAGATGAAGCAGCCTGATGCCCAAGCGCCTACCGCCGCAATTCGCCTCACCCGTTGCAAGTCCCGGCGTGCTCCTCTGGCAGGCGATGAACCGCTGGCAGCGCGGCCAGCGCCGAGCGCTCCGCGATGCCGGCCTCTCGCACCTGCAGGTGATGCTCCTCGCCAGCGTCACGTCGCTCGCGGAGCAGGGTGAACCTGTGACGCAGGTCATGCTCGCACGCCACGCGCGCACCGACACGATGACGACGTCGCAGGTACTCCGCGCGCTCGAGCGAAAAAAGCTCGTGCGTCGCACCGACCATCCGCGCGACTCGCGCGCGTATGCGCTACGCCCAACCGCCGCGGGTCGTCGCCTCGCGCGTCAGCTCATCCATCTCGTCGAGCGGGCGGACCAGGAGTTCTT
>JAJKIV010000316.1 GCA_021154285.1 Gemmatimonas sp. | reverse complement strand
TGGGCCTCGCGTTCGACGGGGTCGTTGCCGCGCCGGGCGAGCTCGTTCCCGCGCCCCACTGGCCGCAGGAAACGGCGGTGCTCGCGGAGTCTCGCGACAAGTCACAGACGGCGCTGGTGGTCGCCTTCGACGGGCCTGCACGCCGCGACGACGATCGATTCGCGACGTCGCTCATTGCGGGAATCGCGAGTGGGCTTGGCGGTCGCTTCTTCGACGAGCTCCGCGATCGTCAGTCGCTCGCGTATACGGTGCAGGCGTATGCCAGTGAGCGCCTGCTCGCCGGAACCTTCATCTCCTACATCGCGACGTCGCCGGACCGCGAGGAGGTCGCGCGGCGTGGCCTCCTTGCCGAGTTCGCGAAGCTCCGCGAAGTGGAGGTGACGGCCGAGGAGCTGGAGCGGGCGAAGACGTACGCGATCGGAACGCGAGCCATTCGCCAGGAGAGCGGAGCGGCGGTTCTCGGCGAGCTCGTGGATGCGTGGCTTTATGGCTCGGGCCTCCACGAGCTGGACGAACACGACGCGCGCATTCGCGCGGTGACGAGGGCGGAGATCCGCGATGCGGCGCGCCGATACTTCGTGGAGCAGCGTCGCGTGGAAGGAGTCGTGCGCGGCGTGATGAAGACCGTTTAGCCTCGTCACGGCGCGCGTCAGGTCGAGATCATCGCGGCGCCGGGCTGGTTGAGATCATCGTGGCGCGGGGCTCGTTGAGATCATCGTCGCCGAGGCGCGGGCACTCGCCCGACGGCACCCGGCTCGACCCAGCGAGTGCTCGCTGGCCCGCACGGATCTCGACACCCCGCCGACAAGACAGCAATGCCAGCCTTAAACAGGCTGGCATCGCCGCGATGTCGAGTCAACGTTAGGCTGGTGGCCTAACGATCTTTCCCAGGAACAGAATCGTGCCCGACAGCCGCTCCCGGATCGCGAACACGAACGGTCGATCGATCCGGATCACCGGCGGCCCGCACGTGCACGTCACGCTGATTTCCACGGACGTCGCGGCGGCAGCCTCCGTGCCTTCCTCGTGCACGTCCACGAACGCCTGCTGCTTCACCTTGCTGATATAAAGCTGGTTCCCGGCCGCGCGCGACATGCGCGTGAAGTCAGCGACGTCGCCCTGGAAGGCGAGCCGCATCCCTAACGACTGCAGTGGGTCGTTGAGCAACGCGTCCCAGCGCAGTGAGAACTTCGGCATGTAGAGATCGACCTTCTGCGGCGTCGCCGCGGCCACTGTCGACCGCCATACGTCGGACGAGAGCGACGAGACCATGGCGGCAAGCGACCCGCCCGGTTTCGGGAGCAGAAGAGTCATGGCGAACGCACCGCCGCCGTAGGGAAGCTCCACCACCTGCATGTCCGCCGTCTCGGCGACGCGAACCGTGTCGGTGCGATGCATCATGGCGACGGGCGCCGCCGAGCCGTCGACCGTCGTGAACTGGTCCGGCTTCGTTAGGCTCTTGTCGAATCGGGTCGTCCAGGCGCCATGGAAGTAGATTGCGTTGATGAGGTACATCACGACGTCGGCCGGAATTGGCCCGTCGACGATGTTGTCGATCTTGCCGTTCGTGCTTGCTTTCACCCAGTCGTTGATCGTGGGCACGGCGCCGGCCGCGGCGAAGTCCAGCGGGGCGACCTTCGCGTCGAAGAACTGCTTCGACTCATCGAGGAAGGTCGCGTCGAACGGAAACCCCGTGCGGTACCAGATCGCGTTGGCGATGCGAACGTCCACGGTCGGGTCCAGCGCGCGAAGCATGTCGATCAGTGACCGATACGAGGCGTTGATCTCCGCGGACGGCTGCGCACCGAAGCCGAGCGTCGACCGCATCTCGTCGAACGTCTGGCCCGATGCCCCGTTCATCGTCATGCCAAGCGCCATCGAGGCGCTGAGGGGCGACATGAAGATGTTCGAGTCGGCACGTGTGCGGTCGAGCTCGCGCAGCAGGTTGAACCCAAACGCATTGCTGGCACCGATCACCGCCTCTTCGCCACTCGAGAGCGCGCGGGGCAGCTCCGTGATCCGTCGCGCGCCGCCCGAGGGCCCGGTAGCGTCACTGCATGCGGCGACGACGGCGACGGTAGCGAGCAGACCGCTCAGACGCATGGGACCTCGGAGATCGAGTGTCTCTGCCTAACTCGTCGGCGCATGGGATCGTCACAGCCATGCGTCGATATGATAAAAATGGGGTCAGACTCCTTTCGTGACGTTCCATTGCCTTGGCAATGGAACGTCACGAAAGGAGTCTGACCCCATACGGAGCGTACTATTGTGTCGCCGTTTCGGCCATCGCGGCCACTGCGCGCTCGAGTGCCGCGAGGGCTGGGCGGATACGGCCGCCGGGCGCGCGAAGACCGGTCAGCGAGTCGTAGTCGCCTGCGCTTTCGACGATGAGGCCCTTTACTGGTGCGTGGCTCGTCGCCCACGCCAACGTGCCCCACAGCGCCCGGGCCTGACTCGTTTCTCCATGCGCCACCGGGTACGCACCGGCGGCGAACACCCAGTGGTTCTTCGTCGTGCCGCGCATCCATCGGTCGGCTACGTGCAACCGCGCGTTCAGCGAGCCGCCTCCGTCATACGACGGGTAGAACGAGAACCCCACCACATCGATCGGCGAACCCGGCCGGCTCGCCCACGCATAGAGCGCGCTGTCGGCGCCGACGAACGATGATGCCGCAAGGCCGACGTGCACGCGATTGCTCACCTTTCGCGCGTTCGCGGATGCCTGACCAAGGAACTCCTGCCACCACGCGAGCGGCACGCGTCCCATGGCACGCGTGCCTTCCGTGTACGGGTCGCGCGCCGGAAGAATGATGTCGGGTTTGAGCCGCCTGACGATGCGGTCCACCGCCGCGAGTCGCGCGCGCATGTACGCGGAGGGCGAGGCGCGATATGCCTCCCGGGTATTGCGGTCGTATCCGACCGACACGATCAGGAGGACGCTGTCGCGCCGATCATCCTCGACCGAACGGGCGAGCGAATCGAGTGCGGCAAGGCGAGCGCCTGCTGGATCGATCACGACGGCAATCGCGCCGAGCCCGACCGAATCCACGAGCGCCATGTCATTGCGCAGCGCGAGGGGCGGAGGCGCGTCGTTGAGCGCCGGAAAGACTCTCAGCCCGATGGTGAAATCACCACGCGGACGTTCCTGCAGTCGTTCCTGCGCGAAGGTCGCATAGCTTCGTACCGCAACGACGCCGCTCGGCAGCTGAGCGGCGAACACGATCGTGAACGCCAACGCGAGCACCGCAAGGGTGCCACGCACCGTTGCGCTGATCCGCCATCGGGCGGGGTACGCCGGCGCGAGGAACGGCAGCTGCACGGCGAAGGGTGAGAACAGTGCTACCCGGCCGAGCATCAAGCCTAACGCGCTGGATTGCGCGGCCGTAATGGCGAGCGCCGTAGCCGAGGGATCCTGACCGCTGTAGGCCTCGTACCGTATGATCGCCGACGCTGCGACGATGATATCGTACGCGGCGATCGGGAACCCGATGAATGGCGTCACGAGCCCCTTGCCAACCGCGTACGTCGCCTGCAACGCGAAGATCGAAAGGGTCAACGGCCACACCCATGCGATGACATGAATCGCCCGCCCATTCAGGATCGACGCGGACGTGACCGCGACCAGCATCGCAGGCGCGATGAGCAAGCCGCCGATTGCGGTCACGCCACGGAAAAACCGCGGTGCGCGCCGCAGCTGCGCGATCTGCCCGGCAAGGAACACGTCCCACAAAAGCACGAGCGCGGACGCCGCGTAGAACGCGTACGGCAGTACCTCTCTCAGGCGCACGAGGCGGACCTCCCTGTGCGACGTATCGGCAGATGAGGCGTCAGCCGCGCGAACGCTTTTCGCATCTCACCTCACGCGCGGTCACCCGGCGCGTGAAAACGTCGAGCGCCTTCTGCGGGTCGTGCGTCGACAGGGTCAGGATGTCCAGCAGCATTAGGTGGTCGGACGGGAACGTGTGCGCCGACATGTGGCAATCATTGAGAAGCAGCACGGCACTGACGGCGTCTCCCGGCAGCTTCCGAACGACCGGCGCGCCGACGGCGGTGAACCCGGCCGCGCCGGCACCGGCAATCAACAAGCCGCTGATCAACGATGCGTCGCCGAGTTGAGAAGGCAGAGCGCCGACGAAATCGGCGCTGAGATGGCTGAACGTCGGCGACACGTGAGATGGACTCTCCAGGGCGACGAGGCGTCGCGCGAGCTCGAGGACCGGGTCAGGATATCCGCACAGGAACGCGAACACAAGGAACCCGATCACACACGGGTCGCACACGCTGGCCGCTGCGCTTTGCCCCAGTTTAGTTTGCGGCATGAACCGCGAGCCTCTCGTGACATTGCCGAACGCCGTATCCATGTCGCGCCTCCTGCTCGCGGCCGCGTTCGTCTTCGTTCACGATCCGGTCTTCCGGTTTGCGGTGTTGTTGACCGCCTCGGGCACCGACTTTCTGGATGGCTGGCTCGCGCGCCGCCAGCGCGCGACGACGAAATCGGGCGCGCTGATCGACCCCATCGCCGACCGACTCTTCGTGCTCACGGCGGTAACGACATACGTCGTCGAGGACGCGATCACGACCGGCGCGTATTTCATTTTGCTGTCGCGCGATATCGCGACGCTCATTGGATTTCTCGTCGCGCGCTCGGTTCCGTGGCTTCGCGCGGTGGTCTTCCGCGCACGGTTGCTCGGCAAGCTCGTCACCGCATTGCAGCTCCTCACGCTGATGGCGGTCATCGCCACGCCGACGATCGTGCCGTCGCTGGTGCGGGTGGTCGGCGCCGCATCGGCTGCGTCGATCGCGGACTACACGCTGGCGCTCTGGCGCGAGCGCGCGACGTGAAGCCTCGCCCCGGCTCGCGCAGCTGGAGCAGAGCAGTCACGTGTGCAGGTCTCGCGATCTCAGCCGCGACCCGCGAAGCGCACGCCCAGCAGCGAAGCCAGCAACCTGCGCAGCGGTTTCAACCCGAGGTGCGCGCGGATTACATCGGCTCGCGAGCCGCGGCGGCTCACCTCGGGTTCGGGCTAAACGTCCCGGCGACGACGTACGTTCGACTCGGCGTCGTCGCTGCGCTTGGACAGGCCTGGTCGGGCGGGAATGCAGCCGCCGCCGGCCGCGTAGACGGCCTCGTCCGGTTCGTTGTGGATCCGCTGCGAGAGTCTCGATGGGCCCCGTACGCCGCGGCCGGTATCGGTGGAATCTACGACGGATCCGAGAAATGGCGTGCGGTGCTCGTGGGCGTGATTGGGGCGGAAGGGCCGGTCACGGGCCACGTGGTGCCAGCCATCGAGCTGGGTTTCGGTGGTGGCGTCCGCGTCGGCGTCGCGCTTCGGCGTGCGATGCGCGGTCGTCGCTGATACGGTGAGTCAGGGAAGCCGGCACGAGACCGAACGGAGCGCTCGCGCGCTGCTGCTCGAGTGTGCGGCCGTGGCCGTCGTGGTGGTTGTCGCGTACGCGGTATCTCGTCCGCCGGCCGTTGCCACGCTCGGTCGTCTCTACGACGACGTCGTGTATCTCTCCGTCGGAAAGTCGATCGCCGACGGGACCGGCTATCGTTCCGCTCAGCTCGTCGGCACTCCGGTTCACGCGAAGTTTCCACCGCTCCTGCCGGCGATCTACGCGCTCTGCTGGCGGGCGTTCGGAACGCTCGACGGCGTCGCGTCGATGGCGCTCTGGCTGAATATCGTCGTCGTCTCGCTGAGCGCTGGCGTGCTGTGGTGGCTCGCGCGGCGAGAGCTGTCGGTGAGCGCCGTGGTCGCGTTGCTGTTCGTCGCCGTGCCGATCGTCACCGACCGCACCATGTTCTACTTCAGCGGGGCGGCGAGCGAACCCTGGATGCTGCTTGGCTGGGCGACGTCCCTCGTGCTCGTCAGGCGCCTAACGCGATCGGCCGAGTCGGCCGTCCCCGCGGCCGGAACGTCGCTCGCGTTGGGACTCACCCTGGCGGCGACCGCACTCGCGAGGACACAGGGAATGGCGATCGCGGCGGTTGTGCTGGGTGTCCTCGCGATCGTCCGGATCGGCTGGCGACAGTGGGCGGTCGTCGCCGCGACGACAGCAATCCCACTCGTCGGATGGGCCGTCTGGCACGGGGCCATGATGGCGAGAGGCCCGTTGTCGACGTTGCCGGACCAGAATGGCTACCTCTCGTGGATTCCGATCGGTGGGGTGGGCGAGCTCACTCGGTTCGTCCTGGCCATGACGAAGATCAGCGTGCCGCTCTACTGGCAGAGCGCGGCGGAGGTGCTGGTCGGGTGGGTCTCGATGAAGACGCTCGCGCTCGCGAGCGCCATGCTGCTGGCCGGCGTCGTTGGCGTGGGTCTGCTCGTGCGGCGCTTTCCGGCGATGTCCGCGACCATCGTGGTCACGTTAGGCGTGCTCGCGATCTGGCCGTACGTGCAGGACCGTTTTCTGACCACGGTGCTTCCCGTGTTGGGGGTGGCCGCCGCTTTTGCGGCGCAGCGAACGCTCGTCATGGTGCCCACTGCTGTGCGCCGAGTCGCGCTCGCGTGCGTCGCGCTCGTGACGGTTGCCGTCCTGATTGCGAACGGCCGCCTCAGGGCGGAGCAGGCGAGAGGCCAGTCGCGTTCAGTCTACGTGGTGGCCACGTCGCAGATGGTCGACTGGATCGACGCCAACACGAGACCCGATGCCCACATCATGGTCGAGGCGGGAGGCGCCATCTATCTCCGCACCGGGCGTCGCACCTCGATCCCGAATCCCGAGGAGCCTACGCTCGGGAGGAGCGTCTTCGACCAGCCGTTTCGATTCCTCGCGAGTCAGCTGCTCGCAGATTCCGTCGACACCGTCATCATCTGGGATGGCGCGCCCGGACGGGCAGCCGTGCCGTTACGGGCGCTCGCGCAGCGATGCCCCGGCGTGTTCACTGAGGCCGTGCAGGACTCGGCGGCGCCCGCCGTGCGCAACGGCGTGCATTTCTACCGAGTCGATGGTGATCCGACCTGCCTGCGCGAGCTTGCGCGCGCCGAGGCCCCGCCAGTCAGCACGCAAAACAAGAACGCCCCGTGAACGGGGCGTTTTCTATAGCGACTGGAGCCTAGGCCGCCGAAGCGGCGTCGACCTCAGGAGTCTTCGCTTTTGGAGGAGCCGCGAAGCGCTCGCCGAGCGTTCGAAGATCCTTGAGCTCGCCTTCCGACAGCTCGTGGTACCGATCGCCCAAGTACTTCATTGTTTCGTCGAACCACTCGACCTGGTGCTCCGGCTCTGCGCCGATGACAGCGCACCGCATGATGTGCTGAAACAGCTCATCGCGGGCCTGCTCGAACACTGTGGGCTCCGCAACCTCTCTGCGACGACGTGACTTCTGTTTGGCCATGAATTCCTTGAGTGGGAGTGTACGGCAAATCTAACGTAAACAGACGGCGAATCGATAGTCGTGGAC
>JAJKIV010000315.1 GCA_021154285.1 Gemmatimonas sp. | reverse complement strand
TGAACGACACCAACACCGACGAGCCGCTCTGGTGGCCCATCGCTCACGAGGTTGTAGCTGTCGTAGTCGAAGAACGCGTCAAAACCGGTGACCGCCTCGAACGACCGATTGTAGGTGCGGTAGTCGCGCAGGTTGAACGCGCGTGACGTGACGGACGACAGTCCGCCGCTGGGGTCTCCCGCGATCCAGGCGAGTCGTTCCTGATGGGCGAACGGCAGCGGCCGCAGCATGAGAGGACTCATCACGCTGAAGACTGCCGTCACCGCAGCGACGCCGATGGCCATGATCGCCACCGCGAACGCGGCGAAGGCGGGTTCCCGTCGGATACGCCGCAGCGCGTATCGAATGTCGTCGCGCGAGGTGCTCATGCGATTCGTTTGGTGTCTGGAAGCTGTAGAGTGCGGCAACGAGGTACGGGCTTGGACAGCCCGCGAGAATGAAAAGTTGGTGGTGAGCCTTGCGCTGACTCGAATCGTTGCCACGATTCCCCGACCCCTTTGCCAGCTCAGCCATGCGAACCCATGTGATTCCGCGCATCATTGCGATCCTCGCGGTCCTCCTCGCCACTACGGAGCAGCTCGCGAGTGGTCAGGCCTCGCAGAATGCGCGCGTCAAGGCACTCGTCGGCGGAACGCTCATCGACGGCTACGGCGGAGCACCGCTCAGAAACAGCGTGATCATTCTCGACGGCGAGCGCATTCGCGCCGTCGGCCAGGTGGGAACACTCGCCGTTCCCGCTGGCGCCGAGGTCATCTCGACCGAGGGGATGAGCGTGTTGCCCGGGCTGTGGGACATGCACGTGCACCTCATGATCAACGGGCACGGCGACTACGCGCACTGGGACAAGACCTACCCGCCGCTTCAGGAATCCGTGATCATGCCGGCGTCGGCGAAGCAGCTGCTCCTCGCCGGCGTGACGAGTGCGCGAGACCTCGGCGGCCCGTTAGGCGCGAGCATCGCCGTGCGCGATGCGATCAACCTCGGGAAGATCCCGGGCCCGACGCTCTACGTATCCGGACCGTTCATCCAGCACGAGCCGTATCCTGGCACCGAGTACTTCCGATGGGGTGTGAAGGGCGAGGCTGACGCGCGCGAGAAAGTGCGGCGGCTGGCCAAAGCCGGCGTGAACGTCATCAAGATGATCGATCAGGATCAGATGACGATGGAGGAAGTGCGGGCGGTCGTGGACGAAGCGCACAAGGCGAACCTCATGGTCGTCGCGCACGCGCATCGCCCCGAAGAGATTCGCCGAGGTCTCGCAGCCGGAGTCGACGACTTCGAACACACGGGGCTCGCGACGGCGCCGGAGTATCCTGACGACATCATGTCGGCACTGCGCGAGCGAACGGCGCGTGGTGCAGCCGGCCCATTTTTCTGGACGCCGACGATCGACGTGCTGTACAACTACGAGTATTTGCGTGACAACCCCGAGCGCGTGGATGACCCCGCGTGGCACGTCGGGCTGCCGGATTCGATCGTGGCCGACATCAAGCAGTCGTTGGCGCATCCCGACCAGCTCGCGTACTTCTCGATGGTCCCGAGCCGCCGGCCAACGCTCGGGCGGAAGTTCAAGCAGCTGCAGGCGTCGGGCGTGGTGCTGTTGATCGGCACGGACTCGGGCGTCCCGATGAACTTCCACTGCTGCTCGACCTGGAACGAGCTGGCGACGTGGGTCAACCTTCTTGGCGTAGACCCGATGGTCGCGATCCGCGCCGCGACGTACTGGCCGGCGGTGGCAATGAAGGTCGATCGCGATGTTGGCACGGTGAGCGCCGGCAAGTACGCGGACATCATCGCGGTGCGCGGAGACGTGTTGCGGTACATCGACCTCCTGCAGCGTGTCGATGTCGTGGTGAAGCACGGCGTGCAGTACAAATGAGGGGCGTTACCTAACGAGATTCACCACGGTCGAGCCCACCCGATCCCGGAGTGACGCCGAGTAGTCGCTCTGCTGGCGACGCTTCACGCTGTCGGGCTCGAGGCGAACGCCTGCCGCGGTGAGCGCGTCGCCGAGCGCGCGGAGCTGCGTCGAGTCGCGCAGGAGGAACACGCGCATGTGGGTCCACGGCACGGTCGTATCGGAGGCCTGATACGTCGTGACCGAGATGAACGCCCCCGACCGCCGCGCCTCGGCATCGATCGGCTCGGCGCGCTCGCGAATGTATCGCGTGTACTCCTCGACCTTCCCGGGCTTCGCGCGCCAAAAGTAGATCTGCGCGATCGTGGCGCCCGATGTGTCCCCCGTCGTGGGCAAGGCGGCCGTGTGTTGGCTCGACCCGCCGCTCGCGCAACCAGGTAGCAGCACCCCCATCACGAGCGCGACCACGCGCGAACGAATCATCGACTCCTCCAAATCGTCTTCGGGAGGCGCAAGGATACCGTCAGACCGAACGAGCCGCGAGCCCGGCCGCCACCAACTGCAGTAGAATTCGAAATGCGATCGGGAGCATTCTCATGAAGACGCGGGCGAAGATCCTCGTTGGCGCAGGAACCGTGATCGTCGTCCTGCTCGTCGCACTGGCGACGCTGCCATTTCTGTTCAGTGACCGCATCGTCGCGCGAGTGAAGACCGAGGTCAACTCGGCACTCGAGGCGCGCGTGGACTGGCGCGACGCCGGTCTCTCACTGTTCGGTGATTTTCCGAACCTCACGCTCAGGCTCGATGACCTGAGTATCGCGGGCAAGCGGCTCTTTGCCGGCGACACGCTGGCCCGGATCCACCGGCTCGACGTCGTGCTCGATCTCGGGAGCGTGTGGCGCAACTATCGCGGAGGCGACGCTATCGTCGTTCGCTCCATCGAGCTCGAGCGGCCTGTGGTCGCGCTCAAGGTCCTCGACGACGGCAGCGCGAACTGGGACATCACGAAGAAGACGCCCGCCACCGCGCAGCAGCCGTCGAGTCCTTTCAAGGTGAGCCTCCGGAAATTCGACATCCGCAACGCGACGATCTCGCTCGACGACCGGAAATCGCGGCTCTTCGCATCGCTGGTGGGATACCGCCAGTCGCTCAGCGGGGACTTCGCGACGGACCTCTTTACGATTTCGACGCAGGCGCACGGCGACTCCGTGACGGTGCAATTCGCGGGCATTCCGTACCTCAATCACGTCGCGCTGGACCTCGCCGTCGACGTGAACGCCGACATGCGCAACAAGAGCAGTCAGAAGTTCACGCTCGCGAAGAACGAGATCCGGTTGAACGACCTGCGACTCGCGCTCACCGGATCCGCCACGACGCGCGGTGACAACGTCGCCCTCGACCTCGCGTTCAACACACCGCGTACCGACTTCCGGCACATCCTGTCGCTCGTGCCGGCGATCTATATGCGCGATTTCCAGAAGCTGAAGACGGCCGGGGTCCTCACGCTCTCCGGTCAGGTGAAGGGAGACTACGGACCGAAGGCATTCCCGTCGTTCGCGATCAACGCGAATGTGGCAAACGGCGCGTTTCAGTACCCGGATCTTCCCTTGCCCGCTCGCGACATCGCGCTCGCCCTCCTGGTTCGGAACCCCGGCGGCGATGTGGACAGCACGATGGTTCGTCTCGAGCGGTTTCACGCCGCGATCGGAGGCCAGCCAATCGACGGTACCCTCGTCCTGCGGACGCCGATCTCCGACCCCGATGTAGATCTCCGCCTAACGGGCAAGCTCGACCTCGCCGATCTGCGCAAGACCGTGAAGCTTGCCAGCGTGAAGGAGCTCACGGGCAAGATCGACGCGGACGTCGCCGTGCGCACGCGCATGTCGTACGTGGACAAGAAGCAGTACGACCAGATTTCGGCACGCGGCAACCTCGGGGTGCGCGATCTCACGCTCAAGAGCGCTGATATCCCGCGCGATGTGGCCGTCCGGGAAGCCTCGCTGCAGATCTCACCGCAGCGCGCCGACCTTCGCTCTTTCGCGGCGCAGATCGGCAGCAGCGACGTACAGCTCTCGGGCTCCGTCGAAAATCTCCTCCCGTTCGCGCTGCGCGGCGACGCGTTGCGCGGGAACGCGACCTTCGTGAGTCAGCGCTTCAACCTCGACGAATGGAAGTCGGACGACAGCCTCACGATCATTCAGGTTCCCGGGAACATCGACTTCGGCCTTCAGGCGACCGTCGGGGAGCTGATTTACGGGAAGCTCAAGATGACGAATGCGCGCGGCGGCCTCCGCGTGAAGGACAAGCGCGCCACGCTCGACAATTTCGCCATGAATATGTTAGGTGGGTCGATCGGCGTGAACGGGTTCTACGAGACCGTCGATTCCCTGAGGCCGACGTTCGACACGCAGGTGCAGCTCAAGAGCGTCGACATTCCAAGCGCGTTTGCCGCGCTCACGACGGTGCAGATGCTCGCGCCGGTCGCCAAGTTCGCACGCGGCAACGTGTCGACGGACCTGCACCTCGCCGGCGCGCTCGGGAAGGACATGATGCCGTTGTTCAACGTGCTCGACGGAAAGGGCTCGCTCAAGACGTCCGATCTCGTGATCCAGGGCCTTCCACTGTTAGGCAAGATCGCGGACGCGGTGAAGCTCGAGCAACTGCGGAACCCGACGCTGGACAGCCTCCGCGCGTCGATTCAGATCGAGGCCGGGCGCGTGCAGGTCAACCCGTTTACCGTGCGTGCCGGTCGATCCGCGCTCCAGGTGTCAGGCTCTCATGGCTTCGATCAGACCCTGCAGTACACGTTAGGTCTCCGCGTTGCGCGCGCCGACCTCGGTGCCGCTGCCAACCAGGCGATCGCCAGTCTCATCTCGCGCGCTGGACGAACGGGTCTCAATCTGCAGGCGGCTGACACCGTCGCGCTCGCCATCAAGGTGGGCGGTACCATAACGAGTCCGACAGTGCAGACCAACCTCGCGGACCTCGTCGCGTCAACGGGCCAAAGCGTCAAGGAGGCAGCGCAGCAAGCCGTCGCGCAACGCGTTGACTCACTGAAGCAGAAAGCGGATTCCACGGCCGATGAAGCACGCAAGAAGGCGCAGGCGCAAGCCGAGCAGATGATTGCCCAGGCCGAGCAGCAGGCGGCGGCGATTCGCGCGGAAGCGCAGAAGCTCGCAGATACCGTTAGGCTCGAGGCCAATACACGGGCCGACTCCCTGGTCGCGCGCACCATGAACCCGATCGCCAAAGCCGCCGCCCAGGCCGCGGCGAATCGAATGAAGAAGGAAGCCAGCGATCGAGCGGACGCGATGATCCGGGAGGCGGACAAGCGCGCCAACGATGTCGTGGCGGAGGCGCGAAAGAAGGCCGCGCAGATCAGCCCTAGCTGACGCCGGTGCAACTCATGGTGGTCGGCGTGCGATTCGCAACATAACGCGGATCGGGTTAGGGGTATTCGGCGGCTCGGGGGTTATCACTCAGAACGCACAGTGACCCCGGAGACCAGAATGCTCTTCCTGAACTTTCGCCGCGACGACCACCACGACGACGATCATGATGACATGGGTGGTCTGCATCGCGACTTGCTGGAAACGGGCGCGGCCATGGGCCGCCGCCGAATGTTGCGCACCACGGCGCGGCTAGGCGTCGCACTTGGTGCGATTCCGCTGCTCGGCTGCGCCAGCGACGCCAGCTCGATCACAGGGTCGGACGCGAACGGCACCACCGGCACCGACACCACGGGCGGCTCCGCGAATTGCGCGGCCAAGATTCCAGAGGAAACCGCCGGACCGTTCCCCGGCGATGGCTCCAACGGACCGAACGCTCTGCGGACGTCCGGCGTGGTGCGCAGCGACATTCGCTCGAGCTTCGGCGGCCTGAGTGGAAGCGCGAGTGGCGTGCTGCTCAACCTCGAGCTGACGATCGTGTCGGCGGCGAGCTGCTCGCCGCTCTCGAACTATGCCGTGTACCTCTGGCACTGCGACGCGGCCGGCAACTATTCGCTGTACGCGAACGGATTCACGAACCAGAACTTTCTGCGCGGCGTACAGCCAGCGGACGCGAGCGGCAAAGTGAAGTTCATGTCGATCTTCCCCGGCTGTTACTCGGGGCGCTGGCCGCACATTCACTTCGAGGTGTACCAGAACCTCACGGCGGCGCAGTCGGTGTCGAACAAGATCGCGACGTCGCAGATCGCGCTGCCGAAGGCGGCGTGCGATGCGGTGTACGCGACGTCGGGCTATGCGTCGAGCGTACGCAATCTCTCGCAGATCTCGCTGGCGACCGACAACGTGTTCAGCGACGGCGCATCGCTCGAGCTGGCGACGGTGACGGGTGATGTTTCCGCTGGAATGACGGCCGCGC
>JAJKIV010000314.1 GCA_021154285.1 Gemmatimonas sp. | reverse complement strand
GTGCGCTTCATCGCGCAGCCTAACGCCCCGGGTGATCGCGTGGACGCCCTGGTCGCGCCGGCGATCAAGGAGCCCCGACCCGCGGAGCTCGAAGACGCGTTCATGATGATGCTGCGACAGAGCGAGGCGCAGGATGCGCACGCGACGGCTCCGGCGCCCACGGTCGGTCGCGCGCACACGGGCGAGCCTAACGAGGTCGTGATCGCGGTCCGCGATCTCGTTCGCCGTTTCGGGGACTTCACCGCTGTCGCCAGCACCTCCTTCGACGTGCGCCGGGGTGAGATCTTCGGGCTCCTCGGCCCCAACGGCGCCGGCAAGACCACGACGTTCCGCATGCTCTGCGGTCTGTTGCCGGCGTCGAGCGGTCACCTCGAAGTCGCCGGCGTCAACCTCCGGACCGCACGCGCGCAGGCCCGCGCACACATCGGCTATGTGTCGCAGAAGTTCTCGCTGTACAGCGATCTGAGTGTGCGTGAAAACCTCGAGTTCTTTGGCGGCACCTACGGATTGCGCGGCCAGCGCCTGCGCACGCGCGTCGCGGCTACCCTGGCGGAATTCGATCTCGAGCCGGCGGCGCGCAGCGGTGACCTGCCGGGCGGCTACAAGCAGCGGCTCGCGATGGGAGCCGGCCTGCTACACGAGCCCGACATCCTGTTTCTCGACGAGCCGACCAGCGGGATCGACCCGTTGGCGAGGCGGGCGTTCTGGCGGTCGATCACCGCGCTGGCCGAACAGGGCGTGACGATCATCGTCACCACGCATTTCATGGAGGAGGCCGAGTACTGCGATCGCATCGCCATTCAGGATGCGGGTCATCTGCTGGCGATCGGCACGCCGCGTGAGGTGCGAGCCCAAGCTGGAAAGGACGCTGCAGACATGAACAGCGCTTTCATCGCGATCGTCGAGCAGGCCCGCGCCGCGCAGCGCTCTCAGGGGACGGCGGCATGAGGTCGTCGGGCTTCGGCCGTCGCTTCGTCGCGCTGCTGCGCAAGGAGACGCGGCAGCTGGTGCGCGATCGCAGCAACCTTGCCGTGGGCCTGCTCCTTCCCGTGCTGCTGATCCTGTTGTTCGGCTACGGACTCTCGTTCGATGTGACCAACGCCCCGGTTGCGATTGTTCTCGAGGACCGCTCGCCTCAGGCGCGCGACGTTCTGGCGGGACTCGAGGGGTCACCGTACATCGCCCCGGTCTGGACCACGGACATGCCGGACGCCGTTAGGCGCATGCGTTCGGGCGAGGTGCGCGGCGTGATTCGAATCCCGGTGGACTTCTCGGAGCAATTGGCGCGCGGACAGGCGAAGGTGCAGCTCCTGGTGAACGGCGTCGAGACCAACACGGCCGCGACCATTGAATCGTATGTGTCCGGCGCGGTGAACGTGTGGGCCGGACGGCAGGCCGATCGTGTGGGCGACGAGAGCCCGGGGGCCGGCAGCGTCGTCGTCATCTCGCGCATGTGGTTCAACGAAGCGTCGAGCAGTACGTGGTATCTCGTTCCCGGACTCATCGCGCTGGTGCTGACGCTGATCGGCGCGTTCCTCACCTCGCTGCTGATCGCCCGAGAATGGGAACGTGGCACACTCGAATCGATGTTCGTCACGCCGGTGCGGCCGCTGGAGATGGTGCTGGCCAAGCTGGCGCCGTACCTCGTGATCGGAATCATCGATCTGATCGTGTGCCTGCTCGCAGCGCGATTCATCTTCCATGTGCCGATACGCGGGTCGTTAGGCGCGATTGCCCTCGCCTCCGTGCTGTACCTCATTGTCTCGCTCTCGCTGGGACTGTTCATCTCGGGTGCGACACGCAACCAGTTCCAGGCGAGCCAGGTGGCACTGCTCGCGAGCTTCATGCCGGCCCTGATGCTGTCGGGGTTCATCTTCGATCTCCGAAACATGCCGGTGGTCATCCGGGTCGTCAGTCAGCTTCTCCCGGCCACGCACTTCATGCCGTTGATCAAGACGCTGTTCCTCACCGGTAACAACTGGCCGATGCTCGCCCGGGAAGGCTCCATCCTGGCGCTCTACGGCGTCGTGCTGATCGCGGCATCGCGCAGAAGCCTGCGCAAGCGGCTGGTCTGACCCTGTGCGAGCGATGCTGGATTTCATGGCGCCGGTCGTGTTCCTGTGTCGGAAGGAGCTGCTGATGCTGGTCAAGGAGCCGGCCAGCCGCGCGCTGATTTTCCTCCCGGCTCTCCTGCAATCGCTGCTGTTCGGTTATGGCGCGACGTACGACCTGACGAATGCGCCGTACGCCGTCCTGGACCAGAGTGGCGGGGCTGCGTCCACGCGACTCCTGTCGAAGCTGACCGGAACCGGCGTGTTCCACCGCGTGGCTACCCTCCGCTCCACGACCGAAATCGCGAACGTCATCGACCGCGGTCAGGCGCTGCTCGTGCTGAGCTTTCCCGCGGACTTCGAGTCGCGGCTCGCCTCGGGCCAGGCCGCCCCGCTGCAGATGATCCTGGATGGGCGCAACTCCACCACCGCCGGCGCCGCCGCCGGCCAGATCGGCGCCGTCGTCGCAGCCTACAACCAGGAACGCAACGGCGTGCCGCCCATCACGATCGAGCGTCGCGCGTGGTACAACCCGAATCTGGAATCGCGCTGGAATATGCTGCCGGCGCTGATCGCCGCCCTGAGCATGCTGCAGACGCTCCTGCTGGCGGCGCTGTCAGTGGCGCGAGAACGAGAGCAGGGCACGTTCGACCAGCTCCTCGTGACGCCCCTAACGCCAATGCAGATCCTCATTGGCAAGGCGTTGCCGTCGATTCTCGTCGGACTGCTGCAGTCCACGACCATTTTTCTCATCATCCGCTTCTGGTTTCAAATTCCCTTGAACGGCTCGGTGTGGCTGCTGTATCTGGGACTGCTCTCGTTCACGACGGCTGCCGTCGGCATCGGGCTCTCGATCTCGGCGCTGTCGGTCAGCATGCAGCAGGCCATGCTGTACACGTTTCTGTTGATCATGCCTCTCATGCTGCTGTCCGGACTGATGTCGCCGGTGAGCAACATGCCGCGCGTGCTGCAGATCGCCACCTATGCCAATCCGTTGCGGTTCGGCATGGATCTGGTCAGGCGCGTCTACCTCGAAGGCGCCGGCCTGCACGAAGTCGGATTCGACTTCGTGCCGATGCTCTGCATCGCGGCGGTGACGCTGCCGCTGGCCGCCTGGCTGTTCCGCAACCGTCTTGCCTAACGACTGGAGAGCGACGGTGTTGACTCCCTGGATCCGCCGACGTCGCGATGTCGCGTCCTGCGCGATCGCGCTGGGACTGAGCGCCTGCGCGAGCGTAGGGCCCAAATACGTCAAGCCACAGCCACCCGCCCCCGACGACTGGACGACATGGCGCAGCGCCAGCGACACGCTGCGTGCTCCGATCCAGACTGGCGCATCCCTGCCGGACAATTGGTGGGCCGCCTTCGACGACTCGATCCTCGACCAATTGCAGGACCGGGCGGTCAAGGTGAGCCCGGATCTGCAGACGGCCGCCCTTCATTTCGCGCAGGCACGCGTCCAACGGCTCACCGTGAGCGCACAGCGTGGACCGGAGGTCGGCGCGAGTGCGAGCGCGACGGCTCAGCGTCAAAGCGAGTGGGGCGCCGGGATCCGTATTATCGACGCGATCGGCGCCGACCGCAACAAGATCGTGCCGTTGATCGCGGAGCCGTTTGGCTTCTATCAGGTGGGCTTCGACGCTTCGTGGGAGCTCGATCTCTGGGGACGGATTCGCTCGTCGGTCAGGCAGGCGGACGCCGACGTTGCGCGGCAGGGCGCGCTGCTGGATCTCGCGCGCGTCAGCCTCGCGAGCGACCTGGCCAACGGGTTCTTCGAGGTGCGGAGCACGCAGCGGCTGATTCGCCTAACGCGTGAAGAGATCGCGGCGATGGAGGACCGTCTGTCGATCATCCAGGCCCAGGCCGAGGGTGGACTCGTCGACGGACTGTTTCTCGAGCGACAGCGCGCCGACTTGTCGGCGCTCAAATCACAATTGCCGCCATTGCTGGCGCACGAAGCGGCGAGCGCCAACCAGATCGCGCTGCTCATCGGAGAGCACCCGGGGACGCTTCGGAGCGAGCTCGCACCACTCCCGACCGACCAGCCGATCACATTGCCGGACCTGGCGCTGGGGTTGCCGTCCGAGCTGGCATCCCGGCGTCCCGATATCGCCGCCGCGGAAGCGCGTCTGCGAGCGGCCACCGCCGGCATCGGGGTCGCCCGCGCGCAGCTGTACCCGAGCATCCGCCTCGGCGCGAAATTCGGCTCGGAGTCCTACCAGGGCAGCGAGTTCCTGAGCTGGGGCAGCCGTCTCTGGTCGATCGGTCCCAGCCTCGACTTGCCGCTCTTCGACCGAGGCCGTCGCAAGAGCGTCGTGCAATTGCGAGTGCTGGAGCAGCAGGAAGCCGCGGTGGCGTACCAGCGTACGGTGCTCTCCGCATGGAAGGAGATCGACGACGCACTCACGGGTTATACGGCCGAACAACAGCAGCGGACCGAACTAGTGGCGCGCGAGCAAAGCTCGCGTGAGGCGTACAACCTCGCCCAGGCTCGCTATGAGGGTGGGGCCGTGGACTTCGTCGCCGTCCTGGATAGCCAGCGGAGCTACCTGCAAGCGCGATTCGACGTGGTCGCGAGCGAAGGACGTCTGCTCACGCGTTACGTCGCGATCAATCGCGCGCTGGGCAATGCGCCGAGGCTGCAGCACCAGTAGCGTGACACGGTATTCCGCGGTGCGCCGTTTCAAGCTACTGAACGATGATTGTGCCTCTCATCGCCGTTCCATGCACGGCGCAATCGTATTGGTATGTGCCTGGTTCGGTGAACGTCACCGAGTACGCTCCGCCCGCATTCTTGATGCCGCTACCGGAAAAGCTCGTCGAGCCTAACGACTGGACGCCGTGCCGCAGTGAGCCGGTCCAGGTCCAGGTTACCGTGCCGCCGGCCGGGATCGTATCCACCGCGGGATTCTGACTCCCGTTGTGACTGCTCACGAATCGAATATCAGGTCCCAGGGTCACCGCCCCCACCGGGCCACCTCCTCCGGCGGAGCCGCTCGGTTGTTGCCCACCCGTGTTGCCGTAAGGGCCGGTCGACGCGCCGCTGCAGCTCGCAACCGACGCGAGCATGCAGCAACCGGTGATTGCTCTGCGGAAATGCATTGGTCCGTCCTCCTCAGTTAGCCGGCTCGAGGCCGGCGGACTTCTCCCAGTTGACGAATAGGAACCCACCGGGCGCATCGAGCTTCGGCTCACCTGGCCCGGGCAGGATTTGCAGCTGCAGCTCTTCGATCGTGTTCTTCGAGCAGTCCCAGCAGTCGAGCGCGAAATCGCCGTCTCGACGGGTTCGCGACAGCAACATCACGTGCACCATCGCGTTGTCGGTCACGAGCGCGTCGTCCTTGTACAGGTGCCCGACTGCCCACAGCGCAACGGCGCTGTTGATCGTCGGCACGAGTGGCGTATGCACGGCTGTGTTCCCGTGATAGAACAGGCCAAGGATCACGCCGCCGAACCGCGGATGATGCGGCACGTCCTTCGTCTGGACGCGATCGAGCACGAGCCTCCAGTGCGCCTTATCCTGCGTCGTGAATTCAGCGACGCCGTCCACCGAGTCGCGAACCGCGCCCTTGTCCCAGGCCTTGAACGCAAATGTGCCGGAGATCGGGGACACATTGTTCGAGTACGGGCCGTCCTTCACCTGCGACTCGAGCCCCTCTCGCTCGTCGCCGAACTGCCGAAGAATCGCAGCAGCGCTATCGGGAAACGGGAACGGGTCGGGGAGAATCTGGATGACGGGACCTGCGCCTGTCACCGTGATCGACTTGACCGCCGGTGCCGCATCGTTCGTTTCGTGGTTGCTCATCTGCTGCGTGCTCATCGTGTGTCCGCCCATCGCGCGCTCCGGCGATCTAATCGGCTTCGCGTTAGGGTCCGACGTGCTCGAGCCAGTGGCGACGACTCGCAGGTGCGTCTCCATGCCCAGGTGCTTGTGGGAGTCGCCGCCGACGGGGCAGTACACGTCATAGTTCCCGGGCTTGAGCGTGAGCTTCAGCATTGCGCTCGATCCCGGTTGGATGACGTCCGTCTCCTTCTCGATGCCTTGTCCCTCGACCTCGAACGCGTGAGGGATGCTGCCGGTGTTCGTGACCGCGAACGTCACGACGCCGGCTGCGATGGTGGGCTGTGAGAGCTCGACCTTCCACTCGGAAAGCCTGGCGCTCACCGCGGCCGGGTCGTCCGTGTGACGCAGCGCGACGCCGCCGCTGGCGAGGGTCAGCGTTGCGAACACGAGGCCGGCGGCGCTCTGCGATGCGATAGCGTGTATGGAACTCATGGGGATTGTCTCCGGAAGTAAGTCTGACGACATGGTGCACTACCGAAGACCGCGCACATGTTGGGTTTAGTCCCGGCGGATGACCGCCGCGCAGTTCCTGCCGATACCGCGGCGCCCCGTATGCGGCGGCATTCGGCCACGGATCGATCTGCCTGAGTCGCTGGCCGATCTTTCAGACCGCTCCGCGGCCTAACGAGTCGTCGACTGAACGGCCGAACTGGGTGGGCGAGCGCCACCTACAGACGGACACTCGCGAACGACATGGTACGCCTTTAAGCGTGTCATTCCGAGCGAAAGCGAGGAATGACACCGCTGCCTTTCCCATGTGGTCTACACCACTTCGTTTCTGGTGCCGGCCTCGCGGAAGAACTGCGCACTCATCTTGGGTGTGCGCTTCTGCGTCTTGAAGCCCCTGTGGTCTGCGGGTGCAGGCCTCTTGGTCGAGACGTTTCAGCGTTGCGGTGCCGGAAGCCAGCCTGTCGGCAGAGCGACGCATTGAGCGCCGCTGTAGCGTCTCCTGTCGTCGGCTGTCCTGTCCTCGGCTGATCAGGCTTTATCGTATCCTCCGCGCCACGTGGTCGGCAGTCAGGGCGAGACCTCCGTCGACTGAAGCAGCGCCTTCGTCGCTGCATGCGTCGGGTTCGCGAGCACGTCACGCGCCTGACCGTGTTCCACCAGCACGCCGTCGGCCAATACCGCCACCCGATCCGCGTGGTCCTGCGCGAAATCCACGTCGTGCGTCGCGATCAAGAGCCCCCGCCCCTGCTTCGCGAGAGCGGAAAGCGTCTCACCTAACGCGCCGCGCCGAGCGGGGTCGAGCGCCGACGTCGGTTCGTCCATGAGCAGGAGCTGCGGGTCCAGCGCGAGCGCGCGGGCGATTGCCACGCGCTGCGCCTCGCCTCCGGACAGTTGGCGCGGATAGGCCTCCGACCGCGGCGCGACGCCTAACGTCTCGAGCAAACTCGCCGCCACCCCGCGGGCACGCTCGCGCGTCCAGCCCTGCGCGTGGATCGGCGCCAGCGTCACGTTGTCCATCACCGTGAGGTGCTCGAACAGGGAATGCGCCTGGAACACGAAACCGACCTTGCTCCGGAGCAGTCGCAACCGCGACTCGGGCGGAACCGGGCCTGGCTGCAGCGCGAATCCATTGACGACGATGCTGCCCTCACTGAACGCCTGAAGCGCCGCGATCGCGCGCAGCACCGTCGACTTCCCCGCGCCCGACACGCCCATCAGCGCACAGATCTCACCGGACGCGATATCGAGATCCACGCCGCGGAGCACCGGCGTCCCGCCACGCATCGCGCGCAACCCGCGCACCGCGAGCGCCTGCGCGGTCACGTCAGACTCCATTGGCGCTCGAGCCGCCCCGCGAACCGCGACAGCGGCAGCGAAAGCGACAGGTACACCAACGCGCACAGGACGCCAGGCACGACCCAGCTGCCAATGTTCGTCGCGTAGATCGCCGTCTGCTTCGTGAGCTCGACGACCGTGATGACGGAGACGAGTGACGAGTCCTTGAGCAGCGCAACGAAGTCGTTCGTCATTGGCGCGAGCGCGAGCCGCAGCGCCTGCGGCCCTCGTACGAGTCGCAGGATCTGTCCCTCGGACAACCCCAGCGTGCGTGCCGCCTCGAGCTGCGAGCGCGGGATCGCCTCCAGCGCGGCCCGATAGATCTCCGACTCGTACGCCGCGTAGTTGAGACCGAGTCCGATCACGGCCGCTAGGAACGCCGGGAGTCGAACGACGCCGGACAGGCCGTAGTAAATGACGAAGAGCTGCAGTAGCACCGGCGTCCCGCGGACGACTTCCACGTACACGGTGAGGACGCCACGCACGAGCGCGGAGCCATACACCCGGCCCGCCGCGACCGCGGTGCCAAACGACACCGCCAGCATCATCGAGAGGACCGACAACGCCAGCGTGATGCCGGCCGCCCGCAGGAGTGATGGGAGGTACGAGAGCGCCGACGTCGGGCCGTTCGAGG
>JAJKIV010000313.1 GCA_021154285.1 Gemmatimonas sp. | reverse complement strand
TCCAATAGTTGCAGCACCCGATTGGGACGTATACCTTCGCGGCACTCCAGCCAGAGAAGCCGGAATGAGCGAAGCGGTCCCACGACGCGATCCCTCGACGCCTAACGCCCACGTCGACGGTCAGATCGACGATGATCTCGCAGTGCTCCTCGACCGCGTGTGCGAACAACTGCCGAACAATTACACGAAGCAGCTCGTTCGCGACGTCGCGCGCCTCAAGCTCTGGCTGGGATTCGAGGGCTCCGTGCGTGACTACCTAACGCGACGCAGTGGTGAGTATGCCGCGGTGCCGGTCGTCACAGAACGCGCAAACGACGCTCCCCGCGCGATCACTCCGCTCGCAACGCCGTCGCCGGATCGGCGCGGCTCGCGTATGACGCCGGCATCCACGTCGCCACGAGTGCGGTAAGCACCAGTACCGCCGGCACCACGACGAACGTCAGCGGGTCTTTCGGCGCGATGCCGAACAACAACGCCTGCATCGTCCTCGTCGCGGCGAACGCGCCGGCGGTGCCGATCACGAGCCCCACCGCCACGAGGCGCAGCCCGTTCCGAACGACGAGCCAGCGAACGTCGTTCGCCTGAGCGCCAAGCGCGAGACGAATTCCCATCTCGCGCACGCGACGACGCGCCATCTGCGCCATTACCCCGTAGACGCCAACCACGGCCAGCGCCAACCCGACGCCAGCGAACAGCAGCAAAAGCGTCGTCAGGAAACGCTCACGCGCGAGCGACTCGGCGCGCACCTGGTTCAGCGTCTCGACGGAGGACAGCGCGAGGGTGCGATCCATGTCGGACACCATGCGCCGGATCGCTGGCCCTAACGCGGCGGGATCCCCCGCGGTTCGAACGATCACCGCCATGCCGCTCGTCGGCGATTGCGTGAGCGGCTCGAACACCTCGATCTGAGGCTCGATGCCGAGCTTCGACTGATGCTGGTCCTTCACGACGCCGACGATCGTGCTCCATGTCGAGCTGGAATCGGGGACCTTATCGAACGCGATGCGTTGCCCGATCGGGTCCTGTCCCTTGAAGTGCTTCTTCGCCAACGCCTCGTTGATGATGACCACCGAGGCGCTTTTCGCGCGGTCGTCGACCGTGAACGCACGGCCGGCGAGCAGCGGCGTCCTTATCGCCTTGAAGAAATCGGGTGTGACGCGGCGGTGCAGGACCTCGCTGCCGTAGATGCCCTCGGGCCATCCGGCGACCACGAAGTCACTGGAGTACCCGCCGCCGGTGAGCGGGACGTCCGAGGTGCTGCCGACCGATTGCACGCCCGGAATCGATCGAAGCTGCTCCTCGAAACGCGAGAAGAAGGCGTTCAACTTGTCGCCCGTGTCGTATCGCATGCCGGGCAGATCGAGCCGGGCGGCGATCGCTCCATTAGGATCGAAGCCCGGGTCGACTTGCTGCAGGCGAAGCAGGCTCCGAACGAGCAGCGCGGCGCCGACGCTCAACATGAGCGCGAGCGCCACCTCACCGATCACGAGTCGCTCGCCCCACCGACGCATGCGCCGGCTCTGACTTCCGCCGCGGCCACCTTCCTTGAGCGCGTCCTGTGGCGAGCGACGACTCGACCACAGCGCCGGCGCGATCCCGAACAGGAGACCGCTCACGGTCGTGATCGCGAGCACGTAGCCGAACACGACCCAGTCGAAATCGAAATGGGAAACGCGGAGCATCCCGGCCGGTTGCATCGCCTGCAACGCCCGCGTGCCCCAGATGCCTAACGCTATTCCGGCGAGTCCGCCGACCAGCGACATCACGAGACTTTCGGTCAGCGCCTGCCTGACGAGACGCCGGCGTCCAGCGCCGAGCGCCAGTCGCAAGGCCGCCTCGCGCTCGCGATCCGCCGCCTTCACGAGCATGAGATTGCCCACGTTGGCGCATGCGATGAGCAGAAGCAGTGCGACGGCTCCGAGCAGCACGAGGAGCGGCAGCCGTGTGTCACCGACCAGGAACTCGTGGAGTGGCGTGATCCCTGCGCCCATGACCCGATTGGTCGCTGGGTAGTCACGCTGCAGCCGTTTCACGACGGCTTGCAGCTGTGCGTTCGCCGCCTCCTCACTGATACCCGGCCTGACCCGCGCCACCACGCTGAGCCAGTGCGCACGCCTGAACGAGACCTGCTGCCGAGTGCTCGGGTCCCACGCCCAGGGCTCCCACAGATCGACTTTCTCGTTCGGGTAGTCGAAGCTCGCCGGCATGACGCCGACCACCTGGATGGGAGCACCGTCGAGCTGAATCGTCCGGCCAATGATGGTGCGGTCGCTGCCGAATCGGTCGCGCCACAGGTGATGCGACAGCACGGCGATCCGATGCCCGGTCTTCCACGTCTCGGCGTCCACGAACGTGCGGCCTAACGCGGCACGCGCCCCGAGCACCGAGAAGAAGTTGCCCGTCCCGAACGCCGGCCGCACGATGGTCGGTTCGCCGTTTTCGGTGAGCGTCGCCGTGCCGAACCCCTCGGAGTACGCCATGACATCGGCGAACGCGGCGACTTGCTCCTTCCAGTCGAGCATGTTGGCCGGCGCCGCGACCTGCTTGTACCACCCCTTTTCAGGGTTTTCCTCCCAAACCATGTAGAGCTGCTTCGGGTTGGGAAACGGAAGCGGCTGCAGTACGACGGCGTTCACCGCCGAGAAGATCGCGGTGTTGGCGCCGATTCCTAACGCGAGCGTCAGGATTGCCGCGCCCGCAAGCACCGGCGTGCGCCGCATGGTTCGTAGCGTATAGCGCGCGTCGGCGACGAGCTCCTCGAGCGGGCGCGCGGCGTAGACGTCGTGATGGGCTTCGCGCGTCTGCGAGAGTCCGCCGAATTCCACGAGCGCCCGCCGACGCGCCTCCGCGTGGCTCATGCCGAGGCGGACGTTCTTCTCGGTCTCCTGCTCGATGTGGAACTCGATCTCTTCGTTCAGCGACCGTTCGGTCCCGCGCGGCGAAAGGAGGGCGCGCAGCCGGGCGGCGAATCCCTTGATGGCACTCATGGTGGCTCCAGTCACGGTGGCTCGGCGCGTGACCGGCGAACCACCGGAAACGATCGGTCGTTAGGTGGTTTGCAGGATGAGCTCGACGGCCTCGACGTACCGGCGCCAGCTCGCGGCCTCGGTGCCGACAGCCCGACGGCCCGTCGTCGTCAGGCGGTAGTACTTGGCGCGCCGGTTGTTCTCCGTGATGCGCCACTCGCTCTCGATCCACCCTCTCTGCTCGAGCCGCTGGAATGCGGGATAGAGCGAGCCCTGATTGGCATCGAGCACGCCCCGCGAGAGTTGCTGGATGCGCTGCCCGATGCCCCAGCCGTGCATCGGCTCGAGGGTGAGCGTCTTGAGGATGAGGAGGTCGAGGGTACCGCGGAGGACGTCGCTGGATGGCGGCTGCATTGGGCGAACGGCTCGAGATGGAGCTTCTCTTGGATTCCGACAGGAAGGGTGGCCCCTCTTCTGTCGGAAGTCAAGAGGAGAGTGACTAAACGGGGTCAGAGTCGCCGTTTTACCCCCTCATCCTCCATCCCTCATCCCTCAATAATTCGTCGGACCGACGACAGGTGCTCGATGAACCACCGCCCGCGCGGCGACATCAGGTCGTCATAGCGGACCCGCCGGCTTCCAGAGCTGGCGTGAATGATCCGGCCGTCGCCCGCGTAGATCGCAACGTGGGTCGCGGCGCCGCGTCTCGTCCGGAAGAACAGCAGGTCGCCAACCGCGAGCGAGTCCACGCCCACTACTATAGAATGGCCTTCGCCGGACTGTTCGGTCGCCGTTCTTGGCAGCACCACCCCATGGCGCGCGAACACGTAGCGGACGAAACCCGAGCAGTCGAACGCTCCCGGCTTCGTTCCTCCAAAGCGGTAGCGAGTCCCGAGGTAGCGCGATGCGGTTTGGAGGACCGTGCGCTCTATAGTCGCCGGCGCCCGGCTTCCCCCGGTCCGCATCACACGGACTTCCGGAGGATTTGCGTTCTCCGCGGGCACCCGAGCGCTATCGACGGCGAAACCGGCCAGCGATGCGATCAAATTGACCGAAAGGGCGGACACGAATGACAGCATGGGATCGTCTCCTGTTTGCGACGACCCTTGGTAAGGCAGTCCCCGCACCGCGCGGTCGGCCGATTGGCATGGGGATTCGCGACGGAACCGGCCCGGCCCTGGTTAGGCGCCGCATCGCCGCAACGCAGGGCGTTGCCCGTTTGCGGCGTGCATCACGCGCGCAAGTCCCTCGGCAAAGTTGGGAGTGACTCCAAACGCGACAGTCGGGCACCCTGCGCATAGGCCGAGCGACGTGTAGCGTATTAGCGTCTTCATTCAAGGGGAGCGCGAATGCGCGGTCATGTCTGGCAGCGAGCGTTGGCGTCCATTGGAGTCCTGGTGGGTCTCGCAGCATGTGCTCCGCCCCGCCCCGCACCGGGCCGTGCGGCGAGCGGACCGGTGCGAGAAGAGATCATCGCGATCGAGCGTCAGGCATGGGAGGCGTGGAAGCGGAAGGACGCAGCGTTCTTCCGCAACTTGCTGCTGCCGAACGCCGTGTACGTGAGTGCCACGGGGCTGAGCACCCGCGAGGACATTGCGCACGGGATCGAGACGGACAACTGCAAGGTCGGCGGGTACGTGCTCCGGAACGAGGAGGTGCAATCGATCTCGCCGGACGTCGCGCTGCTCACGCTGCGGGCCATGTCAGACGTTATGTGCGGGGACCAGCCGGTTCATTCGGACGCGTGGTCAACGACAGTCTACGTCCGCAGTGGTGACACGTGGAAGGCGTCGTTCCACCAGGAGACGGACGCACAACGTTAGGCCCCTTTCGTATCAATCTGTCCGCATGGCAACCAACGGATCGATGCGCGTCGCTCGACGGGCCGGGATGTAGCTCGCCACGAGGGCCACCGCGCCGAGCAGCGCGGCCACGCCGGCGTACGTCGTGGGGTCCGTGACGCGGACACCGTACACGAGCTGCGTCATGAGCCGGCTCGCGATGAGTGCCCCCACCAGCCCGATCGCGACGCCCACGGTCACGACGCGCATGCCCTGCGCGACGATGAGCCTAACGACTGCACCAGGGCTGGCTCCGAGCGCGACCCGCACGCCAATCTCATGCGTGCGACGAGACACCGCATAGCTGATGACGCCATAGATGCCCACGGCCGCGAGCACGAGCGCCACCGCGGCGAACGTGGCGAGCAGGACGAGCGTGAACCGCGGCCTCGCAGTTGCCCCGGTAATCACGTCCTCCATGGTCACGACGTCCGTCACTGGCACGGATCGATCGAGCGAGCCGATGACGTCGCGGATCGCGGGAGCGAGTGACGCCGGGTTACATGCGCGCGCATCGCTGCACGACGCACGCACGACGAGCGTCATGAACCCCACGTGCCCGCCGTCGCTCTCCAGATAGCTCTGCTCCTGCCGATACGGAAGAAACACCTCCGCGTCCGGCGGCGCCGACCAGTCCGACTGCACGTCGTTCTTCACCACGCCAACGACCGTGAACCACGTCGGCTCCGCGGCGGAAGGGTCAAACGCGACGCGCTTGCCGACGGCGTCCTCGTTCGGCCAGTACCGGCGCGCGAGGAAGTCGTTCACAACGACGACGCGCGGCGCGTTGCCACGGTCGGTCTCCGCGACGTCTCGCCCGCGCAGCAGTGGCAGTCGCATCGTCGCGAAGTAGCCCGGGTACACGACACGAAACGTCGCCCTCGGGACATCAGCGGGTCGAGGACGGGGGCGGCCCTCGATCAGGAAATGCAGACCCCAGATGTCGCCCGCGACCGGGAGATGATTGATCAGGCTCGCCGATTCCACGCCTGGCAGCCGCCGGACGCGCTCGAGTGTCGACGTGTAAAAGGCCTCGCGGCGTCCCGGAGGAGCCTCCGCCGTTCCATACAGTGAGATGACGGCCGAGAGCACGCCGCGCGGATCGAAGCCCGGATCGATCGCGCGCAGTGCGGCGAAGCTGCGAATCGCCAGGCCCGCGCCCGCGAGCAACACCAGCGCAAGTGCAGTCTCCGACGCCACGAGGACCGACCGAATCCGACTCCGCCCGGCACCGTCGGTCGAGCCGCGGGCGCCGTCGCGCAGAGCCTCCGACATCTCGCTCCGCGACACGCGAAGCGCCGGGAGCAGCCCGAAGCCCAGGCCCGTCAGCAGCGAGATGACCGTGGTGACGACGAGCACCTTGAAATCGAGCCCGATGGCGTCCGCGCGAGGAAGGCTGGCCCCGGCGAGCGCCACGAGCGTGCGAAGCCCGAGCCGTGCGAGCGTAATGCCTAACGCCCCGCCTGCGAGCGCGAGCACCACGCTCTCGGTCAACAGCTGACGAAGGAGCCGCGCGCGACTCGCCCCGAGTGCAAGTCGAACCGTCATCTCGCGATGGCGCGCCGACGCTCGCGCCAGCAACATGTGCGCGACGTTCGCACAGGCGATGAGGAGCACGAAGCCCACAGCGCCGAGGAGAACGAGCAGCGCGGTCCGCACGTCGCCGACGACCATGGTGCTGAGCGGCGTGACCGTGACAGCGGGATTCGTTCCCGGGAACGCCCGCTCGAGATTGGCCGCGATGGCAGACATCTGTGCCTGTGCGGCCTGCAGGGATGTACCAGGCCGGAGTCGCGCGAACAGGCGAAGGCTCTGCGATTGCCGACTCGTCTCCCGCTCGCCTAACGCGAGCGGCGTCCACACCTCGGCATTGCCTGCCCAGAACATCGGGAAGTCGAACCCGCGTGGCATCACGCCGACGACCGTGTACGACGAGCCGCTCACGATCAGCGATGTGCCGAGGACGTCGCGCCTCCCCGCGAATCGGCGCTGCCAGTACCCCCAGGAGAGAATGATCGGCTGATCGCCGGTCCCCACATCGTCGCCCGCGCGGAACGAGCGGCCGAGAAGCGGACTGACGCCCGTCATCGACAGCACATCCGACGTGACCTTGAGCCCGTGCACACGCTCGGTGATGTCGCCGGTCACGGTCCCGGACCAGTACTCCGCCGCACCAAATGCGGAGAACATTGAGGTCTGTCGCTTCCAGTCCAGATAGTTCGCCGGAGCAACCGGGTTGCGCCCTTCGTGCAGGATCACGACCAACCCGTCCGGGTCCCGATACGGCAGGGGACGAAGCAGTACGCCATTCACCACGCTGAAGATCGCCGACGTCGCGCCGATGCCGAGCGCGAGGGCGATCACTGCCACGATGGTGAATCCGGGTCGGCGAGCGAGCGTGCGGATCGCATACCGAATGTCGCGGGCTGTCGTCTCGAGCAGCGCGCCGGTCCTCACCTCGCGGACCTCGTCCTTTACGCGCTCGATGCCGCCCAACTCCACGAGCGCGGCACGTCTCGCCGCACTATGGTCCATGCCAGCGCCGACCTTCTCGTCGGCCAACAAGTCTGCATACGCACGCACGTCGGCGTCGAGCTCGCGCTCGACGCGCGATCGTGTGAACAGGTTGCGCAGCGCACTGCGCAGCCGTGAAGGGATCTGGGTGAACGGGGACATCGACTCGGCTCCGGTGGTCGCGGTGTTCGTTAGGTAGCCTGCAGGGCAAAGCCGATCGCGACGGCGATGCGTTTCCACTCGGTGGTTTCCGCGTCGAGCTGCCGGCGTCCGGCGGCGGTGAGCTTGTAGAACTTCGCTCGACGGTTGTTCTCGGACGCTCCCCACGAGGACGTCAGCCAGCCCGCTTCCTCCATGCGATACAACGCCGGGAAGAGCGAGCCGGGCTTCACCTGAAACGTGCCGCGGGTGATCTGCTCGACGCGCCGTGCGACGCCCAGCCCGTGCAACTCGCCGAGGGCGAGCGACTTCAGGATGAGCAGGTCGAGCGTTCCCTGGAGCAGGTTGGTTTGTCGGTCAGCCATGGTTTCCTATAGACACTCGATACGAAAGATGGGTTGCGTCATATCGAACGTCTATATGAGCACGGCGACGGGCGACGGGCGACGGGGAACTGGGAACCGTGTCCCTCTATCGGGACGACGGCGATTCCTCGACTCGCTGCCGCTCGCTCGGAATGACACGCGCCTTTTGCCGCCTGCCGCCTGCCGCCTGCCGCC
>JAJKIV010000312.1 GCA_021154285.1 Gemmatimonas sp. | reverse complement strand
GTTCATTTTGAAGAAATACTTTCGTCGACGTCGACTACCGGCGATCACCACAATGCGAGCGATCGAATGTGCACCGCGAACGAATGCCAGGCCGCGGTGCGACCCACCGCGACGCCGCTGAGCTCAACGAACACCACCCACGCACTGCCCCAAACCGTCACGGGCTGCAATCGCCGTGTCGACAAGCGGTCGTACGCCATCACCAAGGTCAAGAGCGTGAATGCGCATAGCATTGCCGGAAGAGGTTTGTGCAGGAGGAAGGAAACCGGCCATCGTCCGAAGCCCGCTGTGGTCATCGCGATCGTTCCAATCACCAGCAGTCGCTTGTGAATCTCCCGCCGGCGACGAAGGCGAAGCGCGAAGAATACGGGAACGGCGAATCCCGCGATCTCGCTCAATGCGACCGCAAAGATCAGTGGAGAATCGACGGTCGGCGTTGCCGCGAACCGCTCGAGCATTTCAATCGCGACCAGAACACCGAGGAGTACGATGAGCGGCGCTAAACCAAGTCCGACGACGCCGAGTCGGCGATGAGCCCTGGTGTGGCCGGTGCCGACCAGCAAAGCCTGAACGACCAACAGTGCGATCCAACACGTGAACACGGCACCGTGAACGTGGACGATGCGCGCGGGCAGCGGTTTTGCGTCGAATGACTCCGCGAGGTAGTATGTTCGAGCAAAGCCGATGAACACGATGAGGGCGATGAGGCACGACATCCCCGCGAAGAACAGGTGCTCGCGCGTTCGTCCGCTGGACTTCTCGATGACAGGCGATTCGACAACAAGCGACGCCACGTGGCGACTCCGGTTCGCTAAACGCCGTACAAGCTGCGAATGCCGATCGAGCCGGTCTTGGACGCAAAGGAAGTCGAGTTGGACTGGGCGGTAGTAACCGCGTTCGAGTCGACGCGAATACGGAGGTGCGCGTGGACGAAACTGGCGATGCGCGGAATTCACGAGCTCCGGCCCGACTGATCAGAATCCGGACGGACGATTGGCCCGAGCGCGAGCGTGTCGCGATGTTCCGCGAGCTGCACGGACGCGACAAGGTTCGCGTCGAACCAGCACGCGGCGAGCCGCTGCGGATCGACGCGACGATCCTGAGAGCACCGGAGCTCGCGATAGTGTGGGGCCGCCGCTCACCGCTCCGGTCCGACTTTGCCGATGGAAACGATCGCCTGGTGGTCAACCTCGGCGGTCCCGCGATCGCGGCGCAGTTCGGACGCGAGGTTCCGCTAGAGCGAGGCGACGCGATTGCGCTCTGCGGCTCGGATCGAGGCACGTTGACGACGCTGCAGACGGGGCGCCTCACGACACTCGAATTTCCGCACGGAGCGCTCTTCCCGTTACTGAAGCAAACGCGACAGGGGCGGGCACGCCGGATTCCCAGACATTCGCTCGCGCTGCGGCTGCTGCGCGGATATGTGCATGCTGTCCGCGCGAGCGACGCGATCGACACGGCGGGCCTTCCACCGCTCGCCGTCGCGCATATGTACGATCTCGCCGCGATGGCCCTCGGTGCAGCGCGCGAGGCAGAGGAGGTCGCGCAAGGACGCGGCGTTCGCGCCGCTCGCCTGCAGGCTATCAAGAACGACATTCTTGCACACATCGATCGCGGCATCGCGCTGGGCGCGCTCGCGAAGCGCCATCACGTGAGCGAGCGCTACATACGGTTGCTCTTCCGGAGCGACGGCACGAGCGTCACGGAATTCGTGCGTGAGGAGCGCCTGCGGCGCGCACGATCCATGTTGCTGAGCCCACGATTCGCCGGCCGGAAAATTGCCGAAGTCGCCTACGAAGTGGGTTTCAACGATCTATCGTATTTCAACCGCGCATTCCGTCGCCGCTTCGGATGTTCGCCGGGCGAAATGCGTGAGATGATTCGGCGCTCCGACTCCACCTAACGCGTGACTCTGTTGTCGGACAGCTTGGCGGCCACTCTTTCGCTCCGGAGACAACGTGCATCGACGAACCATGAGAGTTCCCACCATCGTCCTCGCCGCGGCCCTGACGTCCGCGTTAGGCTGCAGCTCCACCCCCCGCGACACCGCGGCCAAGGACTCGAGCGCTCCGGCGGCGGATGCGGCACCTTCCGCTCCGGCCGAGATCAAGCTCGCCGGCGACTTCCAGGGCCCGCTCGGCGTGCAACTCTACAGCTTCCGCGACGCCTTCAAGACCGACGTCCCCGGAACGCTCGCTCGCGTTAGGGCACTCGGCTTCAAGGAAGTGGAGCTCGCGGGCACGTACGGGATGACCGCGCCGCAGTTCCGGCATGCGCTCGACAGCGCGGGCTTGGCCGCCACGTCCATGCACGTCGGCTACGAGCAGTTCCGCGACAGTCTCGAGTCCGTGCTCGCCGCTGCCAAGGTGCTCGGTCCGAAGGACGTCGGAACGGCGTGGATCCCGCACCCCAACGGTCCGATCACCGTCGCGCTTGCGAAGCAAGCCGCGGCCGACTTCAACCGCTGGGGCAAGGCCGCGCGTGCACAGGGACTCCAGTTCTTCTATCACGTCCACGGCTACGAGTTCAAGCCCGGCGCCGGCGGCCTATTGCCGATGGACGTGCTGATGAAGGAGACGGATTCGGCCGCGGTGAAATTCGAGATGGACGTGTTCTGGGCATCGCTCCCCGGCAACGACCCAGTAGTCTTGCTCAAAAAATATCCTGGTAGGTGGAAGCTGATGCACATCAAGGATATGAAGAAGGGCGTGGCAACCGGCGTGCACACCGGGAGCGCGAACCCGGATTCGAGCGAGGTGCCCACCGGCACCGGGCAGACCGACTACCGCGCAGTCCTGCGCACGGCGAAGGACGTGGGCGTCGAGCGTTTTTACATCGAAGACGAGACGGCTCGCCCGTTCGAGACAGTCCCGCTGAGTGTACGCTGGTTGGAGACGGTGCGGTTCTGAGAAGAAGCGGTCACGGTTCGAGGTTCATCTTCGCCAGCAGCCGTGACCAGCGCGGATCGCCATGGAGCGGCGCGAACGCCGCCGTGACCTTCACGACGCCCATGAACGACGCGCGCTCTTCGTAGCCGCGGTCCAGGAACGCGAACGCGTCGTCCACACGGCCAAGGCCGGCGTAAGCCATCGCGATGTGGAATGGCGACACGTACCGCCTGGACGACGACGCCACGAGGTCGCCGACGATGCGCTCGGCCGTGCCCCGGTCGCCGGTGACCGCATACGCGTACGCCAGGTGCGCGGAGTCGCGGAGGCCGCTCAACGCGGCCGCCTTTCGAAACGCCGCGATCGCGTCAGCGCTCTGCTTCTTCAACAGGTACGCATGCCCGAGCTGTTGCCAGGCGAGGTCGGCCTGCGGATTCAGGTCGATGACCTGATTGAGCGCCGCGATGGCTTCGTCCGGCCGTCCCCAATTCACGTACGCGCGTCCGAGCAACGCGCCGATACCGGGGCGAAGCGGATCGAGTCGCCGCGCGGTATCCAGCTGCGCGACCGCCTCCGCGTTGCGGCCGGTCGACATGAGACACACCGCGTACGCTGTGCGGGCGAACACGTAGGTGGGATCGTGCTCGATCGCGCGCCGGAGCTCGCGCTCCGCCGCCGCCCATGCGAAATCTTCGGTACACAACGTATGTCCGAGCGACGAGCGTGCTTCCGCGAGCGTGCTGTCGAGTGCGAGTGCTCTCAACGCGGCCGCACGCGCCTTGGCGAACGCGGGGCGCGGCCGGTCATACCCGAAGTTCGAGATCAATGCCCATGCATCGGATAGCCCGGAGTAGGCGCGCGCGTAGTTGGTATCCCGTGCGATCGCGGCCTCGAAGTACCGCACGGCCCGCGGCAGGTCATCGGGACCGCTCCGTGTATTGAGCGCGAAGCGTCCCTTGAGGTACAGCTCGTACGCCTCCGCGTCGACCGTCGGCGACGGAGTGCCGGCCACGAGCTGCACGCGGAGCGCACCCGCTATGGCCTTCGCGATGTCCTGCTGCACCAGGAACACGTCCGCAAGCGTGCGGTCGTACTGGTCGGACCAGATCACGCCGCCGTCTCGCGCGCTTACGAGCTCTGCGAACACGCGGAGCTGGTCGCCCGACCGTCGCATACTGCCTTCGAGCAGATAGTCGACGCCTAACGCATCGGCGACCTCCCTCGCGTCGAGGCGCTTGCCTTTGAGCGCGAACACGGAGGACGGTGCCGTCACGCGCAAGCCGGCATGCTGGCCGAGGATCCCGATGAGCTCTTCGGTGAGCCCGTCGGCGAACGGCTCGTCCTCCGGGTTTCCGTTCGTATTCGTGAACGGCATCACAGCGAGCGGCTTGGGCCCGGCGGTCGCCGTCGTCGCCGTCGTCGCCGTCACGGGAGCGATCGTGCCGAACGGTGCGCGTATCCACGTGAACGTGCCGGCTACGACGGCGAGCAACGCGGCTGCGCCGGCGATGGCCGCCAAGGCGTGTCGCCGGGGTGTTTTTGCGGAGGCGCGAGAGCCGTCGCCCGATTCGACACGATCCAGGCTCGCCAGCAGGCTCGCGGCGCTCGGCGTGCGCGTCGCCGGCTTCTTTTCGAGTAACGCGGTCACCACATCCTTCACGCCGGCCGGGACAGCGTGTCCGAGGGGCGGCGTGGGTGTCGCGACGATCGCGTGGAGCACTGCGGCATACGACGGTCCGTCGAACGGCCTCCGGCCCGTGATCATCTCGTACAGCGTCACGCCTAACGCCCAGAGGTCCGCGCGGTGGTCGATCGCCTCGCCGCGCACTTGCTCCGGTGCGAGGTAGGCGACGGTGCCGTGCATGGTCGCCGACGTGGTCGACTCGCCGTCGAGCAGCTTGGCGACGCCGAAATCGCTGAGCCGGACGGCGCCATCGGCATCGAACAGCACGTTCGCCGGCTTCACGTCGCGATGGACCACGCCTCGCGCGTGTGCCGCACCTAACGCCTCCGCAAGCTCGCGCGTGATCCGCAGCGCCTCGGGTACCGGGAGCGCGCCCGCCGCACGCAGCCGGTCAGCCAGTGACCCGCCCTCGCAGTATGCCATCGTGTAGTACGGCAGTCCGTCGGTCGTCACCCCACCGTCGAAGAGCCGAGCGATGTGCGGATGCTCGAGCGACACGAGGAGCTGTCGCTCGGAGAGAAACCGCGCGATGGAGGCGCCGCCGTCCGACTGCGCTCCTCTCACCACTTTCAGCGCGACCCGCTGGCGAAACGTGGGGTCGTCGCGGTCGGCGAGGTAGACGACGCCCATTCCGCCTCGGCCAATCTCGCGCTCGATGCGGTACGGCCCGATGCGAGATGGCGCAGACGGCGTCTCGGCCGCGCTGGCCTCGAGCGCATTCCGCAGCATCGGCGCGACGAAGTCCGCGGCCGGTGTGTCGAGGAACGCTTCAGACTTGCTGTGCGCGCGGAGAAGCCGCTCGACGTCTCCGCGAAGCTCCGCATCGTCGCCGCATGCGCGGTTCACGAATGCCTGCCTCTCGTCAGGCGCAATGTCGAGGGCGGCGTCGAAGATGGCATCGGCACGGCGGAAACGATCTTCGGACAGCTCCTTCGCGTCGTTCACCCTGTCAGCCACCGGCGTCCGGATAGAGCTCCTGGTAGAGCCAGCTGCGCGCCTTTGCCCAGTCGCGCTTCGCCGTTCGCAGGCCGATGCCCAGCGCCTCGGCCGTCTCGTCCTCGGTGAGTCCCGCGAAGAACCGGCATTCGACCACGCGTGCCTGACGAGGGTCCAGGGCCGCAAGACGTTCGAGGGCGTCGTCGAGCGCCAGAAGTAAACCGGCTCGTTCGTCTGCGGCGAGGCCGGGAACCTCCTCGAGCGGCACGCGGCGCGCACCTTCGCCACGCCTGGCGGCGTGCTGGCGGCGCGCGTGGTCGACGAGGATGTGTCGCATCGATCGCGCGGCGATCGCGAAGAAGTGCGTTCGGTCGTTGAACGCGACATCTCCTGTGCCGTGACCGCTGAGGCGAATGTAGGCCTCGTGCACGAGCGCCGTGGTGCTGAGCGTGTGCCCGGCCGCCTCGCGCGCGAGGTGTCGATGCGCCAGCTGGCGCAGTTCTTCGTAGACCGAAGGAAATGCCTCCGCTACGTCTGGCGGGATCTGGCGGGGAGCGGGTAATGCGTCCACCGCTACGTGGCTCGTTTCGGGAAAATGCTGCGCTCTCGGATGCAGGGGCGAACCCAACATGCCCCCTGGTACCGTGGGGCGGCAATACGATCGGGGCCGTCCCGACCACACTGTCCTTCCCGGGAGGCTCCACATGCGCACGCGAATCACCTCGGTCATCACACTTTCCTTTGGACTCGTCGCCTGTTCGAGCGACGCCCCGACTGCCGCCTCGTCCGCGTCGGTTGCTTCGGGGAGCCGGGCCGAGCTCCAGGGGGCAGACGTCGAGCGTCCGTTCAAGGGGTCCTGCTCCGTCACGTTCAATCCGCCCTCGTTTCCGCCGCCGCCAATTCACCATCAAACTGATGTTGGCACATGCCAGCTGACGGAGCTTGGGCGCACCGCGTTCTATGGGGAGCAGGACATCAACTTCGCGGCCGGCACCCAGTCAGGGTGGCGCCGACTGACAGCCGCCAACGGCGACCAGCTTTACGTGACACATACTGGTACGAGCGCTCTGACGGCTCCGGGCCTGGTCAGCTTCAGGGCGCAAATGACGATTGTCGGTGGCACCGGTCGCTTTGTCGGCGCGACCGGATTCGCGCTGGGCGTCGGCACCGCAAACCTTGCGACGAACTCGACGTCTGTCGCGATCGAAGGGTGGATCAGATATTAGCGCACTGAGAGTTGGAGAGGCGTGGCCGGTGGACGCGTGCGGACGCGCAGAATCACGATCGCCATTACGGAGCGTGCTAACTACATGACGGCCCTGCTTCAGCGGTTTTTCCAGGTTCGCAAAGGCGAAGGAGCCGCCGTATTCGCCTCCGCCCTCTCCTTCTTCTTCATTCTCACCGCCCTCATGGTGATTCGCCCTGCTCGCGAATCGCTCGGCATGCGGCGCGGGATCGAGGCGGTGCGGTGGCTCTTCATCGGGACGGCCGTCGTCACGCTCGCGGTGAACCCGATCTTCGCGCTGTTGGTGAGCCGCTACCGGCGCATCGTGTTCATCACGGCAACCTACGTGTTCTTCGCGCTGAGCCTGGTCGGCTTCTATCTCGTCCTCGTCGGCGCTCCAGCCGCGATCGGCGAAGTGAGCGGGATGGTGTTCTTCGTCTGGTTCAGTGTGTTCAACCTGTTCTCGACGATGGTGTTCTGGGCGCTCATGGCCGACAGGTTCTCGCTCGAGCAGAGCAAGCGACTGTTCGGTGTCATCAGTGTCGGTGGGACGCTGGGTGCGATCGCCGGTCCCTGGCTCGCCTCGAAGCTCGCGCGTCCGCTCGGCACGGCGGGACTGCTCCCGGTGGCGGCGACCTCGCTCGGTCTCGCGGTCGTGGCCGCGTGGATTGTCACGCGAATCCAAATCCGGACCGTGGATGCCACTGCGGATTCACGTGCACCACGCGAGGTCGATGACCGAGCCATCATCGGCGGGAGCGCGTGGGAGGGATTCCGCGCGGCGCTCCGCTCACCGTACCTGCTCGGCATATCCGCCTACGTGCTGATCCTCACGGTGATCAGCACGTTCATCTACTTCACGCGGCTCCAGATGGTTGCCGCCCTCGGGAGCGACGTCGACATGCGCACGTCGGTGTTTGCGCGCATCGACTTCTACACCCAGGTCACGACGCTCGTGCTCCAGGCGCTCGTGACCGGGCAACTGATGAAGCGGCTCGGTGTGCACATCACGTTGGCCTTACTCCCCGCGATGGTTTCGTTCGGATTCGTGGGACTGGCCATGTCCGCATCGCTGGGGGCGCTCATCGTCCTCCAGGCCGCGTTCAGTGCGATGCAGCGGGCGATCGTTAGGCCTGCGCGGGAAACGCTGTTCACCGTGGTATCGCGCGAGGACAAG
>JAJKIV010000311.1 GCA_021154285.1 Gemmatimonas sp. | reverse complement strand
CGAGATCCGGTCGACGGTGGGCAGCAAGCTCACCGGATGTGACATCGAGCTGAGCGAAGCGCTCGAGGAGCAGGAGGCGGAAGACACCGCCAAGGCGTCGGGATGACTGGTCGAGCGTTCGCCGCCGCCGCTCTCGCGACGTGCGTCGCCGCGAGCGCATGCCGGCGGGCAGACGCGGCGAAAACCGCACGCGCCGACAGCAGCGTGCTCGCCAAGCGCGAGACGCGGCTCGAGGACTCGCTCAGCCAGCGCGACACGACCGCGAAGGACAGCACCGCCGACCGGAGTGCCGTCGCCCGCTGGATCATGCCCAAGAACCTCGACGAGCTCTCCGGGATCGTGCTCACGCACGATGGTCGACTGCTCGCGCATGGCGACGAGAAAGCGCAGGTCTCGGAAATCGACTATCGGCGCGGCGTCGTCACCAAGCAGTTCGTCGTCGGCCATCCGACCGTCAAGGCCGATCTCGAGGCAATCACCGTCGCGAAGGGGTTGGTGTACCTCCTCGCCAGCAATGGAACGCTGTACGAGTTCCACGAGGGCGCCAACGGCGAGCGCGTGGACTACACCACGCACGACACGCGGCTCGGCAAGGAGTGCGAGTTCGAGGGCCTCGCGTTCGACTCCACGCTCAATTCGCTGCTGCTCGCCTGTAAGCATGTCGGCACGAAGCACCTGAAGGACGACATGGTGATCTACCGGTGGAAGCTCGACCAGAGCGGCAATCGACTGTCGCGCCTGACCGTGCCACTGAAGGACGTCGCCGCACCCATCGGCGAGAAGCACTTCCATCCGTCGGATATCACGATCGATCCGTTCACGGGCGATTACGTGCTGATCTCCGGGATCGAGAAGGCCATCGTCGAGATCACACGCGACGGGCATGTGGTGTTTGCGCGCAAGCTGCCACCCGGTCACGACCAGCCGGAGTCCGTCGCGATCACGAAGGACAGCATCCTGATCATCGGCGACGAGGCGAAGCAGCGTCCCGCGATCCTCACGCTCTACCGGTGGCCGTGATGCTCCGCGCCACCCGATCTTCGCTATTCGTTAGGCTCCCGGCGCTGATCGCGTTCGCGCTCGCCGGTGCATCGACGGCCGCGGCGCAATCTCGCGAGCCCGGGCAACCGCCTCCACCGCGCATCGTGAGTCGCGACACGGTGACGATCGCCGCGAGCCCCCGCTACGCGACGTCCGGTTTCAAGCGGTTCTTCCTCGGCGACACGTATCGCGATCTCTGGACGACTCCGGTGCGCGCGCCCGTTGTCGATCTCGACACTTACGCCGGTGGTCTCAAGCCGCACAAGGAAGGCGGCGGCCACCAGACGAAGAACCTTCGATTCGTCACGCCGATGGGGACCGAGTTCGTCTTTCGCCCCGTCGACAAGGCGAACGTGATACCGCCCGAGCGGATCAAGGGCACCGCGCTCGAGAAGATCCTTCGCGACCAGGTCAGCGGCCTCTTTCCGCCGGCGGGGGTCCTCATCGCCCCGATCGCCGACGCGGCCGGCGTGCTGCACACGACCCCCGCGTTTGCCGTGATGCCGAGCGACTCGTCGTTAGGCAAGTTCCGCAAGGACTTCGTGCACATGCTTGGCATGCTCGAAGAGTACCCGAACAAGCCCGATGAAGGGCCTGCGTTCGGCGGCGCCTCCGACGTGATCGATACCGACGAGCTCCTGCCGCTCATCGACAGCATGCCGAGCCAATTGGTAGACACGAGGGCGTTCCTCGACGCGCGTCTCACCGACATGCTCGTCGACGACGGCGATCGTCATTGGGGCAACTGGAAGTGGGGGCGCTTGGGGTCCGGCAAGTCCGCGCGGTGGGTTCCGATCGCGCGCGACCGGGATCATGCGTTCAATACCTACGATGGGCTCCTGGCCCGGATGATACGCCCGGCGGCGCCGTTCCTCACCACGTTCCAGGGCAAGTACGAGAGCATTGAGGCGCTGTCGCACAACTCGCGTGAGCTCGACCGGCGATTCCTGTCGAACCTCGAGAAGCCGGTGTGGGACTCGATCGCGCTCGCGCTCCGGCAGCGAATTACCGACGCAGTGATCGATTCCGCCGTGCGAACACTGCCGCCCGAGTACCGCAGTGTGGCACCAGAGTTCGCGGCAAAGCTCAAACAGCGCCGCGATGGGATCCCCGGGGTCGCGAACAGGTTCTACGCCGTGCTGGCGCAGGTGGTCGAGGTGCACGCGAGCGACGAGAACGATCGCGCGACGGTGACGTACCTCCCTGGTGGCCTCGTCGACGTCGCGGTCGGATCCGGCAGCGATGCGCCGTACTATCATCGTCGCTTCGACCCGCGCCAGACGAAGGAGGTTCGCGTCTACCTGCATGACGGCGACGATTCGGCCGTCGTGAAGGGGGACGTGACCTCGAACGTGAAAGTCCGCGTGATCGGTGGCAACGGCACGAACTCCCTGGTCGACTCGTCGACTGTCGCGGGCAAGCACCGCGCGCGTTTCTACGACGTCGGGCACGTGAGCGGTGTCTACTACGGTCCCGACTCGTCGCGCGACACGCTCTTCAGCCGTCGCCCCTGGGTGAACGACACGGGCGTCGTTCAATATCCGAGCAAGGACTACGGCACCGGCTTGAGGTCGGTGGCGGGATTCGGAACAGGTGGGCTCGGCGCAGTTCCGCGAGTTGGCGTTCGCTGGATGCGGTACGGGTTCCTCAAGGAGCCGTACGGAACGATGCTCGGGCTGGACGCGGAGTATGCCACTGGGGTACCGGGATGGCGCTTCACCCTCCTTGGCGATCAGCGGCTCGAGAGCTCGCGCGTGCACTTCACGGCGTTCGGCCGCATGTCAGACTTCGAGCTCGTGAATTTCTACGGCTTCGGCAACGAGACACCGGGCGGTGAGACTCAGGAGAACCGATTCCGCATCGACCAGCGCCAATGGCTGCTGCGGCCGGCCGTGGCGCTCGCGTTAGGTCGTCGCGACAGCGATCTCTCGTTCGGCCCGATCGTTCAGTACTCGTACACCGAGGCCAACACGGGCCGGGTGATCGCGGCCGAGCAGCCGTATGGGTTCGGCCATTTCGGTCAGGCTGGCCTGCGACTTGGCTTGCGATACGACCGGCGTGATCAGCCGTTGGGCGCGAAGCACGGCTTCTTCATTGACGCGAACAGCAGCACGTTCCCCGCGATGTGGGACGTCGAGAATTCGTTCTCCCAGGTGTCGGGCAGCGCGGCGACGTACTTCACGCTCCCGCTCCCGCTGCGCCCCGTGCTCGCGTTCCGAGGCGGTGGAAAAAAGGTCTGGGGCGATGCGCCGTTCCACGAAGCGGCGTTTCTGGGCGGGCTCGATACGTTGATGGGCGCACCACCGCAGCGCTACGCCGGCGACGCGTCGGTATTCGGCAACTCCGAGCTCCGCGTGCCGATCGTGTCACTCCGTACCTGGTTGCCGATCGACATTGGCGCGCTGGGCTTTGCTGATGCGGGGCGCGTCTACCTCGACGGAGAGTCCCCGGGTGGCTGGCATACGGTGGTGGGCGGCGGCCTGTGGTTCGGTGTGATCAATCCCGCAACGGGCTTCAGCGTGATGTTCACGAACTCGCGCGACAAGCGCGTGGTGTTGGGCACAGGGCTACGGTTTTAGCACACAGCCGGCATTGCTTTACCTCGAGCCTCCGCAACAGCCGGAACGCGGAGGCTCGTCAGTTTTACGGAACTGGGCCGGCCGAGAGCTAATCTGGCCGCATCGCAACCAACGGATCGACCGTGGTTGCCCGCCACGCCGGCACGCTGGCCGCCACCAAAGCTACGAGCCCCAGGCCTAACGCCACGAACGAGAAGACCACCGGGTCCCGCGGCTGCGTCGAGTATAGCAGCCCCTCGAGGAACCGCGTCAACAGCGCCCCGCCGAGCACCCCGAGCACAACACCCCACGCTGCGAGGAGTGCACCGTGGCGGACCACCATACCGACAATGTCCCGCACCTGAGCGCCAAGCGCGACACGGACGCCGAATTCTCGCGTGCGCTGCGCGACCGAGTAGGAGATCACCCCGTAGATGCCCACCGCCGCGAGCAGCAGCGCGAGGATCGCGAACACGGCGATCACGAGTCCCTGGAACCGCTGACGCCAGAGTGACTGCCCGACTGCCTGCTCGAACGTCAGGATCCGGTACGGCGGCATGTCCGGATCGAGCTCGCGCAGCAGGCTTCGAACGTTAGGCATGAGCGCCGTCGGGTCGCCCGACTTGACGCGAATCACGACCGTCTGGGTGTACGGCGGGTACGCTGTCGAAGGGAGATACAGTGCGGGACCCATCGGTTCCGGCAACCGGTAGTGGCGATAGTCCTGAATCACACCCACGATCGTGACCCACGGATCATTCGCGTTTCCGCTTCCGATTTGTACCTGCTTGCCGATCGGGTCCTCGTTAGGGAACGCGCGTCGCGCGAACGTGGCATTGATGACCCCAGCCATGTTGACCGTGTCTCGATCCGACTCCGCCAGCCCACGCCCGCGCTGCAGCGGAACCCCGATCGTTCGAAAGAAGCTCGGCGACACGTACTGGTAGTGCGAATCGAAATCCTCGCCCGGTTTCGGCTTGGGCCAGCCCTTCGCGATGACGGCCGCCTGCACGTTCCAGCCACTGAACGGAATGCCCTGCGCAAGTCCGACCGACGCCACCGATGGCATTGCCTGGAGACGCTCCTGGAGCGTTTCGTAGAACGTTCGCCGGCGTTCCAGGCTCTCGTACTTGGCGAACGGCAGGGTGATCCGGAATGACAGAATTCCCTTCTCCTCGAAACCGAGCGTCGTGCTCGCGAGCGCTCGATAGCTCTTCACGAGCAGCCCGGCGCCGATCATGAGCGTGACTGAGAGTGCGAGCTCGCCGACGACGATCGCGTTGCGGAGTCGTCCGCGCGACGGGCCGTCGCTGCCACCTCGGCCGCCTTCGCGCAATGCCAGGGAGAGCGACCCGTCCGTCGCGCGGAAGGCCGGGATGATCCCGAACGCCAACCCCGAGATCAGCGCGACGATCGCCGCGAATACGAGCGTCGGCACGTTGACGCCGATGGGGATGTAGTACGGCACGTCATTCGGGAAGCCAAGACGAAGGAGACGGACCCCCCAGACGGTGATTACCGCGCCGAGCACGCCGCCTAACGCCGACAGGATGAGGCTCTCGGTCACGAGCTGACGGACGATCCGCCCGCGGCCGGCCCCAAGCGCCGTCCGCACCGCGATCTCACGCTGACGCGCCGCGCCGCGCGTGAGCGTGAGGTTCGCGACGTTCGCGCACGCAATGAGCAGCACCAGCACGACGGCGGCCGCGAATACCTCGAGGGGGCGCTTCAGGTTCCCGACGAGATCATCGCGCATCGGGACGACCTCGGCGCGCCAACCCTCGTTCTCATTTGGAAACTCGCGGGCGAGACGCCCCATGATCACGTCGAGGTCGCGTTGTGCGAGCTGAGGAGTGACACCGGGCTTGAGTCGGCCAATGGCGCCCGCATACCCGCGGTTGCCACGAAGCTCATCCGGGTACGGAATGAACGGTATCCATGCCTGACCGTTCTCCGGAAACGCGAAGCCGCGCGGCATGACGCCGACGACCGTGTACGGCTTGAGGTCGATCGTGACCGTGCGGCCGACGATGTTTCGATCGCCCGAGAACCGACGTTGCCACAGGCCGTACCCCAGAATGACGACGTGCTCGCTGCCCTTTACCCCTTCGCTCTCCACGAACGTGCGGCCAAGTATCGGATGCACGCCCATGAGCGGAAACAGGTTCGGGCTCACTTCGGCACCGTCGACCCGCTCCGCACCGCCCGCACCCTCGCCGGTGAACGACGGCGAATTCCACGTCCAGATGGCGAGCGCCGTGAAGCTCTTGCTCTCGTCACGCCAGCTCGTGTAGTCAGGATACGAGATGTTGACGCCGGTGACGTTCTTCGCCGGTATAGCAGCGTAGACTGCGACGAGCTGGTCGGGCTTCTCGAATGGGAGTGGGCGAATGAGCGTCGCGTATACGGCGCTGAAGATCGTGGCCGTCGCGCCGACGCCGAGCGCGGTGCACAGGATAGCGGCGGTGGCGAACGCCGCGTTCGCGCGGAGTGATCGCGCGGTGTAGCGAATATCCTGCAGGATGCTCATGGCAGCCTCGCTGAGGTTTACGCGACGACGCCGGCGGCGCTCGATCGCGATGCACTCGTCACGGATGGTGCTCACCGCCCCGAACTCGCCCTCGGCATGTGCTCGCGCGTCGGCGAGCGAGAAGCCCTGCGCGACGAAGTCGGCGGTGAGGAGTGCGAGGTGCCCGTCGATCTCGTCTTCCACGCCGCGACGGATGTCACCGCGTGGGAGCCGAAGTAGCCGACGCCATCCGCTGGAGGAATTCACGGCTCACGCCGGCTGCGACGTGGTGCGCAGAATCTTGCCCATCGCCTCGACAAACTGCGTCCACGCCGCCGTCTCGGCCTTGAGCTGCGCGCGGCCAGCGGCTGTCAGACGGTAGACCTTCGTGCGGCGGTTCGTGTCGGAGAGCCGCCACTCGCTCTCGATCCAGCCGCGTTCCTCGAGACGGTAGAGCGCCGGGTAGAGGGAACCTTGACCGAGCTTGAACGCTTCGCCGGTCAGCTGTTGGGTCCAACGGGCGATGGCGTACCCGTGGGCCGGTCCCCACGAGAGTGTCTTGAGGACAAGGAGGTCGAGGGTACCCTGGAGGAGATCGAGGGTGGT
>JAJKIV010000310.1 GCA_021154285.1 Gemmatimonas sp. | reverse complement strand
TTTCCGGGAGAGGTGGCGATGCTTCGGCGGTTTCACAAAGCCGGAGTGCCGATCCTGCCCGGCACGGACTTCACCGTCCAGTTCCTCTTTCCGGGATCGAGCGCGCAGGAGGAGGTGGCGGAGCTGGTGAAGCAGGTGGGGATGACGCCTCACGAGGCGATCCAGGCGGCGTCGCGGCGGTCGGCGGAGATGCTCGGGCTCGGGAAGGAGACGGGCACGATCGAGACGGGTAAGTCGGCGGATCTATTCCTCGTCGACGCCGATCCACTGGTGGACATCACCAATACCCAGCGGGTGGTCGGGGTCGCGCGGCAAGGACGGTTCTTCGATCGCGCCCAGCTCGATTCCCTACTCAACGATGCCGGGGCCAAGCTCCAGAAGCCGGCGGGGAGCCACTGACCCTTGCCGTAGGTTCGACGCGAATCTTCTGATGTCCTCGCTCGACGGAACAATCGCGCGACTCTGCGGCCTAACGACCGCCAATCGCGCGGTGTGCTGGACGAGCGCTCTCGCGCTGCCAGCCGAGGTGCCGGGACAACAGTGAGCGCTACGCTCCGGTTACGGCCAATGGGCGCGCCGCCAGCTGCCTTGCCGTCGCGGCCCACCCCCGAACGGTAGTTGCATCTGACACTACCGGCTGACGTCTGGCTGACGATGGCCCGTCCACACTCACTGAACTCGATATGGTCCCGTTGCTCGAGATGGTGCCCACACCGGGCTATACGCCAATGGTCGGTGCGCTGGTGGCGATGCTGCACGCCACGCGCGCGAGCACTGTCGACGCAGTGGCTGGACTCGACGTAACCGCGCTGGACCACCAGCACGACCCGAGCGCCAACCCGATCGGATCGCTCCTGGCCCACACCGCCGCCATCGAATGGTGCTACGCGGCGACGACGCTCGCCGGCTCACCGTCAAGCCCCGAGGAGTGGGCGGAGTGGCAGCCCTTCCTGCGACTCGGTCCGGATGCGTGGGCGGCCGCCCGAGGACGCTCGCTCGACGCGCACCTCGAGCGGCTCCGGGCCGTGCGCGCGCGCACGCTGGATGGGTTGCGAGCAGTCGAGGACACGCGGCTCACGGAGCTGGTCACGTTGCCCTGGCTCCGCCAACCGGCCACGCACCTCTGGGTGTGGTACCATGTGATGGAGGACGAGCTGAATCACCGCGGGCAGATCCGGTGGTTGCGGAGTCGGCTTCCGGTGGTGAAGTAGCCGCGTCCATGGAGTCCGTCCCATAGTGAGCGAGCCACGCGCCGTGAGCGCTGCCTAACGCAGCAACGAGGTTGGCGCAGGAATGAATGTAGCAGTCGTCGTGCATGCAGCCGCGTCAGACCTGGTACATACCTACGAACTCGAAAGAACGGGCTCGGTGATGCGTTCCACGTTTACCCCGAGGCAATCGATTCTCGTGGCGAGCGCCGGGGCCCTCATTGTCGTTGCCTGTAGCGCGCCCGGGTCTCGCGCGCCGACGACAGAGGTGAGCGCGCCCGGCGCCATAGGCTTGTGCGCGGCGTCCGGCGCGACCTGGGTTGACCGGACCGGTACTGTGGCGCTGCCAATGGACAGCCTCCGGTGGGTCAACATGTATGCGACTTCTCACGGGCGTAATGGCGGGCGCGCTGCGTCGAGCAATCCAGGCACGGCCATCTCGGTCAGGTGCCTAACGAATACGACGCGGAACATTGCGGTGAAGGCAGTCGCCGCATCGTTGCCGCGCTCGGCCCCGTCGCGCTCTACTCGATCCACGCCTGCTTCGTACTCGTCGGCGCGTTCTCGAGCGTTGTGCTCTTTCGCGGCGGCTGACCCCTAGCCACCGCGCGACCGTTCGCTACCATCAGCCACACCCAACAGCCGCGGAGGACACGTGCGCACACCGTCACTGCTTTCCATGACTGCACTCGTGGCATCGACCTTGGGGGCGCAGGCACCCGCAGCACAAGGTCGGCTCTCGGTCCACTGGGAGGAGCTGACTGCCGCCGATTTCCGTGACGCCATCACGCGCGCGCAAGGCACGTGCTTGCTGCCGTTTGGCATCATGGAGAAGCATGGGCCACACCTCCCGATCGGCAACGACCTGCTCAACGTGCGATACGCCGCGCTTCACGCAGCCGACCAGGAATACGCGGTGGTGTTTCCCGAGTATTACTTCGGCCAGATCTTCGAGGCGAAGCACGAACCCGGAACTGTCGCGTACAGCCGCGGACTCCAGCTCCAGATGCTGCAGGAGACGACGGACGAGATGGCTCGCAATGGCTGCAAGAAGGTCATCATCGTGAACGGTCATGGCGGTAACAACAGCCTGCTGCCCTACTTCGCGCAGACGCAGCTCGAGGCGCCGCACGACTACGTCGTGTACGTGCAGGGGCTGGAGCGCAGCGGACCGGGCGAACCGAAGCACAAGTCGGATCCGGCAACGGACATGCATGCCGGTGAGAGCGAGACCTCCGTGAGCATGGTGGCGCGACCCGACCTCGTGCATCTGGATCGGGCAACGAAGGAATCGGGCGCCGACCAGGGGCGCGTGAAACTGCCGGACGGTCTGTACACCGGCATCTGGTGGTACGCGCGATTCCCGAATCACTACGCCGGCGAAGGCGCTGTTGCCTCACGCGAGCTCGGCGAGTTCGAGACGAAGACGTGGATCAATGCCATCGTGCAGTCGATCCGCGCGGTCAAGGCGGACCAGGAAAGTCTTCGACTACAGAACGAGTTCTACGAGAAGAGCAAGCATCCGCTCGGCACTCCGCAGTAGCGAACGAGTCATTGACCTGCCGAGCATCGTTTCCGCGTTACGTTGCATCATGTACATCCCCAACTCGTTCCGCGAAGAGGACCTTCCGACGCTGCACGCGTTCCTCGACGCGCATCCGCTTGCGGCACTCGTCACCGCCGTTGATGGTCCCGCGGGTCTCTACGCGACGCACCTGCCACTCGTGCTCGAGCGCAGCGCTGGCCCACTCGGCACGCTGCGCGGGCACCTCGCACGCGCTAATCCCCACGTCCGACAACTCGCGACGGGCGCCGCGCCGGTCATTGTGCTTTTTTCAGGCCCGGACGCGTACATCACCCCGAACTGGTATGCACGCAAGGCGGAGGACGGGCGCGTCGTGCCGACCTGGAACTACGTCGCGGTCCACGCGTTCGGTACCGCGGTTCTGCACGACGATCCGGCGTTCCTTCGCGCTCACCTGGAAATGCTCACGGCTCGCCACGAGGCGAGCAGGTCGATGGGGTGGCAGGTGAGCGACGCGCCCGAGGAGTTCATCGCGCAGCAGGCCCGCGCGATCGTAGGGCTCGAGATTCGGATCGATCGTCTCGAGGGCAAATGGAAGATGAGTCAGAACCGCGCGGCGGCCGACATCGATGGTGTGATCGCGGGGCTGGGTGCGTCGGAATCGGCGGCTGATCGAGTCGTCGCCGATATTGTCGCGGAGCGTAAGCCGGACAGTCGGTAAAGGCCGATTCGGGATTCCATCCGCGGTATTCACGGCGTTAGGTGGCACGTTTCGACGTAGTCTCGAACACGAGCCCACGGGCTGACATGCACGATCGTTGCCACGTCTGCGAGCGCTCGCTCGGTCGCAACAATGTCGTCGCAACAATGCCAGGCAGTACCGCCTAACGGCCATGCGGTACTACCTCCTCCCGCTTTTCGCGGCCACGCTCGTCGGCACAGCGGCATGTGGACGCAATGCCGAGGAGCAGGTATGTGCCGGGCTGTCGCTGAGTGACCTGCGGCCAGGTCCCGAGCAAACCATCCGCGTTGGGGAGACATTCACAGCAGAGTACCGCGTGGGCGACATGTGTTCGGGTAGAGTGTTAGGGCTCACACGTGGCGAGGCGCTCGTGTGGGCGCGCTACCCGGACGCGCTGCCCGATGACACCTCGCGCGTTGCGACGATTCACGTCCTTGTCGAGTGACTGACGGATGCAGCCGTGTGACAGAGTTCGCGCACGACCTGCTTGACTCGATGCGTTAGGTGTACCACACTGAGCGCGCAATGAACGAACTTCTCTCGTTTCAATAATCGGTCACCTCCGCGGGATGGGCAGTAACGGATCCCGTCGTCGACCCGGCAACCGTTGCGGAGCGTCGAGCCCGGCTACATCCCATGCACCGCCGTGTCATTCACATCAAGTACGCCGCACGACCACTCGCCACTCCACTTGCCTGGCATCGCCAGGTTGCCTAGACGCGAAGGCGAGCCTTCCTTGAACGAGCGACATCTGTGACCAACAAGCCGCCGGCTGAAATCCAGACACTGATCGACACGCACCTCGAGGGCTTCAACACCCAGAATGATGAGCTTTTCTTCAGCGTGTTTGGGGACACCGCGATCGTCATCGACGGTATCGCGCCCTATCGCTGGTTGAACCCGAACGGTCCAGCCAATTGGCTCGCCGACGTCGCGAAATGGCGTTCGGACCTCGGCGTGACCTACGAGCACATCGACTACGAGATGGGATTCTGGAATGTCGAGGGCGCGTCAGCGTATGCGGTCGTCTCAGGGAAGCTCACGGTGACGATCGGCGGGCAGTCCGTCGTTCGAACCGGTACGCTTGCGTACACGTTCGCGAACCGCGGTGGCGTCTGGAAGATCGAAGCGCAGGCCTGGGGCCGCACGTCGTAGCACTGGTCTCATTTAGTTCAGCGTTAGGCACGAGCCTGACGGAGCAACGCGCGACCGACAAACATGCGATCACTGGACGAGCTGACGTTCCAGATAGAGCTGCCCGTGAAACCCGCCGACGCGATCGACCGCATCGACGCCGCATGCGATGAGTCCGCCCTGGGACTCGAAGGCGTCCGAGAGGGCGAGCCCGATCCCATGCCTCCGTGGCGCGTCGGAGCTGCTGTACCGGAAGCTCGGATACACGAGAGCGGGCGTGATTCCCGGCTACCCGCGGAGTGCGGACACATCACTTGATGCTACGGCGTTCTACTATCTATCCATTCCGAGATAATCCTCACCACATATCTCACTGGGGAACGGCGCGCCGACCCGCGTTTCGATTCGTGTACACCAGAAGTATTCGATCCACTTCTTCGACCACACACCTGTGACAACGACGCACACGCGCTGGCTGCTCATCACGGCGATCGTCACCTTCACGACCCCGGCAGACGTCGCGCGCTCGCCTGCAACGGAGGTCTCGGGCGTCGTGTTCGACGACACCAATCGCAACGGAACCCGAGACGCCGGCGAGCGAGGCGTCGCGGGCGTCGCCGTCTCGAACCAGGACACGGTCGTC
>JAJKIV010000309.1 GCA_021154285.1 Gemmatimonas sp. | reverse complement strand
GCCGCAGTCGTGCTGGTCGACGCAACGCACGAGGACGAGCGGATCGACGTGGGCAGCGGAAAGCCGCAGCGCATCCGTGACTGGGCGAAGGGCCGCGCTGCGCCCGAGCCGCGAATTGTCCCTGACTCCGCCCTTGTCGCTCTACGCCGTTCACTTGGCGCGCACCCGATCGACACGACGGCGTTGGAGTCGCCGCTGGATCGCATCTCTCGCGCGCTGCAGGACGTCTGGCGTGCGGCATCGGCGGACTCGGTGTATCGCCTAACGTGGGCAGCGGAGATGGACTGGTCGCCGGAGGAGTTGCAGCGGATGCACACCGAGCGGCTGCGAGATCGCGCGACGCTCGGGAATGTGCCGCTCGTGGTCGTCTCCCGCGCGCCGGGGCGCCTGTCCGACTCGTTGGAGAGCGAGCACGCCGCCCTTCAGCGCGACCTCGTCGCGCTCTCGCATCACGCCAGACATGCGGTCGCGACGCGCGCCGGCCACAACATTCATCTCGAGGAGCCGGCGCTCGTCGTCGAGACCATTCGGAAGCTCGTATGGTCCGTAAGCGTTCTATGGCCTCCAGACCGGCACTCGCCCCGAAGTCCACGGCACGCCCGCCGTCTCGGCCTGGTCCCCCACCCGCTTGAGGTCCTGCTCGACGAGCGTGCGGAGGCGATCGAGCAGCCCCCCGAGCTCCCCGGCAGCAATCTCGTACTGCCGCTTCTGCGTCGCCGTCGCGTCCTCCATGGTGTTCGACCATAAGCTGTTCGCGATGCCGTTCACGCGGTTGAGCAGTGACGGCGGCGTCGGCTCCTGGCGTCGCGCGACGGTCGGGTCACCCGAGAGCGTCGTCTGAATCTGACGCAGCTGCCCTTCGATACGACGCACCTCAGTGCCCAGCTTCTCGTCGGCAGTTGGCGTCTCCTGAATCGCACGCTTGAGCAGCTGGATGCGACCCATCGTCTCGTTCACCACCGCGTTCGCGCCGAGCAACGCGCGCTGCAGCGCGGCGGTCTTCTGCTGGAAGGCAACCACAGCGGCCGATCGTGGCGTCGCACCCGAATCGAGTGGCGCGACCGCGAACGTCTGCGGTTGGCCGACCGTGGTGACAACGCCGTCGACTCGTTTCGCGAGCGTCACCGAATAGCGGCCGGGCACCACCATCGGCCCGGACGGACCGCCGCCGCCAAACGGGGCCTCCTGCTCGGGCTCTCGGGCCTCGCCGCCTTCAGCTCCCGCCGCGATCCCCGGTGGATTCGGTGTCGGGTAGCGCAGGTTCCACGTCACGCGCTGCACACCGGCGGTCGTCGGTCCCGTTAGGCGCCGGACGACCCGCCCCTCCTGATCACTCACCGTCAGGATGATCGCCGGCGGCTCCTCCTGATCCTCGACCTTGAGTGAGTCCCACGCCGGATACGGCACGTCCTTACCGCTGCGCACCGCGTCGCGCTCGGCCGCCTGTCGGCGCGCGCGGCGGCTGCGAAGCTCCTTGCTCAGATAGTACGTGAACACCGCGCCCGGCGCCGGATTCGGCGCGAGATAATACGAGGCACCCTGGAAGCTCGCGCCGGCTCCGCCTAACGGGCTCGCGAGCATGTACATCGATGCCCGCTTCACCGGTAGCAGCGTCGCCTCGGCCGCAATGACCTGCGGCGTCAGCGCACGCAGCGGCGCGAGGTCGTCGAGGATATAGAAGCCGCGACCGAACGTCGCCACGACCAGGTCATCGTCGCGTTTCTGGATCGCCAGGTCGCGGACCTGAATCGTCGGAAGCCCGCCACGGAGTCGCGTCCATTTCTGGCCGCCATTCGTCGACACGTAGAGCCCGAACTCGGTCCCGGCGAAGAGCAGGTTGCGATCGATCTGGTCCTCGATCACGACGTATACCGTTCCACGCTCCGGCAAGTTGCTACTGATCGACGTCCAGCTCTTGCCGAGGTCCGTGCTCTTGACGATGTACGGCTTGTAGTCGCCCGACTTGTGGTTGTCGAACGATGCGTAGATGGTGTTCGCGTCGAACTGCGACGGTGTCACGCGCGAGACGAACGTCGTGTCCGGGACTCCAGGGAAGTGATCGATCTTCCGCCAGCTCTGCCCGCCGTTCTCGCTGATTTGAATCAACCCATCGTCGGTCCCCGCGATGAGCAACCCTTCCTTCACCGGCGACTCGTTGAGCGTCACGACGCTGCCGTAGAACGACGTCGACGTATTCTTTGCGACGGCGTCCACGCCCCACACGCGGTCCATCATCTTGAGCTTGTTGCGGTCGATCTGGCGCGACAAGTCCGGACTCACCGCGCGCCAGGTCGTGCCGCGATCGTCGCTGCGATATACGCGGTCCGACGCGAAGTAGAGCCGCGTGTTCGCGTGCGGGCTGATGATGAGCGGCGTGTCCCAGTGCCAGCGCAGCGGCTCCTCGCCCGGCTCGGCCTCCGGCACGATGTTGATCGACTCGCCCGTCAGCAGATTGAAGCGCTGCAGGTTCCCGTGCTGCGACTCGGCGTACACGGTGTTGGGGTCCTTCGGGTCGACGCGCGAGACGAAGCCGTCACCGCCGGCGGTCACGAACCAGTCCGCATTCGTGATGCCGTGCTCGGTGCGCGTGCGCGACGGACCACCTAACGAGAAATTGTCCTGCGTACCGCCGAACACGCGATAGAACGGAAGGGCGTTGTCCGTGTCCACGTGGTAGAACTGCGTGATCGGCAGGTTCGCGAAGAACCGATAGTTCTGCCCGCGGTCGAACGACTCGTACAGGCCTCCATCGCAGCCGATGAGCAGGTGTTCGGTATCGTCCGGGTCGATCCAGACGACGTGATTGTCGACGTGCTTGTTGCGTTCGCCGAGTCGCCGGAAGTTTCGGCCGCCGTCTTCGGTGATCTGGACCATGACGTCCACCGCGTACACGCGATCGACGTTGACGGGATCGGGGAAAATCTCGTTGTAATACAGGCCGCCCGCCTGGTATCCGCTCATTCGCTCCCAGTTGACGCCACCGTCGCGCGAGCGGAAGAACCCGCCCCGCGCGTTCGATGCTTCCGCGATCGCGTAGACGACATCCGGGTTCGCGGGAGCGATCGCCAGACCGACACGCCCCAGCTCGTCGTTAGGCGGCAAGCCGGCCTGCGACTTCTTCCAGTTGGCGCCGCCGTCGGTCGAACGCCAGATCCCGGATTGCGGCCCGCCGGCGATGTAGCCCCACTGGCGGCGAAACCGCTGCCATGTCGTGGCGACGAGCACGTCCGGATTGCGCGGGTCGAGCACGACGTCGCTCGCGCCTGACCATGGGCCGCCATCGAGCACCTTCTTCCAGGTCTTTCCGCCATCGGTCGTCTTGAACAACCCACGATCGCCGCCGCGGCTGTAGAGCGGCCCCTGCGCAGCCACGTATACGACGTCCGAGTTGCGCGGGTCGATCAGGATCTTGCCGATGTGCTCGGACTGCTTGAGCCCCATGTTCTGCCAGCTGCGTCCGCCGTCGACAGACTTGTAGACGCCGTCGCCGTACGAGACGGATCGCTGCGCGTTGTTCTCGCCTGTGCCGACCCAGACCACGTTGGGGTTCTTGGGGTCGATGACGACAGTGCCGATCGAGTACGACGCCTCGTTGTCGAACACCGGAGTCCACGTCGTACCTGCGTTCGTCGTCTTCCACACACCGCCGGACGCGACGGCCACGTACCAGGTGCGCTTGTCGCGCGGATGGACGGCGATATCGGCGATGCGTCCGGAGGTGAGCGCCGGCCCGATCGACCGAAGCTTCAGGCCGTTGTACGGCGACGGCGGTCCGGAGTCGGACCGGGCGCGCGTCGTGTCTTTTGCTCCCGGTCCGCCGGCACGCGCGGTGTCGGCGCGCGTGGTGGTGTCGCCCCGAACGCTGGGTCGTCGAGCGGCATCTCGTCGCAGGCTGTCTCGTGCCTGGCGAGTGGTGTCACCAGCTTGTGCGGATAGCGAAACGGCGTGAACAGCAACGGCGGCAGTGATGAGCGCTGCCTGGTGAAGACGACACAGACGCATTTTCCGAGTCCTGGCGGGGTGGCGGACGGAAAGTGCGTCATGAAGCAGGGAAACGGGAGACGGGCGACAAACTGCCGGGGTCGGGCGACGGGCCCCGTCCCCGACCCTTAAAACGGCAATGCCGCCCTGAAGACCGGCTTGTTCTCCGTCAGCGACTTCGCGACGCTGCGCCACGCGTCGGCCGTGTTGACGTCGCGCTTCCAGTCGAGCAGCGACACGCGGATCCCGCCACGACGCGCCGTCGTCAGCGTCTTCTGCAGCGTTTCACCCGTACCGAACGGGATGTCCGTGAACAGCGCCTTCACCGGCTTCTTCATCCCGATCAGATAGTAGCCGCCGTCGAACGACGGACCGATCACGACATCCGCCTGGTCGAGCCGCGTGAACGCGTCGCTGATGACGGCTTCGGACACGCCCGGGCAGTCGACGCCAATCAGGATTACCCGGTCCGCACCATCCGAGAACGCGCGCTCGAGCGCCGCGAGCATCCGACGCCCGAGGTCGCCGTCACCCTGCGCCCGGTAGTCGAACAGGTCGCCAAACCAGTGGCGCATCGCGTCGCCACTCCCGTTAGGCGAGTAGGCGATCGTCTTGCGGCACCAGTCCACGTGCGACGCCGCCGCGACCGCGTGCTCAGCCAACGTGCGGTACGCCGCCAGCGCGACGTCGGCCCCGAGGTCCGACGCGATGCGCGACTTGACGCGCCCTTTCTCAGGCGCGTTGGCAAAGATGACGAGAGAACGAGAGGACGTGATCACGACGATCGACTGTCGGTGCGAAGATACCTTCGGGCTAGTCTACCGGGAGGACGACTCGAATGCGCCCGGGTTGCCTCACACGATCGATGTGTGACGCAGATCCCCGGGAAGTGGCAACTGGCATCACTGCCGCTGGTTGCTGGCTGCTCGTGCTGGCTGCCTGCTATTGTGCGACTTTCCCGTCCAGCTGCTGGATGGTCTTGGTGGACGGTGGGCGCTCCTTCTTGAGGCGTGCCGACACCATCTCCGCCTGCTTCAGCACACGCAGGACGTTTTCGCCGGCCAGCTTCTTCAAGTCCGCGTCCGTCCAGCCCCGCCGCGACAGCTCGGCAAACAGATCCGGGTACTTCGACACGTCCTCGAGGCCGACCACCAGATCGGTGATGCCATCGAAGTCGCTGCCGATTCCCACGTGATCCACGCCCGCTACCTTCCGAACGTGCTCGATCACGTCGGCCACCTGGCCTAACGTTACCTTCGGCTGCGGGTGGGCCTTCGTCCACTCGTCCACGGCGCGACCGATTGCCGCCGTGTCGTTCCCCAGCCGCGACTTCGCCTCGTTTGCCGCCGCGGTGTGAGCATCATCCCACTCCTTGGCCTCCTTCGACACGAACGACGTCACGAACGGCACCATGACCACGCCGCCGTTCTTCGGGAGCCGCGCGAGAATCGAGTCCGGCACGTTGCGCGGATGGTCTACGAGCGCACGCGCGCCCGAATGCGAAAAGATGACCGGCGCCTCTGTCGCGTCGAGCGCATTGCTCATCGTCCCCGGCGACACGTGCGAGAGATCCACCAGCATGCCAAGCCGGTTCATCTCGTGCACGACCTCCTTGCCGAAGCTCGTGAGCCCGCCATGCTTCGCCGAATCGAGCGCCGCGTCCGCCCAGTCGAGCGTGACGTTGTGGGTCAGCGTCATGTACCGCGCGCCGAGGTCGTAGTAGACGCGAAGCGCGCCAAGCGAGTTCTCGATCGCGTGCCCGCCCTCGAGCCCGAGCAGCGAGCCGATCTTGCCGGTCTTGAACGTCGAGCGAATCGCGTCCGACGTGAGCGCCCACTGGAGGCGGTCCGGGTATTTCGCGATCACGCGCCGAGCGATGTCGAACTGCTCGAGCTGCACGCGCGCGTACCCCGAATCCTTGATCTCGCCGGGGATGTAGATCGACCAGAACTGCGCGCCGACCATTCCTTTCTTCAGCCGCTCGAGATCCGTCATCCCGGGCGTCTTCTTGCGGAGGTCGTATGCATCGACGTCGCGTGGCGCCGTCTTCGACTCCCGGATCACCCACGGTAGATCGTTGTGTCCATCGATCAGCGGCGTCGTGCTCAGGACACGCTTGGCTCGCGCGATGTCGGCGGCCGACGGTGGCGGGGTCTGTGCGTCCAGGGCGCTTGCGGCGACACCGATGGCTGCGGTCACGGAAATGGCGGCAAGAAGTCGCATGAAGTCGAGGCGTGAGCTGGTGGTCGATGGTCGCCGGTCGGCGACACGCCTAAGGCTACTCCCCGGTCGTCGCCACGTCGACAAGTCGTGTCGGGAAGTTTTTGGCGATATTGCGGTCAGACCCCAATTCCCGTCGCACCATGCGCCTGAACGTCACACTCTCGATACTGCTCCTTGCTCTGGGCTGCCG
>JAJKIV010000308.1 GCA_021154285.1 Gemmatimonas sp. | reverse complement strand
GGCGTCAACGCGCCGACCTTCCCGGTCCATCCCATGAGATCCGCCGCGTTCACTGTGGCCATCTGGATCATCTGCATGCTCGTGAGCGGCAGCTGGCGCAGATAGCCGAACTGCTTCGCGTTCAGTCCGTGCGGGTAGACGCCGGCGTCGGTTCCGAACGCGAACTTCACGCCCGCCTTGATCGCGCGTCCCCAGTTCTCATTCTGGTGTCGGCGCAGCTCGCGCTCCTTGTCGATGATCTTGTCCGGCAACCCCATCTCGTCCTTCCCGTGCGCGAGGATCCACTCATCGGTGAGGATGTCGGGCACGAGATACGTCCCGTGCTCCAGTGCGAGCTTCACGCCTTCCTCATCGACGAGTCCGGCGTGTTCGACGCTCGCCACGCCGGCCTTGATCGCCCGCCTGATCGCCTCGGCGCCATGGGCATGCGCGGCCACCTTGCGGCCCCACATCCGCGCCTCGTCGACCAGAGCGTTCAGCTCCTCCTGCGAGTACTGCGGGCCGCCGGCGGATTCTTCCTCGGAGAGGACGCCGGCGCCCGCCAGCACCTTGATCACGTCGGCGCCGTACTTCACGTCGTACCGCACGCGCTTGCGGATGGCATCCACGCCGTCGACTGGTCCGCCTAACGTCTGGGACGATAGGTACGGCGAGAAGCCGTTCAGGTCTCCGTGCCCTCCGGTGGCGGAGAGCGGCATGGTGGCCACCTCCATACGTGGACCGTCGACGTCGCCGCGCTGGATGGCGTTCCGGAGGGCCACGTCGACGAACTCCGGCGCGCCGACGTCGCGCACCGAGGTGAAGCCGGCGTCGAGCGTGCGCTTCGCGTTCGTCGGCGCGCTGATCGCGACGTCGATTGCCGACCGCCGGAACAACCCTTCGTAGTAGTCGGTCTGCTGGCTCGTGAGATGGGTATGGACGTCGATGAGGCCGGGGAGGACAGTGGCCGAGCCGAGGTCCACGACGGTGTAGCCGTTAGGCACCGCGAGCTTTGCACCGACCTGCACGACCGTGTCGCCATCGATGAGCACGACGGCGTCGTCGATCCGTCGACCCTGGCCTCGCGGGTCGATGAGGTGCGCTGCCTTGACCGCCACACGTACGGGCGCGGGTGAAGCGGGGCGGGTGGCCGGGGCCTGCGCGACGAGAGGCGATGCGGTCGCGACCAACGCGAGGAAGAGTGCAGTGCGCATGGAGTTCGGCGTGTGGTGGAGTCGACGACAGGTGCGTGACGTGCAGGGGCCAGGTACGTTGAGACGACCGATTCCCGCCACCAAACAATGGCATCACATCCTGCTCGCGCGCACGAGGGAAGGGTGCTTCCGGCGCCGCCGAAGGCACTGGTATTCGACGTATTCGGCACCGTCGTCGATTGGCGGACGTCGGTCGTGCGTGAGGTCGAGGCCCTCGCGAGCCGGAAGGGGCTCCGCGTGAATGGTCCCGCCTTCGCGGATGCCTGGCGCGCCGGATACGCTCCGGCCATGGACCGCGTGCGCAACGGCGAGCTTCCGTGGACGAAGCTCGACCGGCTGCACCGGATGATTCTCGACGGGATCGTTGCGGGCTTCGGCCTGGAGGGGTTGTCGGAGGCGGAGCGGGAAACGCTGAACCACGCATGGCACCGGCTCGAGCCATGGCCCGACGCGGTGCCCGGCCTCACTCGGCTCAAGCAGAGGTTCATCATGGCGCCGCTGTCGAACGGCAACATCTCCCTGATCACTGATATGGCGAAGAACGCCGGGCTGCCGTGGGACTGCGTATTGGGCGCGGAGCTCGTGCGGCACTACAAGCCGGATCCGGAGGTCTACCGGTCGGCGGCGGATTTCCTGGACGTCGAGCCGGCTGAGGTGATGATGGTGGCGGCACACCTGAGAGACCTGCGTGCCGCGAAGGCCGAAGGGCTGCTGACCGCATTTGTCGTTAGGCCCGACGAGTTCGGACCTGATGGCAATCCGGATCTCGCGCCGGACGATTCCGTGGACGTCACCGCGATGAGCTTCGATGATCTCGCCAGTCAGTTGGCTACGTGATCCACACTGGCGGCAGTCGAGTCTCTCTCGGCTCGTCGGCATCGCGGCGGGGCAGCGCGTTCGCCGCCAGAATCATTGAGGCGTCGCTGTAGCCTTCGGTGCATCGCCCATGTGATCCTGAACGAACCCGACGATCCGGCGCGCCGCATCTACCGCGTTAGGCCTCGTCCACTCGTAGATCACGTGGCCCATGCCACCATACGTCGCGAGCTGCACCGGCCGGTCCAGCCGCCGCAGCGCCGTGAACAGCTTCTGCGCGTCGTGATAGGCCATGTCCTTGTCGCCGTGGATCAGGAGCAGTGGGGTGTGGATTCGGTCGGCGCGGTAGTACGGCGAGTTCTCCAGATACCGCATGACGTTCGCCCACGGGTGCGTGCCCATGCGCGCCTGGCCGGCTTCGGACCATCCGATCCAGAACGATCCGCCGTTCTCATCCAGGTAGCCATACGTGCCGGCGAGGTCGTAGATGCCGCTCACGGCCACCGCCGCTCGGAACAGGTTCGTCCCGCTGATGATCGCGCCGGTGCCGTACCCGCCGAACGATTGGCCCGCGATCGCCAACCGGTTCACGTCCACGTATCCGAGCTCCGCGGCGCGGTAGACCTGCGGCAGAAGCTCGTCGATCATCTCGTTGAGCGGGTTGCCGGCTTCGCGATTCGGGCCTAACGGCAGGCTCGCCAGCACCACCGCGTACCCTCGGCTCGTGAAGAGGAGCGTGGGAATCGTCAGGTCTCCGCCGCCACCAAACACTTCCGCCTGACGCGAACGGTCGCCGCCCGGGTACATGAGCACAACGGCCGGTAGCCGGTCGCCGCGCTTGGCGCCCGGCGGAAGCAGCACGGCCGTCCTCGCCTTGGCGATCGCACCGTTGTATCCCGGGATGACCGTCTCGAACACATCCGCCGAACCCACGGCGACGGCGTCGAGGCGCTCGTCGGCGTGGGAGATTCGGTCCTTGCTCGCGAAGTTGGCGGGGAACCGGTAGACGTTAGGCGGCGTCCGGATGTCCTGGTAGAGCGCGAAGATCGACTGGTGCGTCGTGTCGCCAAACGCGTTCGCGAGTCGCGCCCGTCCCTTCCACAGCACGGTCGGCTTCCCTGACCGCATGTCGAACCGTACGGCGCCTCGCTCGCCGGTAGCGACTTCGGTCATGAGCGCCGTGATCGACGCGCCGTCGGGTTGCCAGAGTGTTCGCGGGTCCGCGCGGACGAGGTCATCGAAGCTCCAGGCCGAGTCGATGGCGAGTTTTGTCGGCGCACCGCCGTCGAGCGGGATGACCGCGAGCCCGCGCGGCCGCACGTCTCCATAGCCTTTGTCGTCGATCGGGTCCGTGCCGACTACGACCGCCTTCCCATCCCGAGTGAACCAGTGCAGCGTCGGTGCCAGCGCACCTAACGACTCGCCGATTCGACGCGGGCTTCCGGGACCGTCCTGGCCCATCGTCACGAGAAAGAGCTGGCCGCTCTTCATGTACACGAGCGCGTCATCGGTCGGGTGCCAGGCGTAGTTCCGCCCGTGATAGTCGTTGAGCAGCGGCAGGTCCGCGACCACGAGCTTCGGCGCTCCGCCGCTCGCCGGCACGACGGCGAGATCGACCGAGCTCTCCTGATTCGTGATGCCGTGGTCCTTGAACACCGACAGGTAGGTCACCCAACGCCCCGACGCGGACAGGCGGAGGACCGACGGGCGCGGCTCGGCCGTCGCGCTCACGAGCGGACGCGCGGCACCCGTGCGGGCATCGATGGCCGTGATCGCCGCGTTGTTCTCGCGATAGTAGAACGTCTGTCGCGGCGTCGATTCGCCGGGCTTCGCCGTTTTCGGCTCCTCGCTGCCGCCGCGCAGCACTGTGACCGCGGGCTCTTTGGCGTCGGGCTTCGCGACCGCCTTGGTTTCTGGCTCGGGCAGCCAAGCGGCATCGCCTGTGTCTGGTGCGGTGGGTACGTAGACCGTGCGACTGTCGGGCGACCACTGCGCTTCGTCGCCCGTCCAGAGCTTTGCCTTGATGCGAATCGGAGAGACCTTGCGGGTGCGTCCCGTCGCGACGTCGAACGCCCAGAGCTGCGGTGGGCCGTCCTTGTCCGAGTAGAACGCGACGATCTCCCCGTTAGGTGACAGCGATGGTCCCCAGCAGTTGCCGCCCGGGCACACTTCCGTGGTCTTACCGCCGGCCGTTGCGCGATCGGTGACGTAGACCTTGGCTCCCACCACCGAGCTCGGAGTGCCGTTCGGCTGGTACCGGGTAGACGTGTTCACGTCTGCCCGCGGCCGCCGGACGACGTAGGCCACGCGTCGCCCGTCACGCGAGACCGAGAGCGTCGAGCTCCAGAGGAACTCCCGCATGTCGAACGCAAGGTCGAACGGGAGGGTGCCAGCCGGATCCGCGACGGGCCTAACGGGCGCGCGGTCCGATGGCGAGTTCTGCGCGCTGCTCAGGCCGGCCGCGCCGAGGCAGCACGCCAGGCTCACGACGACCGTGCGTGCGGCTCGAGGAAACAGCTGTGAGAACACTGCGTACGTCATGACTCCCGCCGAGTTCTGGTTGGGCTGGCTGATTCACTCCACAACCTGGCACCAACCCCAGGGTTCGTACAGGTTGGTGTACTACTGACCACACTTCGAAGGGGGCGAACCATGACGGCGATCAAGACGATGGCGATCAAGACGACGGCCAGAGAGTTCTTCGACGCGTGCGAAACGGGCAAAGGATGGGTTGGGTGTCAGCAGTACTGCCATCCCGCTGCGACCTTCTCCGCGCAGGCGGGCGCGCTTGCGGGCGTGGACACGGTGCAGGCGTACACGGAGTGGATGAAGGGCCTCTTCACGCCGGTGCCGGACGGCAGCTACGAGGTCCGTTCGTTCGCCGTCGACGACGACCGAAACACGGTGACGGCGTACGCCGTGTTCCGTGGCACGCACACGGGCGAGGGCGGCCCGGTGCCGCCGACCGGGAAGCGTGTCGAAGCCGACTACGTCTACTCCATGCAGTTCGATGGTGACCGCATTCGCCATCTGACGAAGATCTGGAACGACGGGATCAGCATGCAACAGTTAGGCTGGGCGTGAGAGTTCGACGCCTCGATCACCATGGCCCGGCATGGCGTTAGGGCTGGCTTGACAAACAAGGAGACACAGAACGCACCGACCGCCCGCTGACGCGGCGGCGCAGAAGGACTCAGAAAACCGCTCGGCAATCTGATAACGGATCCAACGAGCCGTTCTTGAGGGGAACTGCCCCGGGAAGCCACGAGTACGCGCGTCCCGAGGTCGTTCCCCTTTCAGGAAGGCCGTGGCGCTGGGAACCGTGGATGGCGGAGGAGCCCCGGACGATGTTGTCTTCTGTTACGTGGCGCTCATGTGCGCGGGCGCGTTCATCACCGCGTTCTTGATGCGCGAGCCGCGGCGCGTCACGATGCGAACGTAAAGAAAAGCGTGCCCGGTCGAGTGAGGCGTGAATGATCGAGCGGTTGACGACGAACCTGGGCGCCTTGGCGCGGATGTCGCCTGCGGAGTTGGCGACGGAGCGGGGCGGCCGCGTCGCCGCCGACTGTGCCGACGCGATCCGCCTCGAGCTTGACTGCCCACAGCAGGAGCTGACGTCGGATCAGCGCGAGCTGTTGTCGGCGTTAGGTGACCTGCTGGACACCTCGCCGCGCGACGAAAGCGTGGTCCGGCTGGCGTCCGCCGTGTGCGGAAGCCTGGGCGTTCGACCGGATTTATGACCCGCCCTTGTACGTTGCGGCGTCCAGGATCGACCAGAGATGGATGAGCCAGCCCATCAAGAAGAACCACAGGACAGCCGCGAGGCAGAACATGAACACCGCCTTGAACAGCCGGCCCTGCAGCAACTGACCGAGCCCCGGGACGAAGAAGCTGCACAGCGCAGCAATGACGTTCCCCGCAGAACCTTGGCCAGCCATAGCGACCCTCGTGAAAGAAGAATAAGAACCACTACGGAACCCGCCACTTATTCGATTCGCAGCAAGCCAGTTGCCGTTGCAGCATAACGCGCTTGGTTGCGATACTTGGCGGATGTTCCTTCGATACGCTGCCTGCGCGGTCATATTGGCCCTGCCTCACATCGCCAGGGCTCAAGTCAGCATCGTCAAGAGCGCCCGCGCGGCGCGCCTGACCGGGGCGCCGCCGCACATCGACGGCGTCCTCGACGACCCCGCGTGGGCGCAGGCGCCGGTCATCGCCGACTTCGTCCAGAAGATTCCGGTTGAAGGCGCATCACCCAGCGTACCCACTGAAGTTCGCATCCTCTACGACGACCACGGGCTCTACGTCGGCGCTCGACTCAAACGGCCCGATCCGAGCGCCATCCGAACGTCCATCACCCGCCGCGACGGTGACAGTGACGCCGAGGTGTTCACGATCTCGCTGGACCCGTACCTCGATCGGCGCACGGCGTACAGCTTCTCCATTTCGTCAGGCGGCGTGCGTGGCGACGCGTATCACTCGCAGGACAGCGAGGATAGCGGACGCGAGGCGCAGTACGATCCGGTGTGGGACGCGCGCGCGCGCGTCGACGCCGACGGCTGGACGGCGGAGATGCACATCCCGTTTTCGCAGCTTCGCTTCAACGCCGCCGCCCAGCAGACGTGGGGACTCGAGCTGACGCGCGCCATCCCCGACAAGAACGAGCGCCTGCAGTGGATTCTCATTCCCGTGTCGGCCGCCGGGTTCTCATCGCACTTCGGCCAGCTCGAGGGCATCGCCGGCATCCCGCGCGCGCGGCGGCTCGAGCTCATGCCGTACGTGGCGGGCGACCTCACGTATCACGCGAACGTGGACCCCAAGGATCCGTTCGACGATCGGGTCGGCGGTCGCGCGGGGGGTGACCTCAAGTATGGGCTCGGACCGAACCTCACGCTGGACGCGACGATCAATCCCGACTTCGGCCAGGTCGAAGCGGACCCCGCGGAGGTGAACCTCACGGCGTTCGAAACGGTCTTCGAGGAGCGTCGCCCGTTTTTCATTGAAGGCGACGAGTTGCTGACGGGACGAGGGCAGAGCTTTATCGGGCGACCGAGCTGGTTCTATAGTCGGCGCATCGGCGCGTCACCCCGCGGTTCCGCGTCCGGCGATTTCGTGGATTCGCCGGCGAACACAACGATCCTCGCCGCGACGAAGGTCACGGGCCGACTCGCATCCGGGCTGTCGATCGGGGCACTGGCAGCGGTCACGCCGCGCGAATACGCCCACACGTTCGACACGACCGGCGCGGTGCGCGACAAGGTCGCCGTCGAGCCGCCGTCGTCGTACGGCGTGCTCCGGCTGCAGCAGGAGTTCGGGACGCGCCAGTCGAACGTCGGAGCGTCGCTCACGCACGTCCATCGCTGGCTCGATGACCGCGGCGGGTTGCAGCAACTCCTGCCGAGCAGCGCTGTCGCTGGCGGTGTGGACTGGCGCCTCCGATACATGGAGGGGATGTACGAGATCACCGGCTGGTTAGGCGGGAGCCGCGTGGACGGGGACACGACGGCGATCGCTTTGCTCCAGCGGGGAAGCGCGCACTACTTCCAGCGTCCGGACCAGGATCACATCACGTACGACCCGACTCGGACGTCGCTCTCCGGTGGCACCGGGTCGATCCGTTTCGACAAGAACGCGGGCCGGTTCACGCTCGCCGGTGCGCAGATCTCCTTCCGGTCGCCGGAGTTCGACATCAACGATGCGGGGCAGATGCGGAGCGGCGACGACATCGACTACAACGCCGACTTTCAGCTGCGCGACACGAAGCCTAACAAGTACCTGCGGTACTACCAGTTCGGCACAGCGGTGCAGGGTGGCCTCAACTACGGCGGGATCCAGCAGTACCTGCGCTTCAGCGAGAGCTTCCAGTTCACCTTTCACAGCTTCTGGCGACTCACCGGCGGCGTTCAGGTCCAGCGTCGGTCCCTGAGCGACGACCTGACGCGTGGCGGCCCGCTCATGGGTACGCCCAGGGCGTACGTGCTCACGACGCAGGTGACGAGCCGGCCTAACGTATCGAGAACGTGGACGGCGCGGACGCAGTATTTCAACGACGAGTTCGGCGGATGGCGGTGGGACCTGAGCGCCGGGGTAGCCATACGTCCTGCGTCGCGGTGGCAGGCGTCGGTCGATCCGACGTACTCGCACTCGGTGGACAGCCGGCAATACGTGACCACGCGGACTGACGGCAGCGCCGAGACGTATGGCGGCCGCTACATCTTCGGCTACATCGAGCGCAGCACCCTGTCGGCGCGGTTTCGCCTGAACTATGCACTGACGCCGAGCTTCACGATCGAGGGGTATGCCGAGCCATTCGCCGCGAGTGGCCGCTACTTCGACTTGGGCGAGCTTCCGGCACCGCGGAGTCGCGCGCTCCGGATCTACGGCGCGAGCGGGACGGGGACGATCATTGAGAAGGATGACAACGGCGTGAGCACGGTAACCGACGGCGCGACGACGTTCACGATCCCGCCGCTCGACTTCAATGCGCTGTCGTTCCGGTCGAACCTGGTGCTGCGGTGGGAATGGCTGCCGGGCAGTACTGCCTACCTCGTCTGGCAGCAGAACAGACAGAGTCAGACGCCGTCGGGGGAGCTGGTCGGTCCGAACGAAATGTGGAATTCGACTCAGATACCGGGCGACAATTTCTTCGTACTGAAGATCAGTTACTGGTTGGGAATCAATTAGCCGGGGACGGGCGACAGGCGGCAGGAAAGCGCGTCATTCCGAGCGCAGCGCCGAAGGCGCGGAGGCGAGGAATCGCCGTCGTCCCGACAGAGAGGCCCAGTTCCCAGTTCCCAGTTCCCAGTTCCCAGTAGTCGCCCGTCGCCCGTCCCCGGCTTTACTTCGGCCACAGCCATCCGAACGTTCCTCCCACCAGCGCGGCGTATATGAGCCCGTCGACCGTCGCCTTGACTGTCGTGCTCCACGCACGCCGATACCAGATCGACATCTGCCAAAGCGCAATCGCGAACCCGAGGAACGCAGCGGTGCCGACGAACCGAAACACCACGAGGTAGTGCGTACCGGCCGGCAGCGCGCGGCCCGCCATGTAGGCCGCGAAGAGGGCCACGACGGCCAGGTATGCGAACCACAGCCCGAGATTTCGGCCCATCGTCCACGGCCCGTTAGGCAGCACGGTCACGACGAGGTTCGGGCCTTCGTTGACCCGCGCCATGAACTCGGGCGTACGCATCTCGTCCCGCGTCCGGGGACGCGGCACCATGTAATCCCCGGGCGGGATCGCGAATGGCCGCAGCGCCGCGCGGACCTTCTCTTCCTCCGGCAGCCGTTCATAGTCCGTCTTGTGCCACGGCGACATCATGTGGATGATCGAGCTGGCCACGAAGACGATCACGGCCGAGAGCAGGATGGGAAGCCACAGGCTGGTGAGCGGCACCATGACGACCTCCGGAAGCAGGAACCCGACGAGAAGCTCGGACGGATGACGGCGGCGTCGCCGCTATCTTACACTTGGCAGTCCGCGCGACGCCATGACGTCGACCTTCTCCGAGGCGACCAAGACATGCACGCATCTCGAGACTCGGTCGTCGTCCCCGCAGCCGCGATCACCGCTCGCGACCTCATTGGCGTTCACCCCCCGGCGAGCATGCGCTCGAAGCCGGGGTGCCCGCGCAGCGGAGCCCACGACGCGTCGGCGCGTAGCAACGTGCGGGAGATGAAGATCCCCGCCGGCAGCCGGAGCGCCTCGGCGAGCCGCGCGACGGCATCGTCGCGCCGCCCGGCGAGAACGTCGACGTAGGCTGCGTTGACGAGCGCGTTAGGCACATCGCTGGGGTGGTGCTCTGCCCGCGCTTCGGCGACGTAGCGGTCGATCTCGCGCCCGGCGTCGGCGGCGCGCCCCAGCCGCGCGTACGCCTCGGCGAGGATGGCCCGCCGGGAATACGTCTGGTACAGCGTGACGTCTGCGGCGCGCCGCAGCGCCGGCTCGAGCTGCGCGACCGCCGAGTCGGCGTAGGCACTCACGCGCTCCGGCCGGTCAGTCAGCGCAAAGTGGCGCATCTTCATCAGGAGGTAGAGCTCTGGCGGCAACCCACCGTCGCCGGCCGAGTAGCCCGCGAGCGAGAGCGTATCCCTCACCCGCCACACCGCGGGGCC
>JAJKIV010000307.1 GCA_021154285.1 Gemmatimonas sp. | reverse complement strand
GGGCTCGCGGACAGCACCGGCGACATGAACTACCGCAACTCGAACCTGTATTCGATCGACGTCGCCACCGGCGCCATGAAGCGACTCACCTCTGCCGACGGTCTGTGGTCGTCGCCGGTGGTCTCGCCCGACGGCAAGCACATCGCGTACAGCGGCTACTCACAGGTCAAGGACAGCTACCACACGGCCGAGCTCTACATCATGAACGCGGACGGCAGTGGGGCCAAGAAGTGGTCCGGTGACCTCGATCGCGACGTCGGCTCCATCACCTGGGCGACCGACGGCAGCGGTGTGTACTTCGTGGCCGCCGACAGCGGCACGTCGAACCTGTACTTCGCGCCTAACGCGGTGGCGCCGAGGCTCGTCACGACGGGAACCCACCAGCTCAACGGCTTCTCGCTGTCCAAGAGCGGGAAGGCGGCCGCGATCCGGAGCAGCTACCAGGCCCCAGCCGACGTCGTGCGCTTGAGCCTCACGCGCGCCGGTCCGGCCGAGATCACCCAGCTCACGCACGTGAACGACGACGTGCTCGCGCGCGTGAAGCTCGGCGCGGTGGAGCGCGTCCGGTATACGTCGACCGGGAACACGATGGTGGATGGCTGGGTCGTCAAGCCGCCCAACTTCGACCCGTCGAAGAAGTACCCGCTCGTCATGGAGATCCATGGCGGCCCGCACGGCGCGTACGGCGTGGCCTTCGACTACCAGTTCCAGAACTTTGCCGCGAACGACTACGTCGTCCTGTACACGAACCCGCGTGGCTCGACCGGATACGGCAGCGCGTTCGGCAACGCGATCATGCACGCGTACCCGAGCGTGGACTATGATGATCTCATGGCGGGTGTGAACGCAGTCGTCGCCAAAGGCTACGTGGACACGACGCGCATGTACGTGGGCGGGTGCTCGGGCGGTGGCGTGCTCTCGAGCTGGGTGATCGGCCACACGAACCGCTTCGCGGCCGCGGCCGTGCGGTGCCCGGTGATCGACTGGCTGAGCTTCGCCGGCCAGACGGACATCCCGTTCTTCACGTACAACTTCTTCGATGCGCCGTTCTGGGAGAAGCCGGAGCAGTGGCTCAAGCAGTCGCCGCTCATGTACGTCGGCAACGTGACGACGCCGACGGTGGTCATGACCGGCGTGCTCGACATGCGGACGCCGATGCCGCAGAGCGAGGAGTACTACGCCGCGCTCAAGATGCGTGGGATCCCATCGGCGCTGATCAGGTTCGAGGGCGAGTACCACGGCACGGGCTCCAAACCGTCGAACTTCATGCGGACGCAGCTCTACATGATGAGCTGGTACAACCGGTGGAAGCGGACGGGCACGGCGGTTACCGCGGTCATGGAGTGAGCAGGCTGAGGACTAGGGGCTGACGAACGGGGACCAGGGACTGGGACTCGGCTGAGAACTTGCCTTTGTCGCATGCATGACTCGGCCACCCTTCCCCGTTCGAGGGGCGCTGGCGCTCACGACAGCCGCGACCTTCGGGTGCGGTGCATCGGCGCGTCTTCCCGTGACTGCAGGCATGGGCCCGACTCCGACGATTCCGGAGCCCAGCACCTCCCTGATTCCGCTGGTCAACGTGGTCGACGCCAAGGGTTGGCCGGAGGGAACCTCTCCTTCGGCCGCCCCGGGCACTGCGGTCAACGCGTTCGCTCGAGGATTGAGCCATCCGCGATGGCTCTACGTCCTGCCTAACGGCGACGTGCTCGTCGCCGAAACCAACGCGCCGAAGCGCCCCGACGACAACAAGGGGATCAAGGGCTGGTTCTTCAAGCGCTATCAGAAGAAGGCCGGCGGCGCCGTGCCGAGCGCGAATCGCATCACGCTGCTGCGCGATGCCGACGGCGACGGAGTCGCCGAGACCCGGACGGTCTTCCTGTCGGGGCTCAACTCGCCCTTTGGCATGGCGCTCGTCGGCAACACATTCTACGTGGCGAACACCGATGCGGTTGTGCGATTCCCGTATACGGCCGGCGCAACGCACATCGCCGATGCCGGCGTGAAGGTCGTGGATCTGCCCGCGGGGACTCTGAACCATCATTGGACGAAGAGCCTCGTCGCGAGCCCGGACGGCTCGAAGCTGTACGTCGGCGTCGGATCGAACAGCAACGCGGCCGAGAACGGCATCGCGAAGGAGACCGACCGAGCGGCGGTCTGGGAGATCGACGCTGCGACTGGCAGCCATCGCGAGTTCGCCTCCGGGCTGCGGAACCCCGTGGGTCTCGCGTGGGAGCCCGAGCGCGACAGGCTGTGGGTGGCGGTGAACGAGCGCGATGAGCTCGGGAGCGACCTCGTGCCCGACTACATGACATCGCTGCGCGACGGTGGCTTCTATGGGTTTCCCTACAGTTACTTCGGGCAACACGTGGACAAGCGTGTGAAGCCGAGGCGGCCGGATCTCGTCGCGACGGCGGTCGCGCCCGATTATGCGCTCGGGCCGCACACCGCGTCGTTAGGCCTGGCGTGGTCGGAGTCGAACACGTTGCCGCCACGCTTCAGCCACGGCATGTTCGTGGGGCAGCACGGATCGTGGAACCGGAAGCCGCGGAGCGGCTACAAGGTCATCTTCGTCCCGTTCACGGAGGGCGTGCCGTCGGGGCCACCCGTCGACGTGCTGACGGGGTTCGTCAGGGCGAACGGGGACGCGTTAGGCCGGCCGGTCGGCGTCGCGCTCGACACGCACGGCGCGCTGCTCGTCGCCGACGACGTCGGCAACGCGATCTGGCGCGTCCGAGGAACCCGGACGTCCGCGTCAGCCGGAACCGAGCGGCGCGAGCGAGAGGAGTAACGTCCTTACGCGGCCCCCGGTCGCCGTTTCGCGCCAGCTCGGAGCGCCCGAGCCTCACGCGGACGTGAGCGAATAGACCGCGACCGGCGGCGTGCTACGAACCGCCGCCGTTCGGCTCCGCGAGATCGCTGATGGCCGGCCCGTTCACCACCCGGCCGTACGCATCGAAGCGCGAGCCATGACAAGGACAATCCCACGTCTTCTCCACCGAATTCCAGCCCACGATGCAGTAGAGGTGCGGGCACACCGCCGAGCGGATGTGGACCGCCCCGCCATCATCGCGATAGACCGCGTACTTCTTCGCGCCGTCGCGCATGATCGCACCGGTACCGGCCTTGATGTCATCCGGTGACGAGACCTCGCCGGGCGTCACCCAGTCCCTGTACTGCGCCGCGACGTTGACGTTCTCCTTCACGAAATCAGGGGCCGATCGCAGCGTCTGACGCGCCGGATCGTACAGCTTTTCCCAGCGACTCTCGACCCCGAGGATGAGATCCGGAATCAGCATGCCGGCGATCGTGCCGTGCGTCATCCCGTGGCCCGAGTCGCCGGTGGCGATGTAGACGTTCTCGTCGCCCGGGTTCCGGCCGATGAACGCCATGTAATCGTTAGGCTCCAGCACCTGCCCGGACCAGCGAAACGCGATGTCGCCGGCCATCGGGAAGTGGCGGCGGGTCCACTCGAGCAGGCGCCCGAACCGGACCTCGAGGTCGTCGCCCTGCCCCGTCTTGTGGTCTTCGCCGCCGACGATGAGCAGCGCCTCGCCACCGGTCGCGTTCGCGAGTCGCACGTAGTGGTACGGGTTCTCCGTGTCCCAGTACAGCCCGCGCGGGACGGAGCCCCGCGGAATCCGGACGGCGATCGCGTACGTGCGATACGCCGCCTGCTTCGTGTGCATCGTCACCCAGTCGTTCACCGGCGAGTTCGTCGCGAACACGACGGCATCCGCGGTGACCGTATACTTGTCCGACGTCTTCACCTGCGGCCGCCGCGGCTTCTTCTCGAACTCGGCCACGTGGGAACCACAGTAGACCCGGGCGCCTTGCCTAACGGCGGCCCTGGCCAGCCCCGCCATGTACTTCAGGGGATGGAACTGCCCCTGGTTCGGAAAGCGGAGCGCAGCCGGCGTCTCGAACGGAACCCCGGGCACGCCAACCACACGCTCCGCCACCGCCCCCGCCCGCCGCGCCGCCGCCGCCTCGGCGTCGAGAAGCGTCGTGTCCTCGAGCTTCGCCGCGAACCAGCAGCCATCCACGCGCTCGAAATCGCACTCGATCTGCTCGTCGCGACAGATCGCTTCGATGCGATCGACGGCCGAGCGATGGCTCTCGGCGGCGACACGGGCACCGTCGCGGCCGTGGACCTTCTCGATCTCGACGTAGTAGTCGTCGAGCGCCCAGGAGAGATGCGCCGTGGTGCGCCCGGTCTCGCCGCCGCCGATCGGCCCATCGTCGAGAACGATCACGCGCTTCCCCGCGCGAGCGAGTGTATAGGCCGTCGTGAGGCCGGCGATTCCAGCGCCGACAATGCACACGTCACACTCGGCGTCTTCGGCAAGTGGCGGAAAGTTCGGGACGTCGGCGGTGGCCATCCACGCCGACACAGTGGATCCGGAGTCGCTCTTCATGTCGCTGGACGTTTGCAACTCATGAGCCGAACGCAGGTTCGCGACACGCCTAGGCGTTGGGAACGATGAAATTCGACTCTGACCCCAATTTCGCTTGCGCCGCCACCCAGCCTATGGCAACGTGCAACCGTCTTTCACTCGAAGCGTTATGACTGAGCGGCGTCTCGTAAAAGGCTGCTGTCCTCACGACTGCCAGGACACGTGTGCGTGGGTCGCACACGTCGAGGACGATCGCGTCGTTCGCGTGGAAGGTGCGCGCGAGCACCCGTTCACACGCGGCGTGCTATGCGCGAAGATCAACGACTACGAGAAGCGCACCTACGCGCCCGATCGCCTGCTGTATCCACTGCGCCGAACCGGACCGAAAGGAGACGGGATGTTCGAGCGCATCTCGTGGGACGCCGCCGTCGACATCATCGCCGATCGCTTCGCAGCGATCATTGCCGAGTACGGTGGCGAGGCGCTCCTGCCACTGAACTACCTGGGGTCGATGGGCGTCGTACAGCGTCGCGCGCTGATGCGGCTCTTTCACGCGCTCGGCGCGAGTCGCCAGATCGGCAGCATCTGCGGCGCGGCAGGAAATACACTCGCGGCGGAAGGCCATCCACTCGGCTTCGATCCCGAGCAGATCGCCGAGAGCCGACTGGTCGTGGTGTGGGGCGCCAACCTGCTGACGACGAGTCATCATCACTGGCACTTCATCGAGGAAGCGCGACGACGGAACGGCGCGACCATCGTGTGCATCGATCCGCGGCGTACGCGGACGGCCGAGCGCTGCGATCGCCATCTCGCGGTGCGGCCGGGCACGGATCGCTTCCTCGCGGCTGGCCTGGCACACGTCATGTTCGCGGAAGGGTTCGTGGACACCGAGCACGCCGCTGTTGCAACGGATCTCGACACGCTGCGGACGGAGGTCTCGTCGTGGACACCGGCGCGGGCGAGCGACGCCTGCGGCGTACCGGCCGAGGAGATCGTTAGGCTCGGCCGGGAGCTCGGGACGGTGCGGCCGGCGACTATTCGCAGCGGCATCGCACCGGAGCAGACGCTCGCCGGCGAGGCCTTCGTGCGAAGCCTGTCGGCGCTCGCGATCCTCGGAGGACACTGGCGCCATCGGGGCGGAGGGCTCTTCATCGAGACGAGCCCGGTGTTGAACGAGGGCCACGCGGCGCGCCCGGACATTGCCCCGCGGCCAACGCGCGGGCTCGATCTCGCGCGCCTTGGCGAGAATCTCACGAGCACGACACTCGCGCCGCCGATCCACGGGCTCATGGTGTTCGGAACGAATCCCGCAGTCGTGCAGCAGGACGTGGCGCGCGTGCGTGCCGGGCTCGCGCGCGACGATCTGTTCACCGTCGTGGTCGAGCACTTCCTGACGGACACCGCGCGTTATGCGGACATCGTGCTGCCATCCACGACGCAGCTCGAGCACTTCGACATCAACGGCGCGTGGGGCCACCATTACGTGTCGGTGAACAACCCCGCGATCCAGCCGTTAGGCGAGTCGAAGCCGCACGGCGAGATGATGCGACTGCTGGCCACGAGAATGGGACTGGACGCGCCAGCGTTGCACGAGAGCGATGAGGACATCGCGCGCTCGGCGCTGCCCGAGGACATCTCGCTCGATTCGCTCAAAGCCGACGGGTGGCGAAAGACATTCCCGGCCCAACCTGAGCTCCGGCCCGGATCGCTGCGGCTGAGCGGGATCACCGCGGGTGATGCGCCTGCCCCAGGCAACCGGCTGCAGCTGCTCACGCCGAAGTCGCACTACTTCCTCAACTCCAGCTACGTGAACCTCGCCAGGCAGCGGCGTGGCATGGACCGGCCGACGCTCGAGATGAACGCGGCGGACGCGGAGGCACGCGGCCTCGCGGACGGCGACCGGGTCGCGGTGAGTAACGAGCAGGGCGAGGTGACAGCGTGGCTCGGCGTGGGGACGTCCATTTGCCAAGGCGTCGTCTCGTTGACTGGTAAGTGGTGGAATCATCCCACAGAGACCGGTGCCGTCGCGAACTTTCTGACGCCGTCGTCGTGGGCGCCGGGTGGGCAACCGGCGTACAACGACACGTTCGTCGATGTGGTCGCGGCACCGCTGCCAACATTGCCGCAGGTCGAGCGCCAGGTCGGGGCGGGGCGTGCGTAGATTGGCATAGCCGTAGCGAGGAGCCATGTCATTCCGAGCGAGCGGCAGCGAGTCGAGGAATCGCCGTCATTCCGCATAGAGCCCTCTTTCGGTACGACGGCGATTCCTCGCTGCGCTCGGAATGACAAAATGACAATCAGGAGGGATATCGAACGTGTGGAACTCTGCTCGCGTAATTCTGGCCGCGGTTGCCATCGTTGGCTGTAAGCAGCCGTCGTTCGAGGCACCTGCGCCGGTCTCGCTCAAGACGTCGCACTCCAAGGCCCAAGTGGTCCAGCTCGCATCGAAGGAGCTGACGTCGGCGGGCTTCGAGGTCGCGGCGTCCGACACCGTCGCCGGTACGCTCACCGCCACGCGCACACGCGACCGGCGCGGCAACTACGACTACATCGACTGCAACTTCGCCGAGAACTCGCTGGCCGAGCAGAATCTCGTGTCGACGTTGACGGTGACCGTCGCGACGACGTCGCCGGGAGCCGGGACCAACAACGTGGAGATCGCCGGGTCGGTGCTCGCGAAGTACCCGGGTATGGCAGACTCACCGCTGCCGCGCAGCGAGAGCAAGAGCGACTGCGTGTCTACCGGTGCGATCGAGAAGCAGATCGCCAAGGCGCTCGGACATACGCCGTAGCACGGCATGCAGATGACCTTCCGCTGGTTCGGGCCTACCGACCCGATTCCGCTCGCGCACGTCCGGCAGATTCCGGGCGTGCGCGGCGTCGTGAGCGCGCTCTACGATGTGCCGGTCGGTGATGTGTGGCCGCGTGATGGCCTCTCGCGCCTGGCCGACACCGTGGACGCGGCGGGGCTCGACCTCGCGGTCATCGAGAGCATTCCGGTCCACGAGGATATCAAGCTGGGTCGTCCGACGCGCGATCGGCTGATCGCGCGGTACTGTGAGAGCGTGCGGCACGTGGGCGAGACCGGCGTGCGCGTGCTGTGCTACAACTTCATGCCGGTGTTCGACTGGACGCGCACGGATCTCGCGCTCACGCTGGACGACGGATCCACCGCGCTCGCGTATGACGACGACGCGCTGAGCCGGATCGACCTCACGCGCGGGACGGGCGACCTGCCAGGTTGGGCGACGGCCTACGCAGCGCCGGAGCTCGCCGCACTGCTCGCTGCCTACCGCGACGTGAGCGAGGAACGGCTCTGGGAGCACCTCGCGTATTTCCTCGAGCGCGTGGTGCCGGCGGCGGAGTCGGCCGGAGTGCGGCTGGCGATTCATCCCGACGATCCGCCGTGGCCGATCTTCGGATTGCCGCGGGTCGTGACGAGCGGGCCGGCGCTCGAGCGCGTGGTGACGCTGGTGGACCGTCCGGCGAACGGCGTCACGTTCTGCACCGGGTCGTTAGGCGCCGACCCGGGGAACGACCTGCCGGCGATCGCCCGGTCGCTTGGCGCGCGCGGCCGCATTCACTTCGCGCACTGCCGGAACGTGCACATCACGGGCCGGCGCCAGTTCCACGAGGCCCCGCATCCGTCGGCGTTAGGCGACGTGGACATGCGCGCCGTGCTGGTGGCGCTGCGCGACACGGGCTTCCGAGGCCCCATGCGGCCGGATCACGGGCGCATGATCTGGGGCGAGCGTGGCCGGCCGGGCTACGGGCTGCACGACCGGGCGCTCGGAGCTACTTACCTCTACGGGCTCTGGGAAGGCTTGAGCGGCAGCCCGCTCGCTGAGCGTCCCCTTCGATGAGCCTGCGAACCTGACGGGACCCTGACCTGAGAATTCCGCTCGGGCCTCGATATTGCGCCGTTGCGGTCGATCCACCCTTCAGCCAACCGCTCGAACGAGGCACGTATGCGTCTTGCGCTCGATCCCGCCGTCCGTCGCAGCCTCCCGATCACTGTCCTCCTTGCTGCGGCGCTTGCCGCCTGCAGCTCCGGCGAAAAGCGAGCGGGCGATACGTCCGGCACCGCCGCGGCGACCTCGGACACCACGGTCCCCGCGAAATGCACCGGAGACAACGCCGGCCTCACGCTGCCCGCCGGCGTCTGTGCGACCGTGTTTGCCGACAGCATTGGGCACGCTCGACACATCGTCGTCGCCTCGAACGGCGACGTCTACATCACGCTCGAGGGCACTCAGCCGTCGCCGGAGAAGAAAATCGAGGGCCAGACCAAGACGCCCCAGCCCGCGTCGTTCGTCGCCCTCCGCGACACGACGCGCGACGGTCACGCCGACGTCATCGCCCGCATCGGGACGCTCGGCAACACCGGAATCGCGCTCGCCAACGGCTACCTCTACGTGGACGAGGGCAAGCAGATCGTTCGCTACAAGCGTGGGGAT
>JAJKIV010000306.1 GCA_021154285.1 Gemmatimonas sp. | reverse complement strand
TATTTGCCGCGCTTCACGCGCGGCATGAGGCGCTCCATGAGGCCGAGCTCCGGGGGGTTCACCACGTCGTCCGCCGAGTTGATGGCCAGGAGCGGCGCCTGGATCTTCTCGAGCGCCACGGACGGGTCGTAGTCGCGCGACGCCTCGTACTGGTAGAGGAAATCGTTCGCGTCCGTCGTGCGCATGCGCTGGTCCATCCAGCGATCGATGACCGCGTTCGCGCTGTCGCGCGTGGGCGCGTCGCGCTGCTGGGTGAGCGGACTGGACGTCATGAACCAGAGAATCGTTAGGCCGGTCATGAGTCCGCGCGGCGGCTTCGTGTACTCGCCATTGTTCCACTCCGGATCCTCGCGGATTGCCTTGCTCACGATCTCCCGCATCATGCGGTTCCGACCGGCGATCTGCGTGGGGAAGCTCGCGAGCGGCACGAGGCCGTCCATGAACTGCGGGTAGCGCTCGCCCCACATCCACGCGTGCATCGCGCCCATCGACGTCCCCATGACCAGCAGCAGATGATTGACGCCGAGGCCTTCGGTCACGAGCCGGTACTCCGCCGTCACCATGTCCTCGTACCCATACCGCGGGAACTTCGCGTGCAACCCCTCACTCGGTCGGCTCGACTTGCCGGTGCCGATGCCGTCCGGAAGGATGATGAAGTGCGACGCGGTGTCGAGCGGCTGGCCGGCCTGAAACAGCTCGCCGGCGAAGTTGCGCGAGAGGAACCCTCGGCCATTGCCGGTGGTGCCGTGAAGGATGAGCACCGCGTTTCGTACGACGCCGCGGGCGTCCTTCGTCGGATGCCCGAGCGTCGTGTAGTGGATGCGCAGGACGGGCAGGGAGGACCCGTCGGTGAACTTGAAGTCGCGCATCTCGAAGTCGCCTTCGACTCCACCAGTTGGTGTTTGCGCACTGAGGGTTGCAGTGAGCAAAAGTCCGATCAGCGTGGCAGCCGGTCGCAGCATAACTCTCCTTCATCCGAGAGGTTTGTTCATTCTTCAACTTCCAGTCGAGCGATGCGGCCTCCCACGTCGGCTATCCGAACGTGTGCTCCATCGTGCAAGCCACCGGTTCCCGGAGCGCTGCGGCGATAGCCGACTACGAGCGGTGAGCTGTCGTAGCGATACCAGTGAGCTGTCTTCCCGCTCTCGACGACCCAGCTCTTGCCGTCCACGTCCTTCGGTGTGCCCTGCGGCGAATCGTACACCACTCCCTCCACCGCCACGTAGCTCCGCTCCGCGAGCGCGCTTCGCAGTTGTCCGTGCTGGGCATACAGGCCACCACCAACCAACAGTGACCACGACACGCCGAAGATGATCGCGCTCGTCACGACCGTCCGCGCGGCGGCCGAGACGACGTCTCGGCGACGTAGATAGGCACCCAGGCCAACGCCCGCGAGCGCCACCGCCAACCCGACCAGCGCGACCGGCCAGGCGGGGAACGGAAGCTGCGCGGCGTCGTAGACGACGCGATACTCGACAGCGCTGATCACGACCGGAGAATCGCATCGGCGGCTGCGCGGCTCAAGCTGCGGCGAGGGATTGGCGCGCCTATCTTCACCCCAACCTCGAGCCTCCGGGAGCCGTGCGTTCTCATCGTCAGGTAACCCTCGTCGCGGTTGTCATTGCCCTCGGCATCAACGCGCGGCTGGCAGGCGCGCAGACTCCACTTCCGTATCGTGACGCGCGCCTGTCAACGGCCGACCGTGTCCGTGACTTGTTAGGCCGGATGACGCGCGAGGAGAAATTCTGGCAGCTGTTCATGATCCCCGGCGATCTCGACGACGCGTCGTACGACTACTCGCATGGGATCTTCGGGCTGCAGATCTCGCCCGCCGACTCCGCGCGCGACAACGCCGCTCGGCGACACGCTGAGCGTGTCAACACCATTCAACGGTACTTTGTCGACCGGACGCGGCTCGGCATTCCGATCATCCCCTTCGATGAAGCGCTCCACGGCTTCGTTCGCGAAGGCGCGACAGCGTTTCCGCAGGCTATTGGCCTGGCGGCAACGTGGGACACCGCGCTCATGGGTCGAGTCGCCGACGCGATAGCTCGGGAGACCAGGTCGCGCGGCGTGAGGCAGATCCTGTCGCCCGTCATCAACGTCGCGAACGACGTTCGCTGGGGCAGAGTCGAGGAGACGTACGGCGAGGATCCGTACCTGACGTCGGCGATGGGGCAGGCGTTCATCAGGCCGTTCGAGCGCGCAGGCGTTATCACGACCGCCAAACACTTCATCGCGAATGTCGGCGAGGGTGGGCGCGACAGTTACCCGATCGACATCAACGAGCGCACGCTCGAGGAGCTGTTCTACCCGCCCTTCCGCGACGCGATAGCCAAGGCCGGTGGGCGGTCGGTGATGACCGCATACAACTCCGTCGACGGATTGCCCGCGACGCAGAATCGCGCGTTGCTCAACGGAAAGCTCAAAGGTGATTGGGGATTGCAGGGCTTCGTCATCTCCGACGCGGCGGCGACGGGCGGCGCGACGGTGCTGCACTACACCGAGGCGAGCACCGCCACCGCGGTGAAGGATGCGCTCGACGCCGGGCTCGAAGGTCTCGATCCTCGATGGCATCCGCGCGCGGGTGGGGAAGCCGGGCGTCGTTCGCTACACTCCGGGGCCCGGGCGGATCACGCGCGATCACGTCGTCGTTCCGGCAGCGCACTTGTCGTCGGCCGTGAATGGCCGCACGGTTCCGGGGCTCAACGCCGAGTACTTCGCGACCAATCGGCTGGAGGGTCAGGCGCGCGTTAGGCGCGTGGATCCGCAGATCGACTTTGGCTGGACGCTCGATTCGCCGGCGCGCGAGATCCCATTCGACTGGTATTCTGTCCGCTGGACGGGGCGCCTAACGGTCCCAACCGGCGGCGTGCGACGCCTTGGTGTCGAAGGCAACGACGGGTACCACCTGTATCTCGACGGCGCGCTCGTCATCGACAACTGGCGCAAGCAATCGTACGGGACTCGAATGGCGAACGTCTCGCTGCGGCCAGGGACCACGCACGACCTGAAGCTCGAGTACTTCGAAGGCACCGGTAATGCACGCGTGAAGCTCGTCTGGGACGCCGGCGTGCCCACCGACTGGCGCGCGCGGATCGACAGTGCCGTCTCCGTCGCTCGGCGCAGCGACGTCGCGATCGTCGTCGCCGGAATCGAGGAAGGTGAGTTCCGCGACCGATCATCGCTGGCACTTCCGGGACACCAGGAAGAGCTGATCCGTGCGTTGGCGAAGACCGGCAAGCCAACCATCGTCGTGCTCGTTGGCGGGAGTGCCGTCACCATGCCGTGGCTCCAGAACGTCGGCGCCGTCATCGACGCCTGGTACCCGGGCGAGGTCGGCGGCACTGCGGTCGCGGACGTGCTGTTCGGTGACGTGAATCCGGCGGGGCGACTCCCGATCACGTTCCCGATCGCGGAAGGCCAGCTGCCGCTGCGCTACAACCACAAGCCGACCGGGCGCGGCGACGACTACGTCGATCTCACGGGACAGCCACTCTTTCCGTTCGGGTTCGGCCTGAGCTACACGACGTTCGAGTACTCGGACCTCTCCATCCAGCCGGCAACGTTAGGCGCCAGCGGGTCCGCAACGATCTCGTTCGTGGTGAAGAACACGGGGCGAGTGGCTGGCGACGAGGTGGCCCAACTGTACATTCGGGACGTGCTGGCGTCCGTCGCCCGGCCGGTCACGCAGCTCGCCGGCTTTCAGCGTGTTCGCCTCGCACCCGGGGAGTCGAAAACGGTGTCGATCCCGCTGTCGAGCGAGTCGCTGCGAATGCTCGACCGCGACATGCGGTGGGTCGTCGAGCCGGGCGTGTTTCGGATCATGGTTGGCAGCTCGTCGAAGGACATTCGTCTGCGAGGGGAGCTCACGGTCCAATGACCCAACCGCCAGGTCGCCACATCCACGAGACCATAACGCGGCGCGAGTTTGCCCGGTTTGGCCTTTCCGGACTCATCGCCGGCCGTCTGTCGCTCGACGCGTTAGGCGATGGAAACCTTGCAGCGCAGCCGCCACGTCCCGTGCCGACTGCGGCGCAACTCGAGTGGCAGCGGGACGAGCTCGCCCTGTTCCTGCATTTCGGTGTGAACACGTTCACCGACCGCGAGTGGGGCGACGGCAAGGAAGATCCGGGCATCTTCGCGCCGTCGGCGCTCGATGCCAGGCAGTGGGCGCGTGCGGCCAAGGCCGCCGGATTCCGTATGATGATGCTCACGGCCAAGCACCACGACGGCTTCTGCCTCTGGCCTTCGAGTGTCACGAAGCACACGGTGGCAGCGAGCCCGTTCCGCGGCGGGAACGGCGACGTTGTTCGCGAGTTCGTCGACGCCTGTCGCGCGGAAGGCCTCAAGGCCGGCCTGTACTGCTCGCCCTGGGATCGCAACTCGCCCGTCTACGGTGACTCGCCACGGTACAACGACTTCTTCTGCGATCAGCTGACGGAGCTCCTGACGCGCTACGGGCGGATCGACGAGGTCTGGTTCGACGGCGCGAACGGGGAAGGACCGAATGGACGAAAGCAGGTGTACGACTGGCCTCGCTTCTGGGCACTCGTCAGGCGGCTGCAGCCTAACGCGGTCATGTTCTCCGACGCGGGTCCCGACATCCGCTGGATCGGCAACGAGCGAGGGTCCGCGGGCGAGACGAACTGGTCGATGATGGACCCGAACGCCGTCCCGTACCCGGGCGCGGATGGCGCGGGGATCATTGCCGCGCTGCAGAACGGTGACCCGAACGGGACCGTGTGGCGCCCGGGCGAAACCGACGTATCGATTCGCCCGGGATGGTTCTACCACTCGGCGGAAGACACGACGGTGAAATCCGGCGCCGATCTGCTGCAGCTCTATCTGACATCGGTCGGTCGGAACTCGAAGCTGCTGCTCAACGTCCCGCCGTCGCGCGCAGGTCTCCTCCACGACACCGACGTCGCGCGACTTCCGGAGATCAAACGCGGTATCGTGAAGCTGATGGAAGGCGGCGATGTCCTGCAGGGTCGCAAGCCGTCGTGGCGCACCACGCCCGACGGGTCGGTAGCGTGCGAGGTGGAATTGCCTGGCGAGCGATCCGTATCGGTCGCCGACCTGCGCGAGCCGATCGAACATGGGCAGGTGGTTTCGCAGTACGTGGTGGAGGGCGCGTCGGCGTCGGCGTCCGGCGCGTGGCAGGTGTTGTCGCGAGGGACAACGATCGGATGCCGGAAGCTGGACGTATTTCCACCGGTGCCGGTGCGCCGGCTGCGCATAACGCTTCGGACGATCGCGCCGCTGTATGATCCACCAATGGTTTCGATCTATTGATCTGGCGGCAGGCGGCAAAGGCGCGTGTCATTCCGAGCGGAGGCGCCGGCAGGCGCCGCAGTCGAGGAATCGCCGTCGTCCCGACCGAGGGCTCGGCCCCTTAAGCCCCTCTATCGGGAGGACGGCGATTCCTCGACTCGCTGCCACTCGCTCGGAATGACACGCCTTTTCTCCGTCGTCCGTCGCCCGTCCCCGGCAGTCGCCAGTCGCCAGTCGCCAGTCGTTCAGACTGGTGTCAGGTTTGCCATATATTCATTTCGGAAGAGGCTTTACGTCCCAACCGTAGCGAGACCAGCGTGCGGATTCTGCTTGCCGAAGACGACCGACAGCTAAGAGAATCCATCGCTCGGGGGCTCCGCGAGGCGTCCTACGCCGTCGACGACGCCCCCGACGGGGCAAAAGCCCTCTACCTCGCGGCCGTCAACGACTACGACGCAATAGTCCTCGACATCGTCCTGCCCGAGAAGGACGGCCTGCAGGTCTGTCGCGATATCCGACGCAAAGGCATCAACGCGCCCATCCTCATGCTCACGGCGCGCGACAGCGTCGACGACAAGATCACCGGCCTCGACGCCGGCGCCGACGACTACCTCACCAAGCCCTTCGACTTCGGTGAGCTCCTCGCGCGCCTCCGCGCGCTCGTCAGGCGGCGCGGCGACGTCCTGCCGGGCGAGCTCGCCGTTGCCGACCTCGTCGTCGATACCCGGCGCCACTCGGCCCGACGCGGCGCGCGCGAGATCATCCTCACCACGAAAGAGTACGCACTCCTCGAGCACCTCGTGCGACACGCCGGCCGCATCGTCACGCGCGCCGAGATCAACGCGCACGTGTGGGACGACAACCACGATCCGTTCTCGAACCTGATCGACGTCTACGTGAGCAGGCTGCGACGCAAGATCGACGGCGGCGAGCGGATTGCCCTCATCTCCACGCGACGCGGCGTCGGCTACATGCTTTCCGCGCCGACATCGGGCTCGTCGTCCGTGGCCTCGACGCGAGACGTCCCCGGGTGATCGCCTGATGCTCTGGCCGCAGTCGCTTCGTGCGCGGCTCACGCTCTGGTACATCCTCGTGCTGGGGTTGCCGCTCGTGGCGTTCGCCGGCGCCTCCTTCCTCGTGCTCGACCGCGCACTGATCCAGCGGTCCGACGCGTTTCTCGATGAGACGCTTGGCGCGTTCACGACCGAGCTGGCGAGCGAACAGATCGAGGAGCCGACGGCGGCGCGCGCGATCGCGTCGTCGCTGCACGATGTCCAGTTTCGCGACGTCCGGCTGGCCGTGTTCGATTCGTCCGGTGTCCTCGTCATGGCCGGTGCGGTGGATACGACGGCGGGGTACGCCGTGAAACATCCGGTCGATCTGACCCGCATGGGCGCCGAGCTGCGCCGGAACGCGCGCGCGGCGCGCGGCGTGTTCTCCCTTGGCCTGGGCGAGCGCGCCTACCGCATCGCCGCCGAACCGATCCAGATCTTCGGCAAGCCATATCTCGTGGCCGCGGCATACCCGTTGCACCACGACAGCGAAACCATGGAGGCCGTCGCCACGGCATACGTGATCGCCATTCCGCTCCTGCTCCTCTTCGCCGCGTTAGGCGGATACTTCCTCGCGACGCGCAGCCTGTCGCCGGTTGCGGCGATGAGCGCTCGTGCGGCCGAGATCAGTTCGTCGAACCTCAACGAGCGCTTGCCGGTCGGCAGTCGGCGGGACGAGCTCTCGGCACTCGCCGAGGTGGTGAATGGATTGCTCGAGCGACTCGAGCGATCCTTCGTGCAGCAGCGGCGATTCATGGCCGACGCATCGCACGAGCTGCGTACACCGGTGGCCGTGTTGCGGACCGAAGCCGATGTCACGCTGTCTCGGCCCACGAGGACGGAAACGGAATATCGCGAGTCGGTCTCGGTCATGCGCGACTCAGCGCAACGGCTCGGCCGCATTGTGGACGACCTGTTTCTTCTCGCGCGAGCGGATGCTGGTCATCTGCCGCTGCAACGCGAGCCGCTGTATCTCGAGGACGTGGTCGACGAAGCCGCGCGCGCCGTCCGGAACCTCGCCCGGGAGCGCGACGTTCGCGTCCACCTGCTTCCGCTCGACGACTCGCCCTACGACGGAGACGCGGACTTGCTTGGTCGAGTGCTCCTCAATCTGCTGGACAACGCCATCAAGCACTCGTCGGCGGGCGGCACGGTGACGCTCGCGCTCACGCGCACCGCGCACGAGTACCACATCACCGTGGCGGATGAAGGTGCCGGTATTCCGGCGGACGCGCAGCCGCACATCTTCGAGCGCTTCTTCCGTGCCGACAAGGCCCGCTCGCGCACGAATGGTGATGCGACGGGCGGTGCCGGTCTCGGACTCGCCATCGGCCGCTGGATCGCGGAGGCCCACGGCGGGAGGTTGGATCTCGTCAAGTCCAGCGGCAGCGGAACCGAGTTTGTGCTGGCCTTGCCGCGGTCGGACACGGGTCACGGGGAGCTACCTCGGACCTCGCCGGAGGAACGCGGCCGCCTGGTACCGACCGCCTAACGCCGACCGATACCCTCCGTGCAATTTCGACGCGGCGTCCTGGCCGTGACGTGCCTGACGATTGCCGTCCGCGCGGCGGCGCAGCAAGGACCGACGCTGACGCGCGACGCGGCCATCGCCAGCGCCATCCAGCGCGGCGGCCGGTTGAGGCTCGCGATAGCCGACACGGCCACTGCCTTCGCCCAGTGGCGTGTTGCGAAAACGTTCGAGAACCCGATCCTGAGCGCGCAGTACACGAAGTCCACGCCGCAATATCACGTCACGGTCGATCTGCCATTCGACTACCCGTGGCTTCGAGGGACGCGCGTGGCGGCTGCCGAAGCCACCCGTGCCGCCGCGCGCTATCGTTATGCATTCGAGCGCGCGGCGGTGGCGCTCGATGCGGATACCACCTATACGCGCGCGATCGCGGCGCAGGAGAAGCTACGGCTGTCGCGCCGTAACGCCGCCGACGCCGACAGTCTGCGTCGCATCGCGGTCGCCCGGCGCGAGGCCGGCGACGCGAGCGACCTCGATGTCGAGTTGGCCACCGTGAGCGCAGGCCAGCAGGAGAACGCCGCCGCCGCCGACTCGCTCGCGTGGATCTCCGCGGTGCTCGACCTGCAAACGGTGATCGGCCACGCGGACGGGGAACCGATGGTGGTTCTCACGGACTCGCTCGTCGCGCCCTCCGACTCCATTGTGGCGCGCACGGGGCAACCGCTGCCGATCGCCGCGGCGGAAGCCGCGCTGCGATCTGCGTCGCTCGGCGTTCGCCTGCAGCATCGGAGCGTGTTTGCGTCCACGTCGCTCACCACCGGCTTCGAGATGCATGATCCGACCGGCGACGAGCCAGGCGTGCTGCCCGTGATCGGGTTCTCGATTCCATTCCCGATCTTCAACCGAAATGGCGCGCAGATCGCCGTCGCGGAGGCCGAGCAGTTTCGCGCACAGGCCGAGCGTGACGTTGCGGTGCTCGAGACGCGGGCCGCCATCGCACGCACGGACCGCGAACGGTCGATCGCGCTGGCGAACGTCGGTCGAGATCAACGATTGGTCGCGAGCGCCGGCAGAGTCGCCGCGCTCTCGCTCACCGCCTATCGTGAAGGCGCAGCGCCGCTCGCCACGGCGATCGAGGCGCAGCGCAATTCTCGCGAGATCCTCGCGCAATACATCGACGACCTCGCCGCGGCATGGATTGCCACCGCGGCGCTGCGCGTCCGCACGCTCACGGTCGAGTCGGCACCATGATCTCATTTCCCGCGCGTTGTATTCCGATCTGTGCACTGGCCGCGCTTGGCGCGGCGTGCGGCGGTGGTGGAGCAGGCGACGCGGAGTCACAGCCGACACCAGTCGTCGCGGTGCAGACGGCGATCGTCCAGGCGCGACCCTTCACCGAAACATTCGGGACGATCGGCACCGTCGTCGGACGTCCCGGCCACGTCGCATCGCTCGGCGCCCCGACGGCCACGCGTGTGTCGCGCGTCTACGTGAGTGAGGGTGCGAGAGTCGCCGCCGGCCAGCCGCTCGTGGAGCTCGATAGAACCGCCATCGACGCGTCGGCGCAGGCTGCGGAGACGGCATTGACCTCCGCACAGCAGGCGTACGAGCGCGCCGATCGACTGAATCGCGAGGGCGTCTCACCGCGCAAGGATGTGGAGCAGGCGGCCTCGGAGGTGGCGAAGGCACGTTCGGACGCGGTTGCCGCACGCCGAGCGGCGCAGCTTGCGGTCCTCCGCTCACCCATTGCCGGCGTGGTCACACGGCTCACCGCGGTGCTTGGCGCTTCGGTCGACGTGAACCAGCCACTCGTCGAGGTGGCGGACCCCAGCGCGCTCGACATCGTGTTCACGGTGACACCGAGTGAGGCGTCACGTGTGAAGGTGAACGCATCGGTCAAGCTGTCGGCCGGACAGAACACCGGGGGTGAAGCGTTAGGCACCGGCACCGTCACACAGATCTCGGCCGCGGTCGATTCCGCGACGCGTGGCGTGCCGGTGCGGGTACACGCGCCGGGCTCACGCAGGGCGCTCCGCATTGGCGAGACGATCTTCGGCCAGATCATCGTTGGCACTCACCCAAATGCCATCGCGGTTCCGGCCGCCGCGCTGGTGCCCGACGGCGAGGGGTTCAAGGTCTTCACCGTCGATGCGGAGAACATCGCGCACGAACAACCGGTGACCGTGGGCGCTCGGGCCGACTCGACCGCCGAGATCACGGAGGGGCTCAAGGGCGGCGAGCGCATCGTGACGTACGGCGCCTACGGCGTCGAGGACAGCGTCAAGGTCACGACGGGGTCGGCACCGAAGGCGAAGACGCCGGCAGAGACGACGGCGCATCCATGATTGGCGGCACGTTCGAGGAAGCTCGCGACACCTCGCCGGCAGCGCCCCCGCGGGCGAAGCGGGCGCTCTTCACGCTCCTCGGGCAGCAGCGCCGCTTCGTCTATCTCGCCGTCGTACTGCTCACCGTGGCTGGCATCTGGTCGGCGCTTCAGCTGCCGTCAGCGATATATCCCGAGCTCGAGTTCTCCCGAGTCACCGTCGTGGTCAATGGCACGGCACTCGGCGCGCGACAGGTGCTGTTCAGCATAACGAGGCCGATCGAGGAGGCCATCAGCATCGTTCCGGGCGTCACGCGTGTGCAGTCGCGCTCGATTCGCGGTGGCAGCGAAACGAACATCACGTTCGCGCCACGAACCGACATGGTCGATGCGCTGCAGCAGGTTCGTGCGCGCGTCAATCAGGTGGAGGCCGACCTACCGCTAGGGCTCGACATCGAGGTCGAACGCATGACCCCGTCGCTCTTTCCGGTCATCTCGTACAACCTGGAGGGCGGCGACCCCGCCACGTTGTATGACATCGCGCGTTATCAGATCAAGCCGTTGATCTCGCGGGTGCCTGGCGTGGGGCGGGTGGACGTGCAGGGAAGCGACGTGCGGGAGATCGAGGTAGTGGCGGATCCGGCGCGGCTGGCGGGTCAGCAGCTGACGTTCGAGGACGTCGCGAACGCGATCAGGCAGGCGACGAACGTGATGGCCGTCGGGCGCATGCCCGAGAACTACAAGCAATACCTGATCGTCTCGGCAGGCGAGGCCCATTCGCTGGACGACGTGGCGAACGTCGTGGTGGGCCACGGCGTCCGCGTTCGCGACATCGCGACCGTGACATCCGGGACAGAGGATCACGTCCGCATCATCGCCGGTGACGGAAAGCCGGCGGCACTGCTCAACATCACGCGACAGCCCGGCGGCAACACGGTCGCCATCGCCGACAGCGTCGCCGCGATCGCTCGCACGCTCCGCTCGACGCTGCCGCCGGGCGTCCGCATCAAGGCGGTGTACGATCAGGCCGCGCTCGTTCGCGACGCGGTGAAGTCGGTACGGGACGCGATGATGATCGGCGCGGTGCTGGCGGTCATCGTGCTTCTGTTGTTCCTCCGCCACGCCCGCATCACGGCCATCAGCGCGTCGTCCATCCCGCTCACGATGGCGATCACGGTGTTCGTGATGTCGCTTGTTGGGCAGACGTTCAACCTGATGACGTTAGGCGCGATGGCCATCGCGATTGGCCTCGTGATCGACGACGCCGTGGTCATCACGGAGAACATCGTACGGCATCTGCACCTGACCCCCGACCGCGACGTGGCGATCCGCGAGGCGGTGCAGGAGATTATTTGGCCGGTGACCACGTCGACGATCACGACGGTGGTGGTGTTCCTGCCGCTCGGCCTGTTGACGGGCGTGGAGGGGCAGTTCTTCCACGCGCTCTCGATCACGCTGACGATCTCGGTACTGGTGTCGCTGGTGCTGGCGCTCTCGATCATCCCGCTCCTGAGCGAGCAGTTCCTGACGGCGAAAGACGCCGAGCAAGCGGATTCCAGCAGAGGAATTCTCACGCGCCTCGGTCGCTGGATCGACCGGACGTCCGACCGGTACGAGCGCTCGTTAGGTGCGATTCTCCACCACGCGCGTCCGATGACTGTCGTCGCCCTCGTGCTGGTCGGAGCGGGTGTGCTGGCCTATAGGTTCGTGGAAACGGGATTCCTCCCGGAGATGGATGAAGGCGCGTTCGTGCTCGACTACACGACGCCCGGTGGCACCGCACTGGCCGAGACCGATCGGCAATTGCACATCGTCGAGAAGATCCTCGCGTCCACGCCGGAGATCACCGGTACGTCGCGACGAACTGGCGCGGAGCTCGGTCTCTTCGCGACCGAGCAGAACACCGGCGACATCGTCGCTCGGCTCAAACCGGAGGGCCAGCGGGATCGATCGATCTTCGACGTGATCGATGAGGTCCGGGGAAAGATCGAGCGTTCTGTACCGCGCATGCGCATCGAGTTCGTCCAGATCCTGTCTGACATCATCAACGATCTCGCGGGCAACCCGAACCCAGTCGAGATTCGTCTGTTCGGACAGGACCTCGCGCAGCTCGACGCGTATGGCAAGAAGCTCGGAGAAAAGCTCGAGCCCGTGGACGGCCTCGAGGACCTGTTCAATGGTGTGAGCGAGCCCAGCGCCGAGCTGTCGATGGAGATCGCGGGTGCGGAGGCGAATCGTGTGGGGCTGACGCCCGATCAGGTCAGCGCCGAAGTGAGCGGCGCACTGCTTGGCGTACCCGCCGGAGAGGTGAGGCTCGACGATCGCTCGGTGGCGGTGCGCGTTCGCGCGCCCGACTCCGTCCGCTTCAGCCCGAGACTCCTTGGCTCGCTGCCGATCTATTCGGCGACCACGCAATCCAGGGTACCACTCGCATCAGTCGCGTCGTTCACGCCAGGCGAGGCGCGCGGTGAGCTGCGTCGCGAGAATCAGCAGCAGCTCATCGTGATGACGGCCGATCTGAGCGACCGATCGTTAGGTGCGGTGATGGGCGATGTGCGGAAAGTGCTCGCCGACAATCCGCCGCCCGCCGGTGTCCGCGTGGAGCTCGGCGGCCAGTACGCGAGCCAGCGCGAAGCCTTCCGCGCGCTGCTGCTCGTGCTCGGTCTCGCCGCCGCGAGCGTGATCGGCGTGATGGTGCTGCAGTTCCAGTCGTTCGTCGAGCCGCTCGTCATTCTGCTGGCGGCGCCACTCTCGTTCGTGGGTGCGCTGGTGCTTCTCCTCATCACGGGGACGGCGCTCAACGTGTCCTCGTTCATGGGACTGATCCTGCTGGTGGGGCTGATCGTGAAGAACGGGATCATCCTGCTCGACTTCACGCGTCACCGCATGCGGTCGGACGGCGTCGTGCTCGAGGATGCGATTCGCGAGGCGGCGCGAATTCGCCTTCGGCCGATTCTCATGACTACGCTATGCACCCTGTTCGGCCTGCTGCCGCTCGCGTTAGGCCTCGGAGCAGGAAGTGAGCTGCAGCGTCCGCTCGCGCTCGCAGTCATCGGCGGTTTGGCGCTCTCGACGCCGATCACGCTGTACGTCGTGCCGACGTTGCTGGTGGCGATCCGCGGGCGTGAGTTTAGGCTGGCCGACGGATCCGTCGGTTAACGAGCTTCGCTCGGGCCGGCCCCACAGACAGAAGGGAGTTCGGGTGCACAGGATTACCACTTCGGCGCGTATTGGCTTCCCGTTGTGAAGTGATTGCGACTGCAGGAGGCGACGGGGTGATGCCGGCCAGTACATTAAGGCGACTAGCGCTTAGATCGCCCGTGAGTGCACTCGAACGATGAAATACGACTCTGACCCCAAACGTACCAAATCAGCGATCGTCACCGGAACGAGCGCCGGGGTTGGCGAGGCGGTTGCGCGCCAGCTGCTCGAGCGTGGCTGGTCGGTGATCGGTATCGCGCGACGCCCGGCGCCCTTCGCCCACGACCGCTATCGACACGTCGCGTACGATCTCGCCGGCGTCGTCGACGACCCGGCCGCGCTGGAATCGCAGCTGACGCTACCCGACGTGCAGACCCTGAGGCGCATCGGCCTCGTGAACAACGCGGCGGTTCCGCAGGGACTCATGCCGGTCGCTCGCCTCGACCCGCGCGAGCTCGCCCGCATCTACGCCGTCAACCTCATCGCACCCGTCTGGCTCATGGGGTACGCGCTGCGCGCGGCACCCACCGACACGCCGGTGCGGATCGTGAACGTTTCGTCCGGCGCCGGAACCACGGGATTCGCCGGCCTCGCCGCGTATGGCAGCGGCAAGGCCGCGTTGCGACTTGCGGGGATGTCGCTCGCGCGGGAGTGGGACACGCCCTCGTCGACGGCGGCGCCACGCGAAAACGCTGCGATCCTCAGCTACGAGCCCGGCGTCGTCGACACCGAGATGCAGCGATACGCTCGGTCCCGGCCGGCCGACGAGTTCCCGTGGGCACAGATGTTCCACGACTTCGCCGCCCGAGGTGTGGCCGTACCGCCCGAACGACCCGCGCGGGAGATCGTCGAGTTCCTGGAGTCCGACGGGCAGCCACCTTTCGCAGAGCACCGACTCCGGATGAGCTGAATCGCGACGAGCGACTTCACGGAACGATTCACGTAGACGAGGAATGACACGACTGGCCCTCGAGGATCTGCTCGGCGTCGATATCCCGATCGTCCAGGCACCGATGGCGGGAGTGCAGGTGAGCGCTCTTGCCATCGCTGTCTCGAACGCCGGTGGTCTAGGCTCGCTCCCCTGCGCGCTGCTCGGCACCGACGTCATGCACGACGAGCTCGCGGCACTTCAGGCGCAGACGACGCGACCGTACAACGTCAACTTCTTCTGTCACACACCGCCCACACCAGACCCCGCGCGCGAAGCTGCATGGCGGGCGGCGCTGGCGCCGTACTACCGAGAGCTCGGCCTCGACCCTAACGAGATTCCAGCCGGCCCTATGCGGTCGCCGTTCAGCAACGAGGCGGCTGACATCCTCGAGGAATTCAGGCCGCCCGTCGTCAGCTTTCACTTCGGGCTGCCATCGCCGGACTTGCTCGCCCGCGTGCGCGCGTGGGGCTCGAAGGTTTTGGCTTGCGCCACGACCGTGGACGAGGCCCGTTGGCTCGAGGCGCGCGGTGTCGACGCGATCATCGCCCAGGGGCTCGAGGCAGGCGGCCATCGCGGCAACTTCCTGACGGCGGACATGACGACTCAGCTCGGCACATTCGCCCTGGTTCCCGAAGTCGTCGCGGCGGTTCGGGTGCCGGTCATCGCAACTGGTGGCATCGCGGACGCTCGCGGAGTGGCAGCTGCCCTGCGCCTTGGCGCCTCGGGCGTACAGCTCGGGACCAGCTATCTCCTCTGTCCCGAAGCCACGACCAGCCCTGTCTACCGCGCCGCCCTTTGCAGCCCGGACGCCTCGCACACGGCGCTCACGAATCTCATCTCCGGGCGACCTGCCCGCGGCATCGTGAACCGTCTCATGCGTGATCTCGGACCGTTGAGCGATCTGCCACCCGAGTTTCCACTGGCAACGCCCGCGGTGGCGCCGCTGCGAGCCGCGGCGGAGCTAAAGGACTCGGGAGACTTCTCACCGTTGTGGGCCGGTCAGAATCCGTCGGGAATAAAGGAGATTCCGGCGGCCGAGCTCACCCAGGAGCTCGCTGCCGGTCTGAAGTAGGCCGACGTCCGAATCCGGTGATCCGCCCGAGGAGCGCCAGCAGATTAAGAGCGCTCGGCGTATCACTATCGTGATTCAAACCGACGGAGTCGGCATGAAGACAAGTGCACCACGCGCGGTGGCGGCGCTCGCAGTGCTCGCAATGATGTTCGCGGCCGCTGCATGCGGCGGAGCATCCCGCGCGGCGACGAGTACCGGTCTCGGGTCGGCGGTCACTCCAGCTCAGCGCTCACCAGCCGAAGTCGTTGCGGCCGACAACGGCATCGCGCCGTACACGAAAGCCGACGTGGACTTCGTGTCCGGCATGATCGGACACCACGCGCAGGCGGTGCTCATGGCGGGGTGGGCACGGTCCCACGGCGCGAGCCCTTCGGTTCAAGGACTCTGCGAGCGGATCGTCGTCGCGCAGCGAGACGAGATCCGGTTCATGCAGCGATGGCTGCGCGAGCGGAAGCTTCCGGTGCCGGACGGCGACACGTCGCACATGATGATGGCCGGGATGGACATGAAGCTCATGCCCGGCATGCTCACGCCCGAGCAGCTCACGGCGCTCGACAAGGCGCGCGGCGCCGACTGGGACCGGCTCTTTCTCCAGGACATGATCCAGCACCACAACGGCGCGATCGAGATGGTAGAAACGCTGTTCGCGTCGAATGGCGCCGTACAGGACGAGGACATCTTCAAGTTCGCGTCGGACGTCCACGTCGATCAGATCACGGAAGTGAATCGAATGACGTCAATGCTTCAATCGATGGGCGCTCGCTGAGCGCTAGTCGTTAGTCGCTCGTCGCAAGTGGTTAACCACCCAATCGCGGTTTCCCCGACTCCCGATTCCTTATTCCCGATTCCCTCGTGAGACATCTTTCCCTTGTCGCGATCGCCTGCGGCGCCCTGACAGCTGCCGGATGCGCTTCGGCCAAGTCGTCTTCTTCGTCGTCCTCCGGCGCGGCGCCCTCGCCGAACATGAGCGTCGGCCCCACGAAGCCGAACCCGGACCCGCGCGTCGGCCTCAAGGCCGGCTGGTTCGACGCCGGCACCGCCGCGTGGAATCTCCGCCTCGTCTCCACGACGAAGCCGTCGAAGGATTTCCTCAACTTGTCGACGCCCGGCGATCGGCGTCTCATCAACTCCGACCTCGCGTTCATCGGCACCGACGTCATGCAGGGCAACTACAGCGGCTATCAGCTGTGGGATGTCTCGAACCCCGCGAAGCCCGCGCTCAAGGAAGCGTACGTCTGCCCCGGATCGCAGAGCGACGTCTCCGTCTATCGCGACACGAAGGTGAGCCTCGCGTTCGTCTCTGGTGAGGCGACGACGGGTCGACTCGACTGCGGGCTCCAGGGTGTGCCCGACTCGGTCAGCCAGGATCGGCTGCGCGGGATCCGCATCTTCGACATCAGCGACCTCGCCAAGCCGAAGTACATCGCGAACGTGCAGACGTGCCGAGGCTCGCACACGCACACCGTGGTCGTGTCGCCTAACGACAAGGACAACGTCTACGTGTACGTATCGGGCTCGGCGCCCGTGCGCTCGCCACGCGAGCTGGAAGGCTGCACGGGTGGCCCGCTGGCCGAAGACCCGAGCACGGCGCTCTTCCGCATCGAGGTCATTCAGGTGCCCCTCGCGGATCCCACGAAGGCGCACATCGTGAGCTCGCCGCGCATCTTCCAGGACCTCACGGCTCCGCCACGTCACGCCGAACCGTTCGACAGCGCGGCGGCTGCACGTCGAGACAGTATCGCCAAGGCCCGGCGCGCGGCTGGCCAGCCTGACGTGCCGCGACCCGCCGGCAACCGCGGCGCACCCACGCAGTGCCACGACATCACCGTCTACCCGGCGATCGGGCTCGCGGGTGGCGCGTGCGGCGGCTACGGCCTCCTGCTCGACATCAGCAACCCCGGCAACCCGACGCGCATCGGCGCGGTGGCCGACTCCAACTTCTCGTTCTGGCACTCGGCCACGTTCAACAACGACGGCACGAAGGTGCTGTTCTCGGACGAGTGGGGCGGCGGCACGCAGCCCCGTTGCCGCTCGACGGACAAGCCGGAGTGGGGCGCCGACGCGATCTTCACGCTGGACCAGAACAGGCAGATGACGTTCAAGAGCTACTACAAGCTCCCGGCCGCGCAGACGTCGGAGGAAAACTGCGTTGCGCACAACGGGTCGCTCATCCCGATTCCGGGGCGCGACGTGTTGGTGCAGGGGTGGTATCAGGGCGGCATCTCCGTGTTCGACTGGACGGACGCGTCGAACCCGAAGGAGATCGCATTCTTCGATCGCGGGCCGATGAACGCGACGAAGCTCGTGGACGCGGGCTCGTGGTCGGCGTACTGGTACAACGGCTACATCTACAGCTCCGAGATCTCGCGCGGGCTGGACGTCTTCGAGCTCGTGCCGAGCGGGCTGGTGACGAAGAACGAAATCGACGCGGCGAAGACCGTGCACTTCGACTACTTCAACACGCAGGGTCAGCCGAAGTTCGTGTGGCCGCCGTCCTTCGCGCTGGCACGGGCGTACCTCGATCAGCTCGAGCGGAACAACGGTCTCGCAGCCGACAAGGTCGCGGCGACGAGGACCGAGCTTGCGGCGGCGGAGAAGCTCTCGGGGCAGGCGAGAAAGGACGCCCTCACGAAGCTCTCGCAGCAGCTGCACACCGACGCGCGGTCGGCTGGTGACCAGCCGAAGGCGCACAAGCTGGCGTATGCCGTGGGCGATCTGGCGAAGTAACGGCGGACTTGGGTTGACACGTTAGGACAACGCGAGCAGGGCCTACTGCTCGCGTTTGTCATCCGGCTGTGTCAAACTTGAGACTCAATCGTTCGTCGTTCTACGGCACTACTGGACCAACCGGACATGCTCGCTGACACCCTGAAGGCGATCGCGGGTCAACGCCTCGTCGACACCGACGGCGACGTCACGCACCTCGAGCTTCTTCCTCCCGCGACGGGGCAGCAGATCCGCGAGCTCGAGGCGAGGCTGCCCGGACCGCTGCCTGACGAGATCCACGCCGCGTTGGCCGTCACCACCGGGTTTGCGAACGGTCCTCTCGAGTCTTTCTCGCTGCTGGACCTCGAGGGCTTTGGCCTCGACGAAGCGTTCCCCCACCCGTATTCGATCGCGCACGACGGCTTCGGGAACTACTGGATACTCGACGTCCTGCCTGGCGCGACCGAATGGGGCCCCGTGTTCTACGCCTGCCACGATCCCGCCGTCATCGCCTACCAAGCGCCGTCGATCGAGCAGTTCGTCAAGGACGTGGTGGCGATGGCGCCCGACGACACACGCAGCCCCATCAACCACGTGCACGAGACCGTGGTCCACACGCTGTGGCGCGACCATGCTGCGCTCATCACCCAGGCCGCCGTTGCCGCGTCGTCCGATCTGACGCTTCGCGAATTCGCCGAGTGCCTGACGCCCGACGCGGTCATCGCCGATCTCCGCGACGCGCGCCCGGGAAGCGGTTTCGCCTGGGGGATGTTCGGCCCGCGAACCGATATCCAACGCTTTGGGACGCATCGATTGTGGGCGCTCACACGGCCGCCAGCCAAACCGGGATTCTTCTCCCGGTTGTTCGGCCGATGACCCACGCCGGCGACGAGCCGGCGACGAGCCGGCGACTAGCCGTTAAGTCAGCGTTCAGGTTGCTCCGTCTAGGCTCCACAGTTCCGAGTGAACTGTTGACCTCACCTGTCGCGAGGCTGGACCTATGAATCGGCTGCTGTCACTGCTAGCGGTGTCCATCGTGGCTTCGGCTCTCGATGCGTCGGTCGTGCGGGCCCAATCCTTCAAGGTCACGAGGTTCGAGATCGGCGGCGAAGGCGGCACCGACTACGTGACCGCCGAACCCGGTACCGGCCGCGTGTTCGTCTCGCGCGGCACCCACGTCATGGTCGTGGACGGCGCGACCGGCAAGGTGTTAGGCGACATTCCCGATACGCCACGCGTGCACGGCGTTGGGATCGCGGCGAAGCACAACCACGGCTTCACCACGAATGGCGGCGATTCGACCGTCACCATGTTCGACCTCAAGACGCTCGCCGTGATCAAGAAGATCCCGGTCAAGACCGGTGGACTCGATGGGATCATGTACGACGACTACACCGACCGGATCATCCTCACGAATCACAGTCGGCCGATCGGAACCGTCGTGGCGCTCGACGCGAACACGGGGGACATCGTTGGCCAGGCGGAGCTCGAGGACAACGCACCCGAGGGCGCCGCGAGCAACGGGAAGGGCACCCTCTACGTCAACAACGAGAGCAAGAACACGATGCAGGTGGTCGACGCGAAGTCCATGAAGGTGCAGTCGTCGTGGCCGCTCGCGCCGTGTGACGGGCCGACAGGTATCGCATACGACCGTGCGAACGACCGGATCTTCTCGGGGTGCGGCAAGACGTCCGTCGTGGTCGACCCGAAGACGGGCAAGATCATCACCACCATCGCCAACGGGGACGGCGTCGACGCCCTCGGCTGGGATCCCAAGGAAAAACTGATCTATATCCCGGCGGGGCGCGATGGGAACGTGACCGTGGTGCACCAGGATTCGCCCGACAAGTACAGCGTCGTCGCGACGGTACAGACGATGGCTCGGGCGAAGACGATTACGGTCGACCCCGTCACGCATAACGCGTATCTCTTCCAGCCCGAGTACGGCCCCGCACCCGCTGGCGCGCCGCCGGGTCCAAACGGCCGGCCACCCGTGGGCCCGATCGTGGGCGCGTGGTTCTTCGTCATCACCCATTGACCCATCATCACACCATAAAAATCAAAGGGGCCAGAGTCGTTTGATCGGATCAAACGACTCTGGCCCCTTTGATTTCCGGGATGGGCGTCTGGTCCGCGACACGCACGTTGCGCAGATTCTCGGGATCAAATCCGCGCCCATTCAAATTATGAAGAGACTCACCTTCCTCCTCACTGTCCTTGGCATTTCAGCCTGCACGTCAGCTGAGGGGACAACGAATCCCGACGTCGCACGCTGGGAACAGCAGGCTCGAAACGTCACCATAACGCGGGACGACTGGGGCATTGCCCACGTCCACGGAAAGACTGACGCCGACGCCGTGTTCGGCCTCATCTACGCGCAGGCCGAGGATGACTTCAATCGCGTCGAGACGAACTACATCAACTCGATCGGACGGCTCGCCGAGTCGGAGGGCGAGAAGGAGATCTGGCGCGATCTCCGGATGAAGCTGTTCATCGACCCCGACAGCATAAAGGCGAAGTACGAGTCGAGCCCGCCGTGGCTCAAGTCGCTCATGGTCGCGTGGGCCGACGGTCTGAACTTCTACCTCGCGAAGCACCCAGAGGTGAAGCCGAAAGTCATCACGCACTTCGAGCCGTGGATGGCGCTCACGTTCAGCGAGGGCAGTATCGGCGGTGACATCGAACGCGTGAACCTCCGCGAGCTCGAGGCGTTCTACGGCGGCAAGCGTGAGGAGCCGAAGGCGATCTCGGAAGCGGAGCGCGGCATTCCGCCCGAGCCCACGGGCTCGAACGGCATTGCGATCGCGCCGTCCAACACGACGAACAAGCACGCCCTGTTGCTCATCAACCCGCACACGTCGTTCTTCTTCCGCTCGGAGGTCCAGGTCACGAGCGACGAGGGCCTCAACGCCTACGGGGCGGTGACGTGGGGCCAGTTCTTCGTCTACCAGGGTTTCAACGATCGCGTCGGCTGGATGCACACGTCGAGCAGCGTCGACAACATCGACGAGTACGCCGAGTCGATCGTGAAGAAGGGCGACAACCTGTTTTATCAGTACGGCAAGGAGATGCGTCCGGTCGTCCCGCAGAAGATCACCGTGCCGTACAAGACGGCGAGCGGGATGGCGAACAAGGAGTTCACGGTCTATCGCACGCACCACGGCCCGATCGTCCGCAGCGGCGGCGGCAAGTGGATCAGCGTTAGGCTCATGGAGGAGCCGGTGAAGGCGCTGACGCAGTCGTACAGCCGTACGAAGGCGAAGAGCTATGCCGATTTCCGAAAGGTCCTCGACCTGCACACGAACTCGTCGAACAACACGATCTTTGCCAGCGCGGACGGGGACATCGCCTACTTCCACGCGAACTTCATCCCGAAGCGCGATCCGAAGTTCGACTGGTCGAAGCCGGTGGACGGCAGTGATGCAGCCACCGAGTGGGGCGCGCTGATGTCGGTCGAGGAGAGCCCGTTCGTCCACAACCCGAAGAGTGGCTGGCTGTTCAACACGAACGACTGGCCGTATTCCGCTGCCGGCGCCGACAGCCCGCAGGAAAAGAATTACCCGCTGTACGTGGACGCCGGTGGCGAGAACGCGCGTGGCATTCACGCCATCCGCGTGCTGCAGAACCGGAAGGATTTCACGTTAGGCGGCCTGCTGACCGCTGCGTTCGACAGCTATCTCACCGCGTTCGACGTGCTGCTGCCGCCGCTGCTGCAGGCGTACGACAAGACGCCCGCCGGAAATCCAGGGAAGGCGAAAGTGGCGGAGCAGATCGATTCGCTCAGGAAGTGGGACAAGCGATGGTCGGCCACCTCGGTGCCCACGTCGGTCGCGGTGTTCTGGGGCGACGAGATTACGCGGCGTGTGCGACTGGACGCGAGTGAAGAGAGCATGAACGTCGATACGTACATCGCGAAGCGGACGACGCCCGCGCAGCTCCTCGATGCGCTCGTGGCAGCGTCGGATTCGCTCACGGCGGACTTCGGCTCGTGGAAGACGCCGTGGGGGAACATCAACCGCTTCCAGCGCCTGAATGACAACATCGCGCCAAGCTTCGACGACGCCGGCGCGAGCATCCCGGTCCCGTTTACCTCATCGCGATGGGGATCCCTGGCGTCGTTCGGCGCGCGCCCGTACCCGAACACGAAGAAGTGGTACGGCACGAGCGGCAACAGCTTCGTTGCCGTTGTGGAGTTTGGCGACAGCGTTCGCGCTCGGGCCGTGACGGCCGGCGGCGAGAGTGGCGATCCGAAGTCGAAGCACTTCAACGATCAGGCCGAGCGCTATGCGTCTGGCAACCTCCGCGACGTGTACTTCTACCCGAACCAGCTGAAGGGGCACATCGAACGACAGTACTCTCCCGGAACTGAAACGGCGCAGCGGAACAGGTAACCAATTACCTGTCGCTGTTGCGCCTAACGAGCTGGGAACAGCGCTCGGAAGTCCTCACGAGTCTTGAGTGGCGCGAATACCGAGTCCTCTCGCACCTCAGGCGGCAGGAACCGCGTCGGAATCGTCTTGAGCCACGCCATCGCGGCGTCGGCGTCACCCTTCAGCATGCACGCACGCGCCGCGGGAAGTCCGAGGTCGCGGTAGCCCAGGCCCTTGCCCTTGAGCTTCTCCAGCTCGCCGCACGCCTCCGCGTACTGGGCGTTGCCGAGCAGCGCCTCGCCGTACGAGAGACGAAGCCGTGCGTCATCCGGCCGCGCGGCCACGAGGTCGGCATAGATCGGTACGGCCTTGCCGAAGTTGCGCACCTGCACATGGCCCGCCGCCGTCGCCTCCGGGACGCCCTGGCGAATCGCGGCCTGAAACGCCGGCGAGGTGGCGCGCCTAACGAACGCGATCGTCTGCTCCATCACCTCGCGCGTCGCGTCGTCATCATTGAACATCTCGAACCCGTGATACCCCGACGCGTGATTCACGAGCGTCACGGGCGCGTTCTGCGCGACCGCGAGCGACGCGAGCTTCACGATCTCCTCGTTTACGCTCGGCCGGTCGAGACCGGCGCGCACGTACAAGACGGGAAGGTCGCGCCGAAACTCCGTCACCGGGGCCTCACCGTAATACATCACCGCCGCCTTCACGGTGGTGAGCGTCGGATCCTCCACCAACGGAAACGCCGTGAACACGTTACCGGAGCCCGCATAGAGGGCGATGGCATCCTTGTTCACGCCGAGGGTCGCCCCGCGCGACGTGAGATAGGTCATGAGCGCCTGGAAGTCCGACGCCTCGCTCCCGAACCGAAGGTCGAACACGACGGCGGTGAGCCCGCGCGACGCGGCCGCGCGCGCCCACGCGTCGTAGAAAAACCAGCGCCGGTCCGCGCCGGTCGCGTGGTTGAAGAAGATGAGCGTCGGGCCGGCCCCGGTGGATCCGGCAGACCGGTACACGTCCATCCGAAGCGCGACCGTATCGGACCGGCCGTACTCCACATCCTGCGTGACCGTGACCTTGGGCGATGCCGGCCGAAGCGCGAACGTCTGCCCCTGAGCGCGGGCTGACGCGAACGGCGCCACGAGCGCAGTGCATGCGACGAGAACCGAGAGAGATCGAGTCATGGCGGAATCTTTCTGGGCACCCGCTGCTGGCCGCCAGATCCACTTGACGAAACTGCCGAGTCCGGGGATACGTGCCCTTCTGAGGGGACGAAGGGCCGCCGCAGAAATTCGGCGCGATGCGAACCTTCTGGCGGATCTTGCCGTCCAACTGAACGGCACCAGGGAAGGCCTCGATGCCCAGCCTTGCGCGTGTCATTTCTACAATGTAGAAACAAACGACAGTCGACTTTCGTTGTTCCGGAATGGCCAGCCACTCACCCGCACAGCCACCAGCACCACCGCGCGTCCCTGTCGCGATCCTTGGAGCGCTCCTGCCGTTCGCCGAGCGCTCCGAGGTCCTCGCTGACTTGGCAGCGGAGTTCGCCTACCGCGCCGGGACCTTCGGGAAGCCGGCGGCGAGCCGCTGGTACTGGCGCCAACTCGCGTCGTCGGCTCCGTCGCTCACCCGCCGCATCTGGTGGCGAGGGTGGAGCGGCTTCGAGCCGAACGCCAACCGCATGCGACCGGGAGGTCCCTCAATGGAAAGCTGGATCATGGATGCACGGTACGCGGCGCGCCGGCTCGTGCGACGCCCGCTGTACACAGTGCTCTCGGTGCTCACGCTGGCGCTGGGCATTGGCGGGACTGCCGCGGTCTACGCGATCGCGCGGCCGATCCTGCTCGATCCGCTGCCCTACCGCGCGGAAGAAGGGCTCGTCGCCTTCTGGATGCCGTTCGACTGGTCGGAGCAGGAGTTCCTTTACCTGCGCGGACGCGTGCCTGGGTTCTCGGAGTTCGCCGCGTACCGCACGGACAACGTCCTGCTCGACCGCGGCGACGGGCAGGTTCGCCTGCTGCCGAGCATCTTCAGCTCCGTGGAGCTGTTCCCGGTGCTCGGAACGAAGCCCGCGTTAGGCCGCTGGTTCCAGAAAGGTGAGGACGAGCGCGGCGCGGAGGCGGTCGCCGTGCTCAGCTACGGCCTCTGGCAGGAGCTTGGCGGCGACCGGTCCATCGTTGGCCAACGACTCCGCATCGATGGCCAGCCCCGCACGGTCGTCGGCGTGATGCCGCGCGGATTCTGGTTCCCGGATCCCACCACGAAAATCTGGATTCCGCAGCCGCTGCGACCCGACAATCGATCCGGGAACTACGCGTTCCTCGGGCGAATGGCACCCGGCCTGACGGTCGAGCGCATGTCCGGGCCGATGGCCGAGTTCGTCCGCATGCTCGGTGAACGGTTCAAGTATCCGGCGCAGTGGGACAAGACCAAGAACCCGGCGCTCACTCCGCTCCGCAAGTACCTCGTCGGGTCGCTCACGCCCGCACTCGTGGCCACGTTCGTCGCGATGGGACTCATCCTCCTCATCGCCTGCGCCAACGTCGCCGCCCTCATGCTCGGCCAGGTCGAAGGCCGGACGACCGAGCTGGCCGTGCGTTCGGCGTTAGGCGCGAATCGCGTGCGGCTCACGCAGCAGCTGGTTGCCGAGGCCGCGCTGCTCGGGATAGCCGCCGGGATCGTCGGCGCGCTGCTCGCGGTGCTGGCCTTCCGTGGCCTTGTCGCCGCCCTCCCGCTCGGCGCCTGGGGTGAGGCGGCGACGCTGAGCTGGAGCGTCTTTGCCGCGGCGATGGTAGCCGCGGTGCTCGCCGCGACCATGGTGGCGATCGCACCAGGTGTCGCGATGTGGCGCGGGAACCTGCGCCATGTCATCGGCAGCTCGCGCACGGGCGGAATTGCCGGGCGTGGCGGCCGCCTCGAGGGATCGCTCGTCGTCGCCGAGGTCGCGCTCGCGGTCGTGATGGCCGCCGGTGCGGGACTGCTCGTTCGCAGCGTGGCGAAGTTGTACGCCATCGACCCCGGGATCGACACCCGGAACGTCGGCGTGCTGCACATCGTCCTGCCTAACGAAATGGAGACGCCGCGACGCTTCCAGGCGCTGCGGGAGATTTCGGACGCGCTGGCCACGATGCCGGGCGTCACGAACGCCGGCGCCGCCCAGATCCTCCCGATCAGCGGTGACGGGTGGAGCTCCGGCATTCGCGTCGAGGGCGACCCGAACGGGGAAGTGACGACGACCTTCGTCCGGTTCGTGACGCCGAAGTACCTGGAGACGATGGGCGTCACGCTACGGGATGGCCGGATGTTCACCGACGCGGACCGGACATCGGCCGGCACCACGCCCGGCATCATCGTGAACGAGGCCCTGGTCAAGAAATACTTCCCGGGCACCAATCCGATCGGGCGCCGCGTATCGACCGGGTTCAGCGACACGTTAGGTGTCGTGATCGGCGTCGTCAACGATGTGGCCGAGGCGCACCTGACCGATGCGCCGGGGCCGGCGCGGTACATGCTTGCCGAAACGATACCATTCGTGGCCGGCGGTCAGGGCGTCGTGTTCCGCACGTCGGGGCGCGACCCAGCGACGCTGCTCGAGGATGCGCGCCAGATGGTTCGCCGCACCATTCCCGGCGCCGGGATCGAGCGCGTATCCACGATGGAGCGCGAGTTCGCCACGGCCGTCGGCCCGGCGCGGCAGGTCATGATGCTGCTCGCCATTCTCACGACGCTCGCGCTGGTGTTGGGTGCCGTCGGGGTGTACGGCGTGATCTCGCACTTCGTGAACCGCAGAAGCCGCGACTGGGGTGTCCGACTGGCGCTGGGAATGGCGCCATCGAAGGTCGTGCGCATGATCGTCGCGCGCGGGACAGCCCTCGTCGGATTGGGGATCGTGCTGGGTATCGCCGCCTTCTTCGCGCTCGCGCGGCTCTTGGGATCGCTGCTTTACGGTGTTGGTGCCAGCGATCCGCTCGCGATGGGTACAGCGACCGTGGTGCTGCTCGTCGTTGGCGTGCTCGCGGCAGTCATCCCCGGCATGCGCGCGAGCCGCACGGACCCCGCCATCGTACTGCGCGAACAATGAGCTCCGACACCTCTCTCGGCGTCTTCGAGGAGCAGGTAATGCTCGCGGTGCTCCACGCGCGCGAAGACGCCTACGGCATGAACGTCCGTCGCGAGATCGAGACCCGCACCGATCGCGAGGTGGCGATCGGTGCGGTGTACGCGACGCTCGATCGGCTGGAGCAGAAGGGCCTCATCGCATCCAGGCGCGTAAATGGCGACGGCGGCTCGCGGCGCGTGTTCTCCGTGACCGCTGCCGGCACGCGCGCGCTATACGAGACGCGCACGGTGCGGGATCGCCTGTGGCAGGGATTGGACTTACCAGTGCTTGTGGCGAAGTTCCGTGCCTAGGGAAAGCAAAATGAACCACAGAGGTCACAGAGGACACGGAGAATTGGTGCTCGTTAGGCACGGGTTCATCCCCGTGACCTCTGTGACCTCTGTGGTTTGATTCAATCGGGTTGTCGTCGACGGCCGCGTGGCTTCCAGAAATACTTCCGGAGAACGCGACCCCGGACATCGAACTCGACTCCTTCCTCCTCGAGCAGATCGCGCTGCCACCGCGCGTCTTCCGGGTACGCACGCTTCGCGATCTCTCCCGCCGCGTTCAGCACGCGCTGCCACGGCACGTCGGAATCGCCGCTCAGGTGATGTAGCGCATAACCCACCTGCCTCGCATGCCGGGGAATCCCGGCGAGCTCCGCGATCTGCCCGTAGCTCGCCACGCGTCCGCGCGGAATTCGCCTGACGACCTTGTAGATGCGCGCGTAGTGGTCGGACGCCATCGATAGTGCCGCGATCGTGGGATCGTCAGGGGCTCGCGAGCCCGCGCACCATGAGCCAATCGTCATCGACGCGCTTGCCGAGACGGAACTTCGCCGTTCCGGCCTTGCGGAATCCGCTCTTCTCGTAGAACGCGATCGCGCGGGGGTTGTCCTGGTAGACGAGCAGCCACAGGGCGTTCGTGCCGCGCGAACGCGCCTCCGCAATGCACGCCGACATGAGCACGCGCGCGATGCCGCGCCCATGCCAGGGGCGGTCCACGTAGAAGCGCGAGATCTCGAGCGCGAATCGTCCCTCGAGTGCCGGGGGAGCCGGCGGCTGTCGGAGGTGCGCGAAACCCAGAAGGCCGTGCGGCGAGTCCTCGATCACCAGCACCCGTCCGCCGGGCTCCGTGAGCTCGGCCCACTGCTGCAACGGACTGAAGGCGTGCGAGACGTAGTCATCCACGTCGGCCGGGTCGTACCCATCCGAGTAC
>JAJKIV010000305.1 GCA_021154285.1 Gemmatimonas sp. | reverse complement strand
GCGCCCCGACGTGCGCGCCGGCCAGGGTCGCCCAGCGGCGAACGAGCGCCCAGAACCCAAGCGCGATCGTGAGCGCGATTAACGCCAGGACGGCCGTGTACACGCCCCGGAACGCCGGAGCGCCGCCCCAACCCATGCTGTCGTGCGTGCGCACGATCAGGCTTCCAACGCCAAGCGCTGCTCCGGCCGCGGCGCACGTCGAGACGATCGTGCCCGCGGCGCCTAACGTCACATCGCGGATCCACCGGGTCCCGTCGCGCGCGAGCTGGACCACGGCGGCGACCGCGAGCAGCAGCCCGATGATGGCGATCGGCAGCACCCAGGTCTCCGGGTAGACGACCAGCCCCACGAACGGCATGTCGAAGAACACGGCGTCACCCGTGACGGGCCTCGGCAGCGGACCATCGCCGAAGGCGCGCGCGAGCGTGAGCATCTGCGAGCCGTGGTGCTGCAGACTCCCCTGGTCGAGGAAGAACACGTCGTCGTGCGCGGTGTGGTAGCGCTCCACGCCGTCCGCGAATGCGAAATTCAGCGCCGGCTTGTCCAACACGGCCAGCTCGGACAGGTCTGTGTCGTTAGGCAGCGAGCGGTAGACGGTGACCGAGAGCGACGTGGCTGACACATCGCCGGCGCGGCGGAGCATGCGGGCGACGTCGAGGTTGCCGGCGCCGGTCTCGAACATGTAGGATCGTCCCGACGTGCCGCGTGCCTCGAAATTGAGCGTGACGCCGACGTCCTTGGCCCAGGGATGCTCGCGCACGAATGCGGCGGCGCCAAGCAACCCGGCCTCTTCTCCATCGGTGATCACGATCATGACGTCGTGCGCGAGCGGTTGTCCGGCCCGAAGGGCCCGTACCGTCTCGAGCACCGCGGCGGTGCCGGCGGCGTCGTCGCCGGCGGCGGGCCCCCCGGCAACGCCGTCGTAGTGCGCCATCAGGACGACCGCTTGCCCGCCGGGCGTCCGCCCGGGAATGCGAGCGAGGATGTTCCGAATGTGTCCGGCGACGGGGTACCTGGTGCCGATCCCGGTGGCCTCCTGGATCTGCGGCTCGAGGCCGAGCGCGTGCAGTTGGCGGACCACGTAGTCGCGGACCCGGGCGTTGTCGGCGCTGCCCGTGGGGTGTGGCCGCTGTGCGATCTCTCGCACGTGAGCGAACGCGCGCTCGGCGGAGAACTCCGTGGCCGGGGCGGATGCGGGGACGGGGGCAGGCGGCTCGTCGGCGCGCCTAACGATCAGTGCGCAGAGCACGAGCAGGCCGGCGACGGTGCCGGCGGCGCGGCGCGGCGTGGTGGAGTGCATTGCCTCGATTCTACACCAACGCAGGCTGAATGCTACCGGAGCGCGCGTTCACCCGTATCTTCCGCCATGCGCCGACTCGTCCCGTTCATCGCATTGTCCGTCGCCGTGGCGTGCGGCACACGACACTCGACATCACAGCCGGTCAGGGCTACGCTGCCGCCCGGTGCGGAGGCCATCTCCTTCCTCGGCGACACGCTGCGCGCGTTTCCGCTGGCGCCGGAGACGAAGACGCGATACGAAGCGCAGCTCGCCGAGGCGAAGGCGGCGTACGACCACGCGCCGACCAACGCGGACTCCATCATCTGGTATGGGCGCAGGCTGGGTTACCTCGGCCGACTTCGCGAGGCGATCGACGTCTATTCTCGCGGCATCACGCTTTATCCGGACAACCCGTGGCTGTACCGGCATCGCGGGCACCGATACATCTCCGTTCGTGAGCTCGATCGTGCCGCGGCCGACCTCGAGCGCGCCGCCGAGCTCACGCGCGGCAAGCCCGACGAGATCGAGCCCGACGGGCAGCCTAACGCGAAGAACTCGCCGATCGGCACGCTGCAGTCGAACATCGCCTATCACCTCGCGCTGGCCTACTACCTGAAGGGCGATTTCGTGCGGGCGCTTCCCGTGTATCGACAAGAGATTGCCGACGCGCGCAACGACGATCGCGTGGTATCCACCGCACACTGGTTGTACATGAGCCTCCGACGTCTGGGACGCGACGCGGAAGCCACCCAGGTCCTCGTGCCCATTCGGCGCGACATGAACGTCATCGAGAACGACACCTATCATCGCCTCTTGCTGCTCTACAAGGGCGAGCTTCCGGTCGACTCGGTGCTCACGGTCGGGCCGAGCGGCGAGATGTCGGTGACCGATGCAACCGGCGCATACGGCGTGGGAAATTGGCACCTGTACAACGGCCGGCGCGCGGAGGCGGAGCGGATATTCCGCCGCATCCTCGCGGGCGGTCAGTGGGGCGCGTTCGGCTACATCGCGGCGGAGGCCGAGATGGCGCGAATGGGACTGCCGCGGTGACGTGAAGACTCTCGGGATCATCGGCGGGATCGCGCCGGCGTCCACGATCGAGTACTACCGCATGCTGACCGCGACCTATCAGCAGCGGAGGCCCGACGGCAGCAATCCGCCCGTGATCATCAACAGCATCGACATGCAGACGATGCTGCGGTTGATCGCTGCCGACGCGCTCGACGAGGTGACGTCCTATCTGTCGGCGGAGATCGACAAGCTGGTGAAGGCGGGCGCCGAGTTTGGGCTGCTCGCGTCGAATACGCCGCACGTCGTGTTCGAAGGGCTGCAGCGCAGGTCGCGGATTCCGCTCATCAGCATCGTCGAAGCCACGTTCGAGGTGGCGAAGGGGTTGAACCTCAAGCGCGTCGGTCTCCTTGGTACGCGGTTCACGATGCAGAGCGTCGCGTACCCGAGTGTGTTCACGCGGCGCGGCATCATGGTGGTGGTGCCTGACGAGTCGGACCAGGAGTACGTGCACGGAAAGTACATGAGCGAGCTGGTTCGCGCGGAGTACCTGCCAGAGACGCGGGCTGGCCTGCTCGCTGTCGTGGAGCGGCTCCGCAGCCGCGAGGGGATCGACGGCATCATCCTCGGCGGCACCGAGCTGCCGCTGATCCTCCGTGACGTCGCTGGAGTCGGCATCCCGTTTCTCGACACGGGCAGGATTCACGTGGAAGCAGCGGTGAAGGAGATGCTGGCGTAGGACCGCGTCCAGGTGGGCCGACGTGGCCACACGCATCCCTCCCGCGATGCGTATAGCGAATCACCGCGTTAGGTCGTGCCGTCTATGTGTCATCCCCCGTGCTTCGCTCGGAGCGCCAATGCTCGCTCACGAGCGACGACGGCACGCTTGGCGTACGACTGATCACCGTGCTCCCACGCCCGCGCGACCCACGCGTAATGCACCGAGGCGCTGTCGGCTCGGCCGGCACTGTCCCAGGCCTGGGCCAGGAGCTCGCGAATCTCGGTTTGCGTGAGGTAGAAGTTCGATGCGTCGAGTTTCCCGCGCAGCGTCGGCTGAAGCACGGCGACCGCATCACGCGGCCGGCCGACGCGAAGGTAGATCCGCGCCAGGTCGTAATTCTCTCGCGTATAGCCCGCCGGCAGTGAGTAGATCGAGCTGCGGATCGCCACGAGCGCGTTAGGCACGTCGTTGCGAGCCAGGAGCAGGAGGCCGTGAATGTAGGACGCGAGGCGCTGGTCACGTCCGCTCGCGCTCTGCACGCCGACGGCCGCGATCGTGTCGGCGCGTGCCGCCAGGTCCGCGGTGTCACCGGCAGCGGCGAGAGAGCGCGCTGCGTGCGCAAGACTCCAGGCCCGCTCGCGCGCCGACGATGCCACCGATTCGTTCGCCGGCCGCCAGCTGGCGCTCGAGTCGAACAGCGCCGCGGCCTCGCGGTACCGTCCGGCCTCGAACAGTGACTGCGCAAGTGGACGAATCGCTTGCGTGGCCACGCCGCCAGTCACGTGCTCGTTCCTGTCGGAGACCGCTCGGTACTGCCGGCCAATCGCGACTGCCTCTTCGACGCGACCCTGATGCCGGAGAGAGAGCCCGAGGTCCCAGAGCGCATCCATCTGTGCAGCAGTACTGCTCCCCTGGATGGCACCGCGCAACACACCATCGGCGAGCTCGAAGTTCCCCATGCGAACGGCATTCATTGCGGTGCGATCGGTGGCGCCGATGGCATCGCGATCGATCTGCGCGATGTGTGCAGCGACCTGCTCTGCCTCATCGAACTTCGACTGACGCTCGAGCACGTCCCACAGGCTTGCCCACGATCGCGAGCTCTCGGGCTCGAGTCGCGTCCATCGACGCGCGACACGCTCGGCCGCGGGGAGCGAATCGGCGAGCTCGTAGGTGAGCACGAGCTGAAGCAACGCCGTGCACGCCGTGCAGCCGGACGTGCTGTCGGCCCGCGTGAATGACAGCGAGTCCATCGCGACCGCGCGCTCGAGTGGCGCGACCGCCGCGAGAAAATCTCCGGCCTGGAGCAGCGCGATCCCCCTGTAGAGATGACCCTGCGTTTCCTGCGGGTATCGGGCGACGAGTGAGTCTGCCACCGCTGCCAGCGCACGTGACGTCACGGTCCACGCCCAGCCCGCGTGGATCAGCAGCCGCTCTCGCTCGGAAACGCTCGCGGAGAGACGCATTGCGCGCTCCATCCCCGAAATGATCTCCGTCCGATTCGGCGCCAGTCGCGCGTAGTAGTACGCGGCCATGGCGAAGGTGGAGTCCTCACGTAAGGCGGCGGCAAAGAGCGTTCGTGCTCCGGGTACGTCGCCATTCGCGTTCGCCCTCAGTCCCTGCGCGTAGAGGCTATACGCCGCGACGGACTGCGTCGTCACTCCCGTCACTGATCCGGGCGGTGTGCCGCCGTGCGCGGTCACGAGACGCGCCGTACCACTGTCCACGAGCGCGAAGAGATCGGCGCCTTCGACCGTCTGCGCCTGGAGTATGTCTCCGTTGTCGACATCGATGCGGCGCAGGTCGAGTCGCAACCGACCGTCGGGCCGCGTGTACACAATGCCGTCGACGAGCTCCGTGGCGCCCGCGAGGCGCGCGGCGGTGAGCACGGCAGCAGCGCTGGTGTCGCCCGGGGCTGACGCGCGTGTGAGCTCGAGCATGCGCGGAGCGCTCACGACACGGAATCCCTGAACGCGCGCGAGGTTCGTCGCGAGGAGATCGGCGAGCGGAAGCCCGTACCGCCGATCGGCTGACGCGCTGTAGTCCGTGATCCGCCCGATCGCCACGACGGGTGCGTCAGCCGACGCAGCGCGCGTCACGCGACCGCGTAGCACCACCGTCGCTGCGGCAACGATCGCGATTCCCGCGGCCGCGAGCCCCACCTGCCTCCACTTGATGCGGCCACGGCGCTCCATCGCGGAAGACGGCGTCACCAACGGCGCGACGGGATCCGTGATCACGCGGGCTTCAATGCGCCTCGGCGGCGGCGGGTAGGCCGTCCGCTCGAGCGTGAACTCCGGCAGGTCGTTAGGCGGCTCGGCCGCGTCTCGATCCCCGTCGACAGCGCCTGGCGTCATCGGCTCGATCGGCTCATCGACGGCGACGGCGGCCTGCGCGGCCTGCAATTCCGCCTCGGCGCGAGCACCGGCACGCAGCTCGCGTCGAATGCGAGCCGCGAGAGCGACGACGTCGCGGTCCGCCGGAAGGTCGAGCTGTTCCTCGAGCAGCGTCTCGTGCACGCGCGCGTGCTCGAGGGCTCCGTGCTTGTCTCCCGTCGCCATCAGCGACCGCATGACGCCGATTGCATAACGAGCGCTCAGCGGATCCTTCGCCGACAACCGGCGCCACCATCCTGTGGCGGCCGAATAGTCCGCACGAGCCTCCGCCGCGGCGGCCAGCTTCTCGAGCGCCTCGAGGTATTCCTGCAGCAGCACCGAGCGCTCTGCGTCGGCCCAGCGGTCGAACTCGTCGTTGCCGGTGAGATGGAAGCCGTCCAGAAACGGCCCCGCGTAGACGCCCGCGGCGTCCTCCGGTCGGCCCGCGCGAACAGCCGCCGTGAACTCGGCGACATCGCTGCTGATGAGCTCCGGGTTGAGCCGCAGGTCTTTCACGCCGACGATCGTTTCGTCGGCGCCGAGCTCCTGACGGAGTGCGTAGATGCTCTGGGTGATCGCCCGACGGGCGCGCTCCTCGTCGGAGTCCGGCCACACCAGCGCAGTGAGCTTGTCGCGCGTGACGCCTCGGTCACCGGCGCGCGCGAGCAGCGCGAGCAGCGCCATGCGACGGGGCTGAGCCGCCGCCCCGGCCAGCGTGCTCCGATCTCTGCGCACGCAGAGGGTGCCGAACGTGATGATACGCAGCGTCATGCCAGGATGATGCGCTCGTGGCGGCGATTGCTTATGCTAACGGCGGGCGCGGCCACCGCAATCTGCCCGCACGCCACGATGTTGTCCCGCACTACCATAATTATGGATGGAAGTCCATGAACGCGGAGCGCAAGCGGCTGGTGCTGGAGAGCTGGGACGCCATCGGTAGAAACCATGACCGCGTCGCGGTGGCGTTCTACGGCCGGCTGTTCGAGATCGATTCCGCAGCGCGCTCGCTGTTCGCGGAGACGAACATGGTTGCACAGCGAGGCAAGTTCGTCCAGATGATGGGAGAGATCGTCCGAAATCTGGACTTGCCACGGGAGCTGATCCCCGCGGTCTCCGCCCTGGGTCGGCGACACGTGGAGTATGGTGTTCGCGATGCGGACTACGATCGTGTGCGCGAGGCGCTGTTCGCCGCGCTCTCGGCAGAGCTCGGGGACGGATTTACCGACGACGTCCGTGATGCGTGGGAGGAGGCGTACGCGCTCACGGCCGCGGTCATGAAGCGCGGCGCCCACAGCGGAACCGCATCGCCGGCGACCTCGTAAGTCCATCATGCCGATCTTCGAAGCGATCAAGCTCGCGCTGGCTCAGATTCGCGTGCAGAAGCTCAAGAGCTTCTTCACCCTCATTGGCGTCGCTATCGGCGTGATGTTTCTCATCGCCATCGTATCGATCGTCCAGGGGGTGGGGCGGTACGTCGAGGACGATCTCGTCGGCAAGCTCATCACGAAGAACTCGTTCGACCTTCGGCAGCACCCGAGCATCCAGATTGGCGACATGGATGAGAGCGAGCGGCGGGCCTGGCGCGGTCGGCCGCGACTCACAGAGGACGACATCCCTCCGGTCGTCGCCGCATTGCCGCCGAGTGCGCGATGGTCGATCTCCGCTCAGGGCAACCTGACGCTGGAGTCGCGTTATGCAAAGCCGCGCAGTGTGGAGATCAGCTGCGTCGACGGCTACTGGTTCGACATCCGCAACATGGGCGTGACCGAAGGACGTCTTCCGACGGTGCAGGAATACGACCTCGGCACGCCGGTCGTGGTCATTGGCGAAGAAACGCGGAAGCACTTTTTCCCCACGGTCAATGCGATCGGACGCGAGCTTCGGATCGGACGCGTACCGTACACCGTGATCGGCATTGCGGAGAAGCAGGGCAGTGCGTTCGGCGTATCGCTGGACAAGTTTGCCATCGTGCCGTATCGCACGCCGGCGCACCGACTGGTGAACCGATACAAGGTGCTGGACGGCATGACGATTCAGTCGTCGACGATGGAAGAGATGGTGTCGACGATGGAGGTCGTGAGGCAGGTGATGCGCACGCAGCATCGGCTCCGCCCCGGCGTGCCTGACGACTTTTCAATGCAAACCCAGGATTCCGCGCTGGCGTTCTGGAAGAAGCTCCAGGGCTACCTGGTGCTGGCGGGGATCGTGCTGCCGGCCATCGGTCTCGTCGTCGGGTCCATCGTGATCATGAATATCATGCTCGTCGCGGTCGCAGAACGGACGCACGAGATCGGCATTCGCAAGGCGTTAGGCGCTAAGCGGAGCGACATCCTGTCGCAGTTTCTCGCCGAGTCCACGACGCTCGCCGTGATCGGCGCGTCGGTCGGGATTGCCGCTGGTTTCGGTCTGGCCGAGCTGATCGCAGCGGTGTCGCCGCTCCCGGCGGCGGTGGCGCTCTGGTCGGTGGTCGTCGGTGTGCTGGTGGGCGCGACCGTGGGCATTGTGTCGGGCGTGTATCCCGCGACGCGCGCCGCGCGCCTCGATCCCATCGCGGCCCTGAGGCACGAGACGTGATGCGGCTTCGCGACCAGATATCCAGTCTCGCGGAAGGAGTGGTGATCGCGATCGACGCGCTTCGCGCCAACAAGGTGCGCGCGGCGCTGACGATCCTGGGCATCGCGATCGGTGTGTTCGTGGTCGTCCTGATGTCGGCCGTGATTCACGGCATCAACTCGAGCGTGGCGCAGGAGTTCGAGCGGGCCGGGCCCACGACGTTTTTCATCTACCGGTTCCCGATCGCCCTCGAGGGGTGCAACGACGACGACGAGGACTCTTGCAAGTGGCGGAGCAACCCGCCGCTGCGCGTGGGCGAGGCGGCGGCGCTCGGGCGCCTGGCGTCAGTGCAGGACGTGACGGTCCGGAGCGGAACGCAGGCACCGGCCAAGTTCCGCGACCGCGTGCTCGGTTCCGCCCGGGTCGAGGCCTACACGGCGAACTGGGTGGAGGTGACGGGGGGCGACATCGTCCAGGGTCGGAATTTCACGCCGGCGGAAGCGACGAACGGCGCGCGCGTGGCGGTGATCAACGAAACGATGGTACAGCGGCTGTTCAACGGCATCGACCCGTTAGGCAAGGAAGTGTTGCTGAACAAGTCGCCGTTCACGGTGGTGGGGGTGTACAAGGCCGCGAGCGACTTCTTCGTCGAAGCGCGGCCGGGCGCGTTCGTGCCGTTCGCGGCGGGGCGACGCTATCTCAACCTGTGGATCGACTGGATCGACTTCACGGTGCGGCCCAAGCCCGGCGTGTCGCGCGACGAGGCGATCGACGATGTGGTGGCGACGATGCGCGGCCAGCGCGGGCTGCGTCCGACGCAGCCGGACAACTTCGCGGTGATGACGCAGGACAAGCTGTTCGAGACGTGGGGCAAGGTGACGGGCCTGTTCTTCATCGTGATGATCGCGCTCTCGGCGGTGGGGTTGCTCGTGGGCGGGATCGGCGTGGTGGCGATCATGATGATCAGCGTCACCGAGCGGACGAGGGAGATCGGGGTGCGGAAGGCGTTAGGCGCGACGCGCGGGACGAT
>JAJKIV010000304.1 GCA_021154285.1 Gemmatimonas sp. | reverse complement strand
TCTTCGTCGTGCTCAACATCATCGCGCGGATCTACGGGTTCAGCCTGTGGCGATTCCTGAGGTACATCTGGGAGGAAATCCTCCTGGTGCTCGGCACATCGAGCTCCGAGGCCGCGCTGCCGAGGCTGATGGACAAGCTCGAGCAGTTCGGGTGTGCGAAACCGATCGTCGGGCTAGTCGTGCCAACGGGGTATTCGTTCAACCTCGACGGCACCTCGATCTACCTGTCAATGGCGACGGTGTTCCTGGCGCAAGTCTCGGGGGTCAACCTGTCGTTAGGCCAGCAGCTCACCGTGCTCGGCGTGTTGATGCTGACGTCGAAGGGCGCGGCCGGGGTCACCGGCTCGGGCTTCATCGTGCTCGCGTCGACGCTGAGCGCGATGAAGATCATTCCGGTGGAAACGATCGCCCTGCTGCTCGGGGTCGACCGATTCATGTCGGAAGCACGCGCGATCGTGAACCTGATCGGCAACGGCGTCGCGACGGTCGTGATCGCGAAGAGTGAGAAGGCCTTCGATGCGGAGCAGAATCGTCGCGCGCTCGCGGGTCACGTCGTGCTCGCGGAGGATCGCCCGCTTGGCGAACCTGAACCTGTGAGCTCCGCCGCGCCGGTGTAATACTCATGACTCATAACCGATAGCTGATGACTCACAACTGATTCACTGGCATTATCGACTCGAGTTGAAATGCCAGTCATGAGTGGTGAGTCGTCAGCTATCGGTTATCACTCATCAGTCGTTACCGCGTTATCCCTTGATCTCGATCTTCCGCGCGCGCGCCGCCTGCGCCTTCGGAACCGTGATCAGCAGCACGCCCTGCGAGTAGGTCGCCTCGATCTTGTCACCCTCGACGTACTCGGGCAGTCGAACCGCGCGCTCGAACGCGCCGCTCACGCGCTCGGCCGTATAGACCCTGATCTCCTCGTTCTCCTGCGGCTGCAGCCACGGGGTCTTCGTCCCCCGCAGGGTGAGCGTGTTGTTCTCGAACGAGATCTCGACCGCCGACGGATCTACCCCGGGCAATTCGGCCGAGATGAGATAGGCGTCCGCGCGCTCCACGACGTCGAGCGATGGGACGAACGCCCGCTGGCCGTTCCAATTCACCAGGCGATCCAGCTCGCGATCGAACGCGAGCACCCGGTTGAACGTCGGCATGAGCTGGCTGGTCGTGATCATGGCAGTCTCTCCTCAAAAGATTGGGTTCAGGAAAAGGTCGCCACGTGGATTGAGTCCCCTGTTTGGTGCGACCGTTACGGCGCCCGAGGAAAGGCAGCGCTCGTGCCCGGGCTGAATGGCCAACTTGGCAAAGGTCGGTCGCGCCGGTCGATCACCCTGACAGTCCAGTTGCCATCCTTGCACACCCGCGCTCGGCCTTTCGAGCGGGTACGGCGGACGCCATCGTTCCGCCAATCCCAAACCCCAGGCGGACCAATGCGCGTTCGAGCACTGTGTTGTGTGATCCTCTCGCTGGCTGCGGCGTGCACCGGTCGGACCAAGCCCGAGACCGCCCCGGCCCCAAGCGCGCAGTTTCTCACACCCTATGGCCCGACGACTCGCCCGTTTTCCCCCGCGGTCCGCGTCGGCAACATGCTCTATCTCTCCGGGCAGATCGGAACACCCAGCCCGACTGCCAGTGCGGTCGTCCCCGGCGGCATCGAGGCGGAAACGAAGCAGACGATGGAAAACATCAAGGACGTCCTCGATCGCTCCGGATCGTCAATGGACCGAGTCGTGAAGTGCACCGTGATGCTGGCCGACATGCGCGAGTGGGACCGGATGAACGTCGTGTACGCGAGCTACTTTCCGAAGAACAAGCCGGCACGCAGCGCGATCGGCGCGAATGGCCTCGCGCTTGGTGCGCGGGTGGAGATCGAGTGCTGGGCGACGGTCGGGTGACGATCCGGCGTCGTACCGCGGTCGGCCTCCTGTCGGTCGTTGTCGCGGCCTGTCAGCCCGATGCCCCGGGCAGACGTGACGCGAATGGCGCCGTTGGAACGGCCGCCAGCGCTGCGGCGCGTACGGCGCGAAACGCCGAGCGGTGCGACGCGGCGACCACGTCGGTCGTCGTCGATTCGCTCGGCATCGGTCCTGTGCTCCGCGGCACACGGATCGCGCAACTTGCATCACGGTGCCCGGTGACCGACACGGTGCTTCCTCCGGCTGAGGGCACCGCCGAGCGGGGCCACACCGTGACGGTGCGTGGACACTCGATCGTCGTCCTATCTACTGGGACGCCCGATACGTCGATCATTCGCGTGATGACCGTGGATCCTGCCTTCAAGACGACTGGTGGTGTTGGCGTGGGCAGCAGCGTACAGGCGCTGCGGCTGGCGCACGGGCGGATCTGCGCGGCGCGCGGTGAGGGAGGCTTCGTGGTCATGGCCGCGGAGCTGCCCGGAGTGTCCTTCGCGATCGACTGGAGTCCGCCGCCTTCGCGCGACCCATCCGCCGCGGACACGCCGTTTCCAGGTGGTGATCCAGGCACTGCACTCGACGCCACCCGGATCGTTCGTCTCTGGGTGCATGGCGTTGCCGGGGCGTGCCGAGTGGGGGTGGGATGATCCGAATGCCTCTCGAGCATGACCGAGGCGCGCCCTAACGTGGGGACGGAGACGGGGCGGCTTTCGTCGCGCCGCGCCGCAGGGCATCCTACAGGCATGCCGAATGAGTCCCGCCTGGAGACGTACGCCACTGCGGTTCGCGTGGCGCGGGCGGTCGGACGGGTTGCCGTCGCGTTCTCCTGCCTGTCGCTCACGTACCTCGTGAGCGGCATTCCCGCCGGCGGCTTGAGGGATCAGGATGATCCGCCGAGCGCAGGTGCCCACAGCGAGCGGGCGAGTGGCGCCGCTGTGGGAGACTCGAGCGTACGTCTCGCGTCCCGCGTCGCCGCGGATTCGTTCTGGTCGCAGGCGCTCGGGATACGGAAGCAGTTTGTCGTCTACCTGCCGCCGTCGTATAGGGCGAGCCGCGAACGTCGCTACCCGGTCGCGTACTACCTGCACGGCATGTGGGGCGACGAGTGGAATTGGGTGCGCTCGGGTGCGATCGACCGCACGATGGATTCGCTCGTCGCGACAGGGCTGCCGGAGATGATCGTGATCATGCCGGACGGCGACGACGGCTGGTACACGACGTGGAACAACCTCGGGAACAACGCGGAATGTCGTCGATCCAAGCCACCGGGTCGGCAAACGGAGAGCGTGGACGCGTACTGCGTACCGTGGCCCAAGTACGACGACTACATCGCGCGTGATCTCGTGGCGCGAGTGGATTCCGTGTATCGCACGATTCCATCGCGGTCCGCGCGCGCCATCGCAGGCCTGAGCATGGGTGGCTACGGTGCCATATCACTCGCCCTCGCGTATCCCGACGTCTTCTCGGCCGCCGCGAGCCATTCGGGTGTGCTGTCGCCACTGTATATGGGACCGCATCCGTACGCGGCGCCGTCTCGCTATGCCTCGACCGAGGCTGAGCTCAGACAGAACGCGGGCGATCTTTGGCCGGCTCTCGTGCTCGCGTTCGGGCGAGACACGACGGGCTGGTGGCCGCGAGATCCGGGTCGCCGCGCAGCGCGCTACTCGTCCGCAAATCGCGCGCGCATGCCCGCGTTGATGCTCGATGTGGGCGTCGCGGATCCGTACGTCGACGAGTCACGGGACTTCCACACGACGCTCGATCGTCTCGGCGTGGCGCACGCGTACGCGGAGTGGCCCGGCGCGCACGACTGGGATTACTGGCGGCTGCACGCGCGTGAGAGTTTGCGGTGGATCGGCGGTCAGATCGCGAGCGGAGGCGTGCGCAAGTGACGCCTTTCTTCCCACACCAGACCGTCGAGTTCCGGATCGAGGAGCCGCCCGCGTTCCGGCGGTTCACGATGTCCATCGCCGAGATGGCCATCGTGACGGGCGTGTTGTTCCGCCTGTATCGCGCGCTCGCGATGACCGTGGGCCCGACGACGAACTGGCTGTACTTCGGCGGCACGTTCGTGCTGGGGCTCTTGTTCATCCTCGGGATGGCGACGCTGCACCTCGGCAACTTTCCGCTGCACCGGTGGCTGTGGCGCGCCCCGGTGTTTGCGCTGATCGAAGCGGCGGCGGAATCGTTGACGAGCTTCGCCTTGATCCTGGCGCACCGGGAGCCGATCGGCTCGGAGAGGGCGCACCCGCACGACTGGCTCGAGATCGCGGGGCGAACGTTTCTGTGGCGCGTGGTCGGCGTGGTGTTATTTGCGCTGTTGCTTGCTGGCGTCGTGCAGTTTGTGCGGTATATGTTGCTGCGGCGTGAGCACCGATTGCATACGGCGGTCGCGGTGCACGAAAAACAATCGCACTGAACGCCATCAGCTATCAGCTGGCAGCCAGCTGATAGCTGCTCGCTCGGGTCCGGCGGGAGTAGCAGCAGCTCGCAGCAAGCGGCAGGCCTGTCCTGAGGAGCGCCAGCGACGAAGGAAGCCCGCAGCACTCGGCTACCAGCCCAGCAGCCGCATGCAGCGAGCAGCAGGAGCAGTCAGCCAGCAGCGAGCAGCCAGCCAGTCCTCAGCCTAACGCCAATGCGCGCCAGAGTTCTCGCGATCCTCCTCCTCGGTACCAGTCCGCTCGCCGCCCAGCCCACGCGCCCGTTCGGGACGCTGAAGGACCAGGCCGACCGCCAGCAACAGTGGCTCCAGCAGCGCCTAACGACCGTCCTGCCGGCGCTGATGACGAAGCATGGCATCGACATGTGGGTCGTGCCCATGCGCGAGTACAACGAGGATCCCGTCTTCACCTCGATCGTCTCGCCCACGACCTTCGCCGCGCGGCGCCGGACGATCTACGTCTTCTTCGACCGCTGCGCGCACGGCGCCGCGCCTAACGCCGCAAGCGGGTGCGTCGAGCGGATAGCGCTCGGCGGTACGTCACAGGGCGGGCTGTACGACGCCGTCCGCTCCACGAAGGCGATCGACGCCGCGGTCGGCGGGCGACAGGCAGAACTCTGGGGCGACCAGCAGTGGCTAGTCCTCAAGGACGTCATCGAGAAGAGGAACCCGAAGGTCATCGGGATCGACGTCTCGCGCACGTTCGCCTTCTCGGACGGTCTGAGCGCCGGCGAGCTCGATGGGATGAGCGCCATGCTCGGATCGAAGTGGACCTCCCGGTTCAAGCACGCCGAAGCGCTTCCGCTGGAGCTCATCGCGACGCGGGTGCCTGACGAGGAGGTGTTCTACACGGACCTCACGAAGCTCGTTCACGAGCTCATCGGCCGCATGTTCTCGAACGAGGTGATCCGTCCGGGCGTCACTCGCACGAGCGATCTGGTATGGTGGTGGCGACAGCAGGTCAACGACCTCGGCCTCGGCACATGGTTCCAGCCGTCGATCGAGGTGCAGCGCAAAGGGGCCGAGGCCGAGCAGCTTGGCGATGACCCCGTGATCGAGCGAGGCGACGTGTTACACTGCGACGTGGGGATCACAGCGCTTCGACTGAACACCGACACGCAGCACGATGCCTACGTGCTGCGCGACGGCGAAACCGAGGTCCCCGCGGGGTTGCGCAAGGCGCTCGCGAACTCGAACAGATTCCAGGACATTCTGATGGAAGAAGTCCGCCCGGGCCGTACGGGTAACGAGGTGCTGAAGTCGAGCCTCGCGCGACTCGCGAAGGAGGGAATCAGCGGGACGATGTACTCCCACCCAATAGGCATGAACGGCCACGGGGCGGGGCCGCTGATTGGGTTATGGGACTATCAGGAAGGCGTACCGGGCCGCGGTGACGCGAAGATCATCCCGAGCATGTGGTTCTCGTCCGAGCTCCAGGCCACGACGCCGGTGCCAGAGTGGGGTGGCCAGCCGGTGCGCATGGCGCAGGAGGAGGATTTGTTCGTCGGTGCGGACGGGAAGACGCGATGGGCGTACAAGCGGCAGAGCGAGCTACACGTTATTCGGTAACTGCGGCTGGCAGCCAGCGTCAGCCAGCCGCCAGCACGAGCAGCCAGCTGCTAGCTTGTAGGGTCGACCAATCCGACTCAACAAATGGACAAGAACAACAAGCGTCTGATCGTCGTCGGCGACCGCGTCCTCATTCATGTGCAGGAAGGCGAGGAGCGCACGAAGGTGGGGTTGTATCTGCCGCCAACCGCGATGGACAGCCAGGCAGTGCAGGGTGGGAAGATCGTTGCCACCGGCCCCGGCCTTCCGATGCCCGATCCGGGCGAGAGCGGCGACGAGCCGTGGCGAACTCCATTGCGGGAAACCCGATTCGTTCCCATGCAGGCCCGCGCCGGCGACTACGCGCTCTTTTTCCGCAAGGCCGCCGTCGAGATTACGTTCGAGGGAGACACGTACCTCGTGATCCCGCAGAGTGCGATCCTTGCGCTGGTCCGCGATAGCGACGTGGAGGACTAGAGTCTCGCACCGAGCCTCTGTTCCCGGTTCCCTGTTCCCATTCGACAAACCGTGATGCGTAATCTGAGTAATGCCCCGATGTACGACGAGCGCTTCGTTACGCCCATGCGTCAGGAGTTGACGCGGCTTGGCGTCGAAGAACTGCGCACGCCTGATGAGGTCGACGCGCGCCTCAAGGACGCCAAGGGCACCACGCTCGTGGTCGTCAACTCGATCTGTGGCTGTGCCGCTCGCATGGCGCGCCCCGCGGTCGCGATGGCGCTTACTAACGAGCACAAGCCCGATCACCTCACGACGGTTTTCGCTGGCCAGGACGCGGACGCGACCGACCGCGCGCGCGGCTACTTCACCGGCTATCCGCCGTCGTCCCCGCAGATCGCGCTCATGAAGGACGGCAAGGTCGTCTTCATGCTCGAGCGCTGGCAGATCGAAGGCCGTCCCGCTGACGCGATAGCCGAGGATCTTGTGGGGGCATTCGAAGAACACTGCAAGTAGGGCGACGGGCGACGGGCGACGGGCGACTGCCGGCGACGGGGGACGGGCGACTGGCGACGGCAAAAAGCGGCAACCATTGGCCGGCTCGCCGTCCAACAGCCAGCGTCAGCCAGCTGCCAGCACGAGCAGCCAGCAACCAGCCGCCGTTTCCCGTCGCGCGTCCCCCGTCCGCGGCCCTGCACGGCATACCATCTGCACTCCTCGAGCAGTCACACTCGAAGGAGGCAGTCATGGAGCGGAACGCTGACGACATGTTCGGCGGCACCGGCAATCCGAGCTCTCAGACAGGGTCGTCGAGCTCACCTGGATCCGGCGGAGCAGGGATGGCGGGCAACACCTCACCGCCTGGAGGATTGGACTACTCGACGAGCGGGTCGAGCTCGGGCGGCGCCGGCGGTCAGACGAACAAGGCCGACCAGGCGAAGGCCGCCGTACAGGACAAGTTGGGTCAGGTGAAGGACAAGGCGCGCGACCTGCAGTCCACGCTCGCCGATCGCCTCGACGCCGGCGCCGACAAGCTTCGTCAGCGGAAGAGCGGCACGCTCGCCAACGCCTCCGACGGCGGCACTGTGAGCACCACCGCGGATGATCGCATGGCGAACGTGCAGGACTCCGTCGCGCGCGGGATGAACAAGTCCGCGGATTGGCTTCGCAACGGCGATCTCAAGGCGGATATCGAGAAGCAGGTGCGGGAGAACCCGGGCCGCACGCTCCTGATAGCGCTCGGACTGGGCTACGTGCTCGGCAAGGCCTTCCGGAATAACGATCGTTAGGCGGTAGTCATGGACGGTCGATCTGAAAACGGCCAGATGCCTCCTCTCGGCGCGCTCCTTCGGGACCTCGCCGAGGGGAGCTCGTCGCTCATCCGGCAGGAGATGCGACTCGCGCGCCTCGAACTCACGGAGATGCTCGGCGCGATGGCGACCGGCGGGACGCTCATCATCAGCGGAAGCGTCTTCGCGCTCCTCGGCGGTCTGTCGCTGCTCATCGGGATCATTCTGCTGGGCGCTGACCAATGGCTGCGGGATCGCTACTGGCTCGCAGCGCTCATCGTTCTGGTGGTCGCCGGCGCCCTCGCGCTCTTCTTCATGTCGCGAGGGATGGCGCTCCTTTCACCCAAGCAGCTCGCTCCCGACGAGACGGTCGCGACGCTCAAGGAGGACACGGCATGGCTGAAACAACGGCTGACGTCCGGCGCGACATCGAGCTGACGCGCGAGCGGATGTCGACGACCCTGCAACAGCTCGAGCAGAAGCTGAACATCATGCAGGTCGTTCGCGACAACCCGTGGCCCGCCATCGCGCTGGCGGTCGGAGCCGGGGTGCTGCTCAGCGGATCGCGAACGGACGTGAAGGCTGCGGCAGCCACGGTCGCCGCGACGCGCGGCGCCAGCAGCCGAGTGGGGTCGGTGCTCGACGACGTTGTCGCGAACCTGATGGGCGGGCTGCACGAGGCGTTCGACACGCGAGTCACGTCGCTCGTCGATGACCTCAAGTCGGCGATCGGCGCGCCGACCGGGCAACGCACGGAACGCTCATCGTCGAACGACGCGCCGGCGAGAAGCCGCGAAGGCACCGCCGACATGCTCGATCGTGGGGCTGGCCGCGACAGCGGAACGATTGGGATTCAACCCACGCGGGCCGACTGATTCGCCATCGTTGCGAAAATCCAGGACGCGTCGTCGCCACACGAGGGCCGAGTGAAATTGGACTCGGCCCTCTCTTTTGCCTATCGTAACCCTCGCTACAAGCCGCGGAGCAGCCCAAGCAGGTCCGCCGGATAACGAAGCGCTCACCGACGGAGCGCTTCATCATCGATCGCGTCGCGCCGCACACCCACTGAGTGTGACGCTACAGGAACCTACGAAGCGGATCCGGACAACGGGCGGGCTGGTAATCGCGGTTTTCGGCGCACGCGCGGACGTTGGCGTGACGACCGTTGCCACGGCGCTCGCGCGTGCCTTTCGATCGCTTGGAGCGGAGCAGGTTGCCCTGGTGGAGCTCGACGCACGGGCCGTTCGTGCACGCTCGGCGTTGCTGACCGGCGACGTCCTGGTGGCGGTGACCGACGCCGAGCACTTCGACGTTCCCGGCATGAACGCCGTGCTGATTCCGCAGCGTGATGGCGTCTGGACGCTTGCGCTCACGCGTCCGCGGACGCCGGCGATGGGGGATGCGAAGAGCGTCATCGTGGCGCTGGACGCGATCCGGGCGCGATTCCCGGTGATCGTCGTGGAGCTCGAGCACCAGGTGAACGAGCGAACGCTCGCCGCGTTCGATGCGGCCGATCGGATCGTGATCGTGACGGAGGGCTCGGTGCCGACGCTGCGGGGCACCCAGCGCGTCCTGCGCCTGTGCCGGCGGCTGAACTACCCCGACGAGAAGATGTGCGTGGTGGTGAACCGCTCCGACGCGCCCGGATCCCTGGCCGCCGCGGACATCGCGGTCGCGCTCAAGCGCGAGGTCGTCTGGAAGATTGGCGAGTCTGATTCTTTCGATGTCGCCGGATTGGCGGAGAGATTGTTGGCTGAATAACGGCGGGCGGCGGGCGATGGGCGACAGGCGACAGGAAAAGGCGCGTGTCATTCCGAGCGAGCGGCAGCGAGTCGAGGAATCGCCGTCCTCCCGGTAGAGGGCTCCAGTTCCCAGTTCCCTGTTCCCAGCAGTCGCCAGTCGCCTGTCGCCAGTCCCCGGCTTTTATTCCGTCATCCCCGCCTCAATGCCCCTCGCGCCGACCTTCTGTAAAAAGATCTGATGCAGCGACGGCCTAACGAGCTCGAACCGCTGGATCGACGCCCCCGCCTCCACCAGGCGACGCAGTAGCAGCTGCGGATCCGCGCCCGTCGTCAGCTCGATCTCGAAAAACCGGTTCGAGTCATCGAGCCGCGCGATCAGACGAGGATCGTTGAGCACCGCGCCAACACCGTTGGCGGAGCTGCCACCGAGCGCCAGCGCGATGTGCGTCGCCCCGTGCTCCGCGCGGACCTCCTCGATCGGGCCATCGAGCACCTTCGTGCCGCGCGCGATGATGCAGACAGCGTCGCAGAGGCGCTCGGCCGAGTCCATGAGGTGCGTGCTGAAGATGACCGTGCGACCCTCGCGCTTGAGCTCCACCACCGTGTCCTTGAGCGCCTGCGCGTTGATCGGATCGAGCCCGCTGAACGGCTCGTCGAGGATCACCAGGTCGGGCTCGTGGAGCAGGGCACCGATGAACTGCACCTTCTGCTGCATGCCGCGGGACAGCTCGTCGACCTTCGCGTTCCCCCAGTCCTTGTCGGGACTTCGGAGCGACAGGCGCTCCATCCAGGCATCGATGCGTCGGTCCGCGTCCTTTGCCGACACGCCCTTGAGCGCACCGAGGAACTTGAGGAGTCGACGGACCTGCATCTTCTTGTACAGCCCACGCTCTTCGGGCAGGTACCCGATTCGGTCCAGCACGCCCGACCGCGAGTTCCGCTGCCCGAGCACCTCGATCGTGCCCTCGTCGGGCGCGATGATGTTCAGGATCATCCGGATCGTGGTCGTCTTCCCGGCGCCGTTGGGTCCTAGGAGCCCGTACACGGAGCCGCGAGGGACCTGAAGGGACAGGTCGTGTACGGCAACGTGACCGGCGTATCGTTTGATGACGCCGTTGATGTCGACGGCAAGACCCATCGGGAAGGGAGGAAGGGAAGCGGGAACAGGGAACCGGGAACGGCGTGGTTGGCCGTGAATAATACGCCACGTATCGGTACTGCGGACGAACGTGCACCTTATGGCGTCTCGCGAAATTATCTGTTCCCGGTTCCCGTTCCCGGTTCCCGCCTGCTGCAACGCCGCTACCTTGCCCCGATCAATAGCCACGATCTTCGCCGCGCTCCTCGGCTCGCTTCTCTTTCTCTTCCTCGTCGCGCCGATTGCCCAACTGGTCGCGACGGCGGGGATCCAAGGGAGCGAACGTCTCGTAACCGACGGCGAGCTGCGCCGAGCCCTCGTGCTCACCGCCGCGACGGCGACTGTGGCTACCACCCTCGGCGTCCTCGGGGGAACGCCCATCGCGTTCGTCATCGAGCGCTGGCGCTTTCGTGGGCGGGCTGTCGTCGCCGCGCTGCTCGATCTCCCGCTGCTGATCCCGCATCCCGTTGCGGGCATCGCGCTGCTGCTGGTGCTTGGCCGGGACAGCGCCTTGGGCCAGGCAGCGCTGTCGCTCGGCCTTCGGATCGTCGGATCACCCGCGGGCATCGTGTGCGCAATGCTCTTCGTGTCGGCGCCCCTGTACCTGAGCGGTGCGCGCGAGGCCTTCTCGCGAGTCGATCGACGGTTCGAGGCGGTCGCCCGCACGCTGGGTGACCACCAATGGCGCGTGTTTCGTCGAGTGACGCTGCCGTTGTCCGGGCGCGGCCTCGTGGCATCGGCGGTCGTCATGTGGGCGCGGGCAGTGAGCGAGTTTGGGGCGATCGTGATCATCACCTACAACCCGAAGACCGCCAGCGTCCTGAGCTA
>JAJKIV010000303.1 GCA_021154285.1 Gemmatimonas sp. | reverse complement strand
CGCCGGGCGTCGATGTCTGCGCCCGGGAACCGACGGGGAAAGCGAGAAGAAGCGCTGGAAGCAGGAGCCTGAATCGCATCACTTCGACTCGTTAGGGTGAGTCTACCGCCTGGTTATGTCAGTCCAGACGACGATGGCGCCACACCCACCCGCGTTCTGAAACTCCGTGGGCACCTTTATGGGATCGGTGTATACCTCCACTGCGCGCAGCTCGTTGGCCCAAACGAGCGTGTTGGCCGGGAAGGTCGGGTCGTTGATCTGACGACTACCGTCGATGATCAGATCCGGCCGACACCCGCCATGCATCAACACGTCGACGCCGCCCCATATGCTCGGCACGACGCGAACCCCCGGAATGCCGCGAACCAGATCAGTCAGGAGCGTCGGTTTTCGCTGCTCGATTTCCGTCTCGTCGAAGAAACGCCCGCCACCCCTCCGCCTTCGGCGTTCGAAGTCACCGGCGAACGGTGACGGATAGACGCGCTGCGCGAACACTCTCACGGTCTCGAGAGTGATCGCGAGATTCGCGAGCTCGACCTCCGCGGCGCCTGGGGAGCCGCGTACGATGTCCACCGGTTGCCTCGCTGGCGCGAACCCCACCGCGCGAGCCTCCAACGTATGTGTGCCTTCAGGCAGATCGCCGAGGGTAAACCCGCCGTCCGCGCTCGTGACCGTCTCGAGGCCGGTGCCCCATACGGTTACGTGCGCGCCCGAGACCGGGCGACCCGTCACGCCGTTCACGTGCCCGCGAACGCGACCCATGCCGCGCAAGAGCGCGACCGGCGGCGTCGAGTCGGATGTCGCGACCGACGTCCGCCTCAGCGCTGCAACGCAGATCTCGCGATGATAGATCCGACTACGAGGCAGCGTGATCTCGAATGCGCCACTGCTGTCGCCCGCGCTGGCGCCCTGTACCTGGATCGGCGTGGCCAGCGGCAACCCACATACCGCCGCCAAACCGTCGACCCCGGCCGTCGCCTTCACCGTGCGAACCTCGCGAGCGATCGAGTGCTTCCGGATGACTATCTCGGCCCACCGGAGGATCAGTTGCGCCTCGGGCACCGCGTGCGAGTTGCTCGCGCCGCGAACATAACCCAGGAAGAGGCCCGTCGAGTCGGTTATGCCACTTCGACCGCATAACGAGCGCACGATGGTCCCGGCGGATGGAATCGCGAGCTGCATGTAAATCGGCGGCCCTGCCCGGACGTCTAGACGGAACGTAGGCGGCAGGAGCGCGAGGGAGTCGAGCTCGACGTGGAAGAACCCGATCAGGTAAGTCCCGTTCGGAACATCCCTGAGCTCGAACGTGCCCGTCGAATCCGTCGTGTCGCTCCTGGTCCACGGCGCTCCGGTCGCGGCGGCTATCTGCACGTTCGCGTTTCCGAGCGGCCGCATCCGGAGGCTGTCGAATACGACCCCACGGATGACCGTTTCGCGGGCCGTTACCGTCTGAGCCTCGTGAGCAACGGGGACACCGAGAAGAAGCGCTGGCAGCAGGAGCCAAGCCCGCATCACCGCTGACCTCGTGACGTGTCGAAGCGAGTCGTACCCTACGCGGCGGCCGCCCTGCTGGCTAGACTCTTACAAGCCGTCACGCGGGCGTCCCGCGTCATCGAAGGCCGTGGTCACCATCATACACTCAATGTCCCCAATCGGCATCGACGTCACCACCATTCGCCCTCGCCATTTCCGCTGGGACCTCGCCGGTCGCGTCGCCACGATCACGCTGAACCGCCCGGAGCGAAAGAACCCGCTCACCTTCGACTCCTATGGTGAGCTCACCGAGACGTTCCGCACCCTTTCGTACGTCACCGACGTGCGTGCGGTTGTCGTCACCGGCGCAGGCGAGAATTTTTCGTCCGGCGGAGACGTGCGCGAGATCATCGGTCCCCTGGTGGAGATGAAGGACTCGGGGCGAACCGGAGACATTCTCGCCTTCACGCGCATGACGGGCGACCTCGTGAAAGCGATGCGTCACTGCCCCCAGCCTATCGTCGCCGCCATCGACGGCGTGTGCGCCGGCGCGGGTGCGGCCATTGCGCTCGCGAGCGACGTGAGAATCGGCACGCCGCGCAGCAAGGTCGGGTTCCTGTTTTCGCGCGTCGGCTTGAGCGGGGCCGACATGGGCGCATGCGCCCTGCTGCCACGCGTCATCGGCCATGGACGAGCCGCGGAGCTTCTGTACACGGGACGCTTCATGGACGCCGGCGAAGCGGAGCGATGGGGCTTCTACAATCGCGTCGTCGAGCCGACGGACCTCAAGGAACAGGCAGGAGCGCTGGCGCAAGCGCTCGCCGAGGGGCCAACGTTCGCGCACGCGATGACGAAGAAAGCACTCCATCAGGAGTGGAACATGGGGATCGACGAGGCCATCGAGGCGGAAGCGCAGGCGCAGGCGCTGTGCATGCAGACCGAAGACTTCGCGCGCGCATATCGCGCGTTCGTGAACCGGTCCTCTCCGGCGTTCACGGGCGAGTAGGGTGGCTCGTCAGGCATCCGCGCTGGCCCACCTCGCGTGGCCGTTCTTCACGGACGCCCACAGGCAGTTCGCTCGCGAGCTGGCTGATTGGGCGGACAGTGAGATCGCGCCGCTGGTCGAGCACGAGCCGCAGGACGTCGACGGCACGTTCCGCGAGATCGTTCACCGGTTAGGCAGGGCGGGTTGGCTCGAGTACGCCGTGCCCGAACCATTCGGCCTCGCGCCCGCGCGACTGGACGTCCGAACCGTGTGTCTCGCGCGCGAGACGCTTGGACAGCTCCATGGCATGGCCGACTTCGCGTTCGGGATGCAAGGCCTCGGGTCCGGGCCGATCTCGCAGTTCGGCAGCGATGAGCTCAAGCGCCGCTACCTGCCACGCGTCGCGTCGGGCGACGCCATCGCCGCGTTCGCGATCTCCGAAGCCGCCGCCGGAAGCGACGTGGCATCGATGCGGACCACGGCGAGGCGCGACGGCCCGGATCTCGTCATCAATGGTCGCAAGACCTGGATCTCCAACGCCGGGATCGCCGAGTTCTATGTCGTCTTCGCGCGCCTCGAGGGTGAAGAGCGAAGCTTTGTCGCGGCGGTCGTGGACGCGGACAATCCCGGCCTTCGCGTGAGCGAACGCATCGTCGTCAATGCGCCGCACCCGCTCGGCACGATCGACCTGACGGACTGCCGCGTCCCGGCAACGTCCGTCGTGGGTGAGCCCGGCAAGGGGATGCGCGTGGCACTCGGCACCCTCGACATCTTTCGGTCGACCGTTGGTGCCGCGTCTTTGGGATTTGCGCGCCGCGCGCTGGCGGAGGCGACGGCCCACGCCCTCGCGCGCGAAGCGTTCGGCAAGCACCTCTCGGATTTCCAGCTCACGCAGGCCAAGCTGGCTGACATGGCGATGGCGGTGGACGCGAGCGCTCTGCTCGTGTACCGCGCGGCATGGACGCGCGACGCTGGCGCCGAGCGGGTCACGCGCGAGGCCGCGATGGCGAAGCTGTTCGCGACCGAGTCGGCACAGCGCGTGATCGACGACGCGGTTCAGCTGTTCGGCGGGCGTGGGGTCGTGGTGGGCGAGACAGTCGAGCGCCTCTACCGCGAGATCCGCGCGTTGCGCATCTACGAGGGGACGAGCGAGATCCAGAAGCTCGTGATCGCGGGCCAGCTCATCGCTGAAGCGGAAGGACAGCAGAAGTAAAACCGATGACCAAACACCATCGTGACAGGCACTCCGCCTAACGCGCCAACGGGACACTCCGCCCACGTGGACACGTTCTGCCGCGATCATCTCCCGCCGGCAGCGCTCTGGCCGCGCATGGATTACGGCTCACTTCCCGAGCTGGCCTACCCCGGTCACCTGAACTGCGCCACCGAGCTGCTCGATCGCATGGTGGAGACCGGGCATGCCGACCGAACCGCGTTCCTGTTCCCCGGCGGACGGTGGACCTATCGCGATCTGCTCGAGATGTCGAATCGGATCGCGCACGTCCTCGTCGAGGACCTCGGTGTGGTCCCCGGGAACCGTATCCTGCTTCGCGGTCCGAACTCGCCGATGATGGTCGCGTGCTGGTTCGCCATCGTGAAGGTCGGGGCCGTCGTCGTGTGCACGATGCCCCTCCTGCGCGTGCGCGAGCTGTCGTACATCGCCGATAAGGCAGAGATCTCGCTCGCGTTATGCGACACGAGGTTCGTCGCCGAGTGCGAGACCGCGATGACGCAGACCGCTGCCGGCAACCCGCGACCCGGTGGTCGCACCGTCCATTTCGCGTCCAACGAGCCGGGCTCGCTCGAAGCCATGATGGCCGGCAAGCCCGCCACGTTCGAGAACTGCGACACGGCCGCCGACGATACGGTCCTCATCGCGTTCACGTCTGGCACGACCGGCAACGCGAAAGGGACGATGCACTTTCACCGCGACGTGCTCGCGATCTGCGACTGCTTTCCGCGCTCGATCGCCGGCATTTCGCCCGATGACATCTGCGTCGGGTCGCCGCCGTTCGCCTTCACGTTCGGGCTTGGAGGACTCGTGCTCTTCCCGATGCGCGTCGGGGCCGCGTCGCTGCTGCTCGAGCAGGCTGCGCCGCCGCACCTCATCAAGGGCATTCACGAGCACCGTCCGACCTTCTGCTGGACGTCGCCCACCGCGTACCGGGCGATGCTCGGCATGCGTGGCTCGTACGACGTGTCATCACTCACGAAATGCGTGTCCGCCGGCGAGCATCTCCCGCGCGCGACCTTCGACGCCTGGGAGCAAGCGACAGGCGTCCGCATCATCGACGGCATCGGCGCCACCGAGATGCTTCACATCTTCATCTCGGCCAGCGGCGACGACATTCGACCCGGGTCGACTGGGCGAGTCGTCCCGGGATACGAAGCGCGCTGCGTGGACGGAAATGGCAACGAGGTTCCGCGCGGCGAGATCGGGCGGCTCGCGGTTCGTGGGCCCACCGGCTGTCGCTACCTTGCCGACGTCGACCGCCAACGCAGCTACGTCGAGAACGGCTGGAACATCACTGGCGACTCGTTCCGCGAAGATGACGACGGCTACTTCTGGTACGTGGCGCGCACCGACGACATGATCATCACCGGCGGACACAACGTGTCAGGCGCCGAGGTCGAGAACGTGCTGCTCGAGCACAAGGCGGTTCAGGAGTGCGGCGTGGTCGCCGCGCCCGACGAGGAACGAGGCCACGTCGTGAAGGCGTTCATTGTCGTGCGTCAGGGGTTCACACCAGGCCCTGACCTCGCGCGGGAGCTGCAGGATTTCGTGAAGACCGAGATCGCGCCGTACAAGTACCCGCGACGGATCGAGTTCGTGGAGAAGCTTCCGAGAACGGACACCGGAAAGCTCCAGCGGTTTCGATTGCGGGAGCAGGAAACCACCTGAATGGCCACCGACGTTCGACCCTCGAACTGGCCTGTCGGCTCCGGCTACTCTCACGGGTTTTCCGCCGAGGGCCGTGCCATCTTTCTCGCGGGGCAGATCGGCTGGGACCCGGTCACATTGTCGATCGCGCCCGGTGGAATGCCGGCTCAGGTCCGTCAGTCGCTCGCGAACATCGTTACGGTTCTCGAGGCCGCTGGCGCAAACGCCGGCCACCTCGTCAGGCTTACCTGGTTCATCACCGATCGCGAGGCGTACCTCAAAGACCGCCAGGCAATCGGCGCCGCGTACCGCGAGGTCATCGGCCGCCACTTCCCACCAATGTCAGTGATCGTCGTCGCCGGGCTTCTAGAGCCCGGTGCCATGGTCGAGATCGAAGCAACTGCCGTCATTCCATCGGACACGAGCGTCAATTCAACCGGCGCGTGAGCGCCGCCATCAGAATCGTTCGAATCATGCGCATCACTCTCGGACTTGCCATCGTCGTCGCGTCCGCCAGCACGCTCTCCGCTCAGGGTCGCGGCGCGTCTACACCCACGCCTAACGCTTCGCGCGCGGCGGCGACGTCAACGACGAAGCGCGCCCTCCGCCCGACGGACATCTTCCGCGTCCGCGATGTGCGGGACCCGCAGATCTCTCCCGACGGCAAATGGGTTGCGTACACCGTCACCATTGCCGATTCCGCCAGCGACAAGAACGACACCGACGTCTGGATGGCGAGCTGGGATGGCAAGGAGAACATCCGCATCACGTCAAGCAAGGACGGCGAAGCGAGCCCGCGGTGGAGCCCCGACGGCCGATACCTGTCGTTCGTCTCTTCCCGCGACAACGGCAAGGGCGGGCAGGTGTGGCTGCTGGACCGCCGCGGCGGCGAAGCGACACGGCTCACGGAGATCAAGGGCGGCGTGTCGGGCTACGAGTGGTCTCCCGATGGCACGCGTCTCGTGCTCGTCGTCGACGATCCGGAGGACGAAGCCGGGAGCGACTCGACGAAGGCCAAGGCACCGAAGCCCATCGTCCTCGATCGCTACCACTTCAAGCAGGACGTCCAGGGCTACCTCGGCCCCCAGCGGAGTCACCTGTACCTGTTCGATGTGGCAACCAAAACGATGGACACGCTCACGTCCGGCAAGTACGACGAGAGCAATCCGTCGTGGTCGCCCGACGGGAAGACGATCGCGTTCGTGAGCGACAGGTCGCCTGACCCCGACAAGAGCATCAACGCCGACATCTATTTGATCGACGCCCGCAAGGGCGCGGAGATGCGGCGCCTGACGACGTTCATCGGCGACGACAACAACAGCGGCAGCAAGCTGGCCTGGAGTCCGGACGGGAAATCCATCGCCTACGTGCGCGGCGCGGCGACGACGATGTCGATCTACGACCAGTACCGGGTTGCCGTCATCCCGGTTGCTGGTGGAGAGCCGCGGCTCCTCACGGAGGCGCTCGACCGTCCGGTGACGTCTCCGACCTGGACGGCCGACGGCACGTCCCTGCTCTTCATCGTGACCGACGACCGGACGCAGTACGTCGCTCGCATGAAAGTCGCTGGTGGACCCGTCGAGAAGCTCACGACCGGCCCGCGCGTCGTGCAGTCGCTCGCGTTAGGCCCGTCGGCCAAGATCGCGGTGCTCGCGTCCACGGCCACCGAGATGCCCGAAGTGCACGCGCTGGAGAACGGCACGCTGCGACCGCTCACGCACCAGAACGACGCGTGGCTTGCGGAAATTCAGCTCGGCACGACCGAAGGCATCGAATACAAGACGCCGGATGGGGCGGACGTCCATGCGGTGATGACGCGGCCGGCGGGATCGTCGGGCAAGATGCCCACGCTGCTCCGCATCCACGGCGGGCCGACCGGGCAGGATCAGTACTCGTTCAACTTCGAGCGCGAGCTGTTCGCCGCGAACGGGTACGTCGTGGTCTCGCCGAACTATCGCGGCAGCAACGGCCGGGGCGAGAAGTTCATGAACGCGATCTCTGGCGACTGGGGGAACAAGGAGGTCGTCGACGTGCTCGCGGCGACGGACTACGTCGTCCAGAAGGGCATCGCCGACCCTGACCGGCTTGGCATTGGCGGCTGGAGCTACGGCGGGATCACGACGGACTACACGATCGCGACGACGCCGCGCTTCAAGGTCGCCATCAGCGGCGCCGGCAGCGCCCTCCAGACGTCGATGTACGGCGTCGACCAGTACATCCTGCAGTACGAGACGGAGCTCGGGCCTCCGTGGAAGAACCCGGACGCCTGGATGAAGGTCTCGTACCCGTTCTACCACGCCGACCGGATCAAGACGCCGACGCTGTTCATGGTGGGCGAGAAGGACTTCAACGTCCCGGCGGTCGGGAGCGAACAGATGTATCAGGCGCTCAAGTCCCTGGGCGTCGATACGCAGCTGATCATTTACCCGAGCTCCTTCCACGGTATCACGCGGCCGACCTATCGGGTCGATCGGCTCGATCGGTATCTCAAGTGGTACGATCGATATCTGAAGCCAGTCACGCAGTGAAATTGATGCGTATGGGGTCAGACTCGATTCGGGGCGTTCCACCGCTTCCGCGATGAAACGCCCCGAATCGAGTCTGACCCTGTCGTAATCCAATTATCGCTCGATGCCTGAACCGGCACCGACGGTCCGAGAAACGTGGCGTAGGCGCTGGGTACGGTTCGTCGGGTGGGTCGAGGCGCGCGATTGGGACGAAGGCGCGATCCTCATGGCGGTCGGCGCGGCGATCGGCGTGAGTGCCGGCCTCGGTGTCGTCGGCTTCTACAAGCTGATCGACGGCGCGTATTTCGTGTTCGCGAAGTGGCTCGGCCAGCGCGTCGAGCCGCTCGCACACGCAGTCACGCTGCCGCTCATCACGACCGCCGGCATGTTGGCGGCGTGGGCGCTCGTACGTCACACGCGAACGCCCGAAGGGCAGAATGTCCCGGATGTGCAGCGCGCGGTAGCAAAGCAAGGCGGCGAGATCCCCAGCCGCCCCGTGGTGATTCGCACCATCGCGTCGGCACTCACGTTGGGATCGGGAGCATCGGCCGGAAGCGAGGGGCCCGTCGCGGTGCTCGGCGCGGCGACCGGATCGGCGGTCGGGCGACTGTTCGAGCTTCGAGCGCGATGGGTCAAGATTCTCGTGGGCTGCGGCGCGGCAGCGGGGATCGCGGGTGCGTTCAACGCGCCGTTCGCCGGCGCATTCTTCGCGCTCGAGGAGGTGCTCGGCTCGTTCTCAGTGGGCGCGTTCAGCCCAGTCGTCGTCTCGAGCGTGGTCGGCGCCGTCACCGTTCGCTCGTTTCTCGGCACGCATCCGGCGTTCGCGGTGCCGACGTTCGGAGAGACACCGGCGTTCGCGATCGTGTTTCTCTTCCCGCTGCTCGGCGTAGCCTGTGGGCTCGTCTCGGCACTGTACGTGAAGGCCTATTTCGGTGCGTTGGATATCGCGAAGCGCATTCCCGGCCCGCCGGCGATCGTGCCGATCATCGGTGGGCTCATCACCGGCGCGATCGTCGTTGCGTCACGCGGGCTGCTCGTCGGGAACGGTCACCTCGCGATTCCGCCGGAGGTGTTCGGGGGGACCGCCTGGTATCTGCTCATCGCGCTTGCCCTCGCGAAGATCGTCTGCACCGCGGTGACTCTGGGGTTCGGCGGGTCGGGCGGGGTATTCACGCCGACGCTTTTCATTGGCGCCGCGCTTGGCGGGGGCATCGGGAGCGTGATGACGTCGCTCTTCCCCGGGCTACCGCTCCATCCGCAGCGATGGGCGATGGTGGGGATGGCCGGGCTGGTCGCCGGCGCCGCGCGCGCGCCACTCACCGCGATGTTCATGGTGTTCGAGCTGACGGACGACTACACGATCGTCCCTGCCCTCATGCTCGTCACCGTGCTGTCGCTCTACGTATCCCGACGTTTCGTCGCGTACGGGCTGTATGACGGGTGGCTCGAGCGTCGTGGCGAGCACCTGGCTCATGGCGCGGATCGCCGTCTACTCGAGCGCATGCGTGCGTCGGATGCCATGGCGCACGACGCACCGACCGTGGACGTCACCGCGACGCTCGCGACGATCGCGGCGACCGCGTCACGCGCGCGGCACAGCGCGATCCCGGTTCTCGAGGAAGGCAGGCTGGCTGGCCTGATCTCGTACGAGGACATCCGGGACGCCCTCCTTCACCGCGGGGAGCTGGCGTCGGTGCTGCTTGCGGCGGATCTGGCGACCCCGGTGGATGTCGTGACGCCTGGCGATTCGCTTCGCGTGGCGCTGAGCCGAATGAACGCCAGGGCGGTGGACGCGATACCAGTGGTGGACAGCGAGCAGGACCGCCGGTACCTGGGTGTCCTGAGCCGAGCCGACCTACTGGCGGCGTATGAGCGAGAGTTGGCGCACGAGATCTAGGCGACTGGAGACAGGCGACCGTACCCCGCAGCACTCGGCTACCAGCTTGCAGCGGCATGCAGCCAGCAGCCGCTTTGCTGCTGGCTGCTTTGCGTGCGAATCCGTACCTTGGCCGTAGCGGCTTCGATTTCCGTCCCCCCGACGTGAGGTTGCCGAGCATGGCCAGGACCGAAAACCAGCGCCCCGAGAACGGCCGGAAACTGTCCCCTCCGGCACCCGCGTCGCGACCCGCCGATCTGCCCCCCGCCCCACCTAACGAGGCAACGCCTGAGAGTCTCGACAAAGTGCGAGACATTCTCTTCGGCGGGCAGATGCGCGCCGTCGAGTCGCGACTCCAGGGACTCGAGGAGCGCCTCATGCGCGAGCAGGCCGTCATGCGCTCCGACTTCGACAAGCGCATCGCCGACCTCGACGCCAGCGCCAAGCGCGACGCGCAGACCCTCGGCGATCGGCT
>JAJKIV010000302.1 GCA_021154285.1 Gemmatimonas sp. | reverse complement strand
GGCGTGTACTTCTCGTGGCCCATGTAGCCGGTGTGGGAGAAGTAGCGCTTCTGCTCGAGCTTGCGCCCGGTCAGCTTCACCTTGGCGGCGTTGATGACGATCACGCTGTCGCCCGTATCCATGTGCGGCGTGTACATCGGCTTGTGCTTGCCGCGCAGAACACGCACGATTTCAGCGGCGAGGCGACCGAGGACCATCCCGTCTGCATCGACGATGTACCACCGATGCTCGATGTCCTTTGGCGTCGCGGTATAGGTGCTCATTGAGATGTGATTCCGAACGTGAACGGGCCGCTCGCCAGACACGAATGCGGGCGGCGGACGGCAACTACTACCAAAAATTGGCAGACACGTAAGCTAGACAAGCATTTACGTGTTGTCAACGGAAGCAGCGCGCTGGCTCATTCGAGCTCGACCAGGACCGCTCCGCGCTCGACCGCCGTGCCCGGCGTCGCGCGAATCGCCTTCACAACGCCCGCGGACGACGACCGCAGCTCGTTCTCCATCTTCATCGCTTCCATCACGACCAGGCCCTGGCCCGGTTGGACGCTTGCTCCTACCTCCACCGACACGCGAACGATCAGCCCGGGCATCGGGGCGACAAGCGGCGCCGGACCTTTTGGTCCGCTCGCGCTGCTCGACAATTGCCGGATAGCGCGCGTGCGTTCATCCAGGGCCTCGACATCGTAGCGCCGCCCGTCGAGCGACAGCACGTAGCGCCCCTTGGCGGAGTCGCGCGTCACGACGACGCGATGGACGCTGTCGCCGAGGGACAGAAGCGCTACAGGCGTCCCGGCCAACTCGGACAGACTGGCCGGCAACGCGACGCCGTCGACCCTCACCTGCTCGCCATCGAGCTCGACCTCGACGCTCCGTCCACCCACGTCCACCACGTATTTCACGCCACCTCCGGTACGAGCTCGCAGACGGTCTCCACGTGGGCCGTCTGCGGAAACATGTCGAACGACGTGAGCGCCGCCACGCGGTAGCGTGGCATGCGCAGGACGTCGCGAGCGAGCGTCGCCGGGTTGCAGCTCACGTAGACGATCGCGCGCGGAGCACTCGCCGCCTGCAGCGTGCTCGTCACGCGTTCGTCGACGCCAGCGCGTGGAGGATTCACGATCACGACGTCGGCGGGCAGCGCTTCATCGATCGCGTCCTCGACTCGCGCGACCACCGATCGCGACCCGGCGGGCAAGTGCGCGGCGACCCACCGTGCCGCGGCCGAGTCGAGCTCGATTGCAGTGACGCGCACGCCGCGCTCCGCGAGCGCAATGGCGGTTGCTCCGGCGCCGGCATACCCATCGATCAGCGTCGCGGGCGCGTGCGACATCGCGAGCGCGATCACGTGCGCGTGAACCAGCTCCGCAGCAGCCGTGTTGATCTGCGCGAACGACGCGTCGGGTGATTTCATGTCGGCAGGGCCGCCGGCAGCCGGGTTGCGCCGATCCACCAGGAGACGCCTCCGCCCGCCCTGTGGTTCCCACCACACGGTGGTGAGCTCTGGAACGCGGTCGGCCATTTCGTGCGCGCGCGCCCACTGCGTGCCACCCTCGAGCAGAAAGGACGCGCCGTCGCGTGTCAGCCTAACGCCGCCGCGCAGTCGCCGCGACCTGGGGAGCGACGACGAGGCCGCGATGATACGACGCCAGATCTGGACGACGCGATCATCGGTGATCGGACACTGCTCGAGCTGAAAGACCGCATTCGGATCATCGAACCGATGGAGCCCCGCGATCCAGCGGTCGCCCGACCAGCGCAACGCCAGCGTCAGCTTCGTCCGGTATCCCCACGGGGCGGGACTCGGTACGACGTTCACCGACGGTGCGTCACGCTTCCCGATGCGCTGCATCGCGTCCCGCACGATCGTACTCTTCGCGCGAAGCTGACTTTCGTACGCCATGTGCTGCAACTGACACCCGCCGCAGCGATCGCGCGTGTAGTGGTGACATGGCGGTGTGACTCGACTCGACGACGGTTCAACGACCGAGACGAGCAAGCCGCGGGCGAATCGCCCGTGAGGCTCGAGGGTCGCGTCGACGAGATCGCCGGGCGCCGTGCGAGGGATGAACACGGCCATTCCGTCGTGCCGCGCAACGCCATCGCCGCCAGCAGCGATGGAATCCACGCGGACGCGCGCCTGGGCTGCTGCTACCATCGATCGCCGATCGCTTCTCGCCGGGCGGCCTGCTTCCACGGATCGGCGGGCGTGACATCCTCGGATGCATTCGTGCCGCCATTGCCCAGTGCGGGTCGATCGTTCTTGCCAGGACTCACCCGGCCGCTTCGATCCCGGTGCGCAAGCAGTGCGGCGGCGACGGCCGCGACGAGCACGCCGTTCTCCGGCGGAGTCGTCTTGACGAGTGTGGGCAGCCGACGCTCCAGCCACTGGATCTCGATGGCTCCCCGCCGAAACTCGTCGTCCTCCATCACGCGAAGGTGGAAATCCCGCGACGTCTCGACGCCCTGCACCGTGAGCTCGAGCAGCGCGCGATGCATGCGCTCGACGGCCCGCTCACGATCTGGTGCCCACACGATGAGCTTGGCCAGCATCGGGTCGTAGTGCAGCCCGACCTCGCTACCGATCTCGATGCCGCCATCCCACCGCACGCCCGGTCCACTCGGGACATGCAGATACTCGATGCGTCCGGTGGACGGCAGAAATCCGTTGTCGGGATCCTCACTCGTTATGCGGCATTCGATGGCCCATCCGCGCGGGCCAATCTCCTCCTGTGCGAACGGTAGCTGCTCGCCGGCGGCAATCCGGAGTTGCCATTGCACGAGGTCGATGCCGGTGACGAGCTCCGTCACCGGATGCTCCACCTGGAGCCGAGTGTTCATCTCGAGGAAGTAGAACCGACCGTCCTGGTCGAGGAGGAACTCGCAGGTGCCGGCATTGACATACCCCGCGGCGCGCGCGGCACGCACGGCAGTCTCGCCCATCTGGCGGCGCCGCTCGGGCGACACCGCAACACTCGGCGCCTCCTCGATCATCTTCTGGTGCCGGCGCTGGACCGAGCACTCGCGCTCGCCTAACGACAGCATGGTGCCGTGCTGGTCGCCGAGCACCTGGATCTCGACGTGGCGCGGCCCGACGATGTATTTCTCCACGTACACCGCGTCGTCACCGAACGCGTTCTTGGCCTCGCGGCGGGCCGCATCGAGCAAGGACGCGAGCTCGCGCGACTCGCGAACCACACGCATCCCCTTCCCGCCTCCACCGGCGGCAGCCTTGAGCAGCACCGGATAGCCGAACTCCTGCGCGATCCGCTCGGCTTCGGCCGCGTCCCGCAAGGCGGACGTCGTGCCCGGCACGACGGGAACTCCGGCGGCGATGGCAAGCTGGCGGGCGGCCGTCTTACTACCCATGGCCGCGATCGCCTCGGGCGGCGGTCCGATGAACACCAGGCCTTCGTCCCTAACGAGTCGCGCGAACCACTCGCGCTCCGATAGAAATCCGTAGCCGGGGTGAATCGCCTCGGCGCCGACGCGCTTGGCGGCTTCGACGACACGGTCGCCCCGCAGGTAGCTCTCGGCCGACGGTGCCGGCCCAACATTCACTGCCTCGTCGGCCTCACGCACATGAGGCGCCGCCGCGTCGGCATCGCTGTATACGGCGACCGACCGCACGCCGAGCTCGCGACATGCGCGAATGACGCGGAGAGCGATTTCCCCCCGGTTGGCTACCAGGACTTTAGAGAACATCGGTGCCGGCGGGCTGGGAACCGGGAACTGGGAGCCGGGAACAGGAGCCCTCTATCGGGACGACGGCGATTCCTCGCTGGGCTCGGAATGACACGGTTCCCAGTTCCCTGTTCCCAGTTGCCAGTCTGCTATAACGGAATGTTCCCATGTTTCTTGGGAGGGTTGCGATCACGCTTACGCTCGAGCGTTGACAAGGCGTCGATGAGTCGTGGCCGCGTGTCGCGCGGATCGATGATGTCATCGACGTAGCCGCGGCTCGCAGCAACGTATGGGTTCGCGAACTTGTCGGTGTACTCGCGGACCTTCCCATCGGTCGCGGCCGTCGGGTCGTCGCTCTCCGAGATCTCTCGTCGAAACAGGATCTCGACCGCCCCCTTCGGCCCCATCACGGCGATCTCCGCGGTCGGCCAGGCGACATTGTAGTCGCCGCGAATGTGCTTCGAGCTCATGACGTCATAGGCACCGCCGTACGCTTTGCGCGTGATGATGGTGAGCTTCGGCACGGTCGCTTCGCAGTATGCGTAGAGCAGCTTCGCCCCGTGCCGAATGATGCCGTTGTGCTCCTGCGTAACGCCGGGCAGGAAGCCGGGGACGTCCTCGAACGTCACGAGCGGAATGTTGAAGGCGTCGCAGAACCGAACGAATCGCGCGGCCTTCACCGAGGCGTTGATGTCGAGGACGCCCGCAAGCACGGCCGGCTGGTTCGCGACAATCCCGACACTGTACCCGCCGAGATGCGCGAACCCGCAGAGGATGTTCCCGGCGTAGGCGGCGTGCACTTCGTAAAATTCCCCGTCGTCGACAACGCGCTTGATAACCTCGTGCATGTCGTACGGCTTGTTCGCGTTGTCCGGCACCACCTCGAGCAGCGACTCGTCACGCCGGTCGCGCGGGTCGCGACCGCTGCCGCGCGGCGGATCACCCAGGTTGTTGGATGGGATGAACCGGAACAGATCGCGGATCGCCTGAAGCGACGCAAGCTCGGAGTCGTGCGCGAAATGCGCGACGCCCGACGTCCCTGCGTGCGTGTCGGCACCGCCGAGCTGCTCCATCGTCACATCTTCGTGGGTGACCGTCTTCACCACGTTAGGCCCCGTCACGAACATGTACGACGTGCCGCGCACCATGTACGTGAAGTCGGTGATGGCCGGTGAGTACACCGCCCCGCCAGCGCACGGGCCGAGGATCGCCGAGATCTGGGGGATGACGCCTGAGGCGAGCGTGTTGCGCAGGAAGATGTCGGCGTAGCCGCCAAGCGACACGACGCCTTCCTGAATGCGCGCGCCGCCGGAGTCGTTGAGGCCGATGACGGGCGCGCCGTTGCGCAGCGCGAGATCCATCACCTTGCAGATCTTTTCAGCGAACGCCTCGGAGAGCGACCCGCCGAAGACCGTGAAATCCTGCGAGAACACGTAGACGAGACGGCCGTCGATTCGACCGTAGCCAGTGACGACGCCGTCGCCGTAGGTCTTGAGCTTATCGAGGCCGAAATCGGTTGAGCGATGCGTCACGAAGCGATCGAACTCGACGAAGCTGCCTTCATCGAGCAGGACGTCCAGTCGTTCGCGCGCGGAGAGCTTCCCCTTATCGTGCTGCGCCTTGATGCGCGCACTCCCGCCGCCCTGCTCGGACTCGGTGCGTCGCTGCTCGAGCAGGGTGAGCTTGTCTTTCATCGTCATAGGTCGGGGAAAGTAACCGAGCCATCGTGGAGCCGTGAGTCGGTAGTCGTGGCAAGAAAAACGGCGGGACGCTCCAAGGAGAAGCGTCCCGCCGCTCGGTCGTGCTACCCGACTAACAGCTACCGACTACTCACTCTGCGCGACCTCGGTCGGAATGATGTCCGAGTCATCCGTGTGCACCGTGGGCGGTGTCTCCGGACGCGGCGGCTGCTCGGCGGGGATGTCCGTCACCGTCAGCACGATCCGACGGTGGATCGGATCCACCTCGAGCACGCGCATGTCGAGGTTCATGCCCTCGTACGCGATGTCCGCCGGGTTCGAGACCGCGCGCATCGGCGACAGCTGGCTCACGGGAACGAAGCCCTCGATATCGTTGCCGACATCGACGACGACGCCCTTGTCCATCAGGCGAACGACCTTGCCGCGCAGCTCGGTACCGACCGGATAGGTCTCACCAATCCGGAGCCACGGATCTTCCTCGGCCTGCTTGAGACCGAGCGAGATTCGCTTGTTGTCCGAATCAATGTTGAGGATCACGACGTCGACCGCGTCTCCCTTCTTCACGACTTCCGACGGATGCTGAACACGCTTGGTCCAGCTCATGTCGGAGATGTGAATGAGGCCATCGATCCCCGGCTCGATCTCGACGAACGCGCCGAAGCTCGTGAGGTTCCGAACCTTTCCGTTGATGCGCGTGCCGACCGGGTACTTGAGCGGCAGCACCATCCACGGATCCTGCTCCGTCTGCTTCATGCCGAGCGAGATCTTCTCCTCGTTCGGATC
>JAJKIV010000301.1 GCA_021154285.1 Gemmatimonas sp. | reverse complement strand
CTCCAGGACGTCCTCATCCGCTGGCGACGCATGGCCGGCGATGAAGCACTCTGGGTTCCCGGCACCGACCACGCGGGAATCGCGACGCAGAACGTCGTCGAGAAGCTTATCGCGAAGGAAGGACACACACGGTACGACGTCGGCCGCGACGCGTTCGTGCGCAAGACCGTGCGATTCGTGGAGGAAACCGGCGGCGCCATCCTCAACCAGCTGCGCGCGCTTGGCGCCTCGTGCGACTGGTCGCGAACGGCGTACACGCTCTCGCCTGAGCTGTCGCGCGCCGTGCGCGAAGCGTTCGTGCGTCTCTACGAGAAGGGGCTCGTGTATCGCGGTCACCGCGTGATTCACTGGTGCCCACGCTGCCTGACCTCGTTGAGCGATGAGGAAGCAGAGTTTCACGATACGAACGGCAAGCTGTATCACTTGAGCTACCCGCTGAGCGGTGATCCCGAGCGTGCGATCGTGGTGGCGACGACGCGCCCCGAGACGATGCTCGGGGACGTGGCCGTCGCCGTGCACCCCGACGACGATCGCTATCGCGACCTCATCGGACGCACGGTCGTGCTGCCGATCTCTGACATCGAGATCCCGATCATTCCGGACAGCTATACCGATCCCACGTTCGGCAGCGGCGCGGTGAAGATCACGCCGGCACACGACGCGAACGACTTCGAGGTCGGCCAGCGCCACGACCTGCCGATGCCTGTGGTGATCACGGCCCACGGCACGATGGGTCAGGAATCGCCGCGCGAAACGAACGAGCGCGGCGAGACGATCGAGCGCGTCCCGGAATCACTGCGCGGGCTGGATCGCTTCGAGGCGCGCGAGAAGATCGTGGAAATGCTGAAGGCGTCCGGCCGGCTCGTGAAGGTCGAGCCACACCAGCATGCCGTTAGGCGCTGCTACCGCTGCGACACCGTCGTCGAGCCGCGGCTGTCGGATCAATGGTTCGTGAAGATGAAGCCGCTCGCCGAGCCGGCGCTCGCCGCGGTGCGCGACGGCCGCATCCGCATCGTGCCCGAGCGCTGGGAGGGCGTGTACGTCCACTGGCTCGACACCATCCGCGACTGGAACATCTCCAGACAGCTCTGGTGGGGCCATCGCATCCCCGTGTGGTACTGCGATGGCTGCGGTCGGGAGACCGTGAGCCGGGAAGATGTGCTCACCTGTCCATCGTGTTCAGGGCCCGTACGCCAGGACGAGGACGTGCTCGACACGTGGTTCTCGTCGTGGCTGTGGCCGTTCTCCACGCTCGGATGGCCAAAGGACACGCCGGACCTCCGGGCGTTCTACCCCACCGACGTGCTCGTGAGCGGACCCGACATCCTGTTCTTCTGGGTGGCGCGGATGATCATGTCGGGCTTCGAGTTCATGGGCGAGGCGCCGTACCACACGGTGTACCTGCACGGCATCGCCCGCGACACGAAGCACCGCAAGATGTCCAAGTCGTTAGGTAACGGCATCGACCCGCTGGACGTGATCGCCCGCTTCGGCGCGGACCCGCTGCGCTACACGGTGGTAGCCGGGATGGGCCTCGGCGTGGACATCATCTTCGACCCCGACGACCTGGAGAAGTCGTTTGCGCCGGGCCGGAACTTCGTCACGAAGCTCTGGAACATCGGGCGGTTCCTGCTCACGAATGTCGGAACCGCGCCCGTGCAACCCGTGTCCGCGATCGACCCGAACCGACTGTCGCGCGCTGACCAGTGGATCCTCGCGCGCCTCGACGCCGCCATCGCCGAATGCGACGCGGCGCTCGGTCCCGCGCGGCCGGTGAACACGCACTGGACGCTGGCCGAGCGCACGATGGGCATGCGGCTCAACGACTACGCCGAGGCCGCGCGGCGATTCGTGTGGAACGAGCTCGCCGATTGGTACCTCGAGGCCATCAAGGGACGGCTCGCCGAGAACGGTGATGACCGCGACGTGGCGCGCGCGGTCCTCGCGCACGCGTTCGATGGCGCGCTCCGGTTGCTCCACCCAATCGTGCCGTTCGTTACGGAAGCGCTCTGGCAACGGCTCCCTGGTCGCGCCGAAAATGAGCTGCTGATCTCGGCGCGGTGGCCCAAGGCCACGGGTGGTCACGGCGAGGGGGCAAACGAATTCGAGCGCGTGCGCAACGCGGTGGACGCGCTGCGACAGCTTCGCGGCGAGTACAACATCACGCCCGGCAAGCAGCTGTCGGCGATCGTCGTGCCGGCGCCTAACGCCCGGACCGTACTCGCGGCCGAAGCGGGGCTCATCGGCCGGCTGACGAAGTGTACGGTGTCGGTCGCCGACGCTGCGCCCACGGGAGAAACGGCCGCGCACCAGGTGCTCGCCGACGGCTCCGAGGTCATCGTGCCGCTCGCGGGGACGATCGACATCGCCAAGGAATGTGCCCGCCTCCAGCAGGAGCTCGCTGGTCTCGAGAAGCAGCTCAATGGACTCAGGCAGCGGCTCGCAAACGAAAACTTCGTGTCGCGCGCCAAGCCGGAGATCGTCGAAGCGGAACGGCAGAAGGAACGCGAATGGTCCGCGCGGCGTGAACAGCTCGCGGCCAAGGTAAAAACGCTGTGCGGAAGCTGATCCTGCTCGTCACCGTTCTGGGGTGCGCCCAACTCGGCTCGCCCCCGGGCGGCCCGGATGATCACGCCGCCCCGCACCTGCTCCGGATCTCGCCCGACACGAACGCGCTCAATGCGCGCCCGAAAAGCGTCCAGCTGCAATTCGACGAGATCATCAACGAGCGCCCGGCGCGCGGCGGCGACAACCTGTCCGGGGTATTCCTCATCTCGCCGCAGCGTGGCCGCGTCGATGTCAAATGGCACCGGAGTCGTATCGAGATCCGGCCGCGCCGCGGCTGGATGGCGAACACCACCTATGTCATCACGCAGCTCGCGGGCGTGGCCGACCTGCGTGGTAACTCGGACAGCGTTCAGCACCAATACATCTTCTCGACCGGGCCGACTCGAGCGGCGTCGTTGATCCGCGGCGAGGTGTTCGATTGGGCGACCGGACAGCCGGCGCCAAAGGCGTACATCGAAGCCATCCACCTCCCCGACAGCCTAACGTATGGCGAGTACGCCGACTCACTCGGCCGGTTCGTCGTGCGTTACCTGCCGCCCGGACGGTATCTCGTTCGCGGGATCATCGACGCGAACAACAACCGCGTGCTCGATCGTCGCGAGCTGTTCGACACCACCACCGTTGCGCTCACGGACTCGGCATCGCACGAGATGCTGGCGTTCGTCCACGACAGCATCGGCGCCGGACTCGCCGAGGTCGAAGTTCGCGACTCGGTGACGATCCGAAGCCGGTTCGATCGTCCCCTGCGACCTGGCGTTCCCGTTCCCGCCACGCGGTTTTCCCTGCGCGCCGCCGATTCGTCCGTTGTCCCGATCGTTTCGGTGACGATGGGAACCGCGTTCGAGAAGCTGCAGGCCGACAGCGCGAAGGCCAAGGAAGTGGCGGACTCGATTGCGCGTGCACGGCAGGCCGACTCGATCGCACGCGCGAACCCGCGGGCGCCGCGTCCGGCGCCAACGCCAGCTGGCCCGCCCGCGCGCCGGCCAGGCTCCGCCCGCGACACCATTCCGCGCCCGAAAATGAGCGCGCCCATCCCCGAGACGTATGCGATCATCAAGCTCGGTCGCGGGCTCAAGCCGGCAACGACGTATCGACTGCGCGCCGACTCACTGCGGAGCTTGATGGACATCCCGCGGACATCCGACCGCGTCTTCATCGCGCCGCGTCACACCGATTCCACCCGGGCTCCCGGCGACTCCGCGCGGCGTCCGGATTCGACCCGGCGACCGCCGCCGGCGCGGCGCCCGCCGGAGCGTGGCGAGCTATCATTGCGTTTCATGCGCGAGTTATTCACCCCCGGAGTGGCCAAGTGAGCGACCCGAGACCCGGCACGCGCTCCGTACCGACGCCGCTCGACGCGCCAAGCGACCCTCGGCGCGCGCTGCCGTCGGTGGGCGTGCTGCTCGAGAGCATCGAGGTCGCTCCGCTGCTGGCGCGCGCGCCTCGCTCACTCGTCGCCGAGGCAGTTCGTTCGGTCGTCGACGACGCCAGGCGGGATCCGGCGTCGACGCCTAACGACTTGGCCGGTTGGGTAGAGGCCATCGCCGACCGGCTGGAGGCCCTCGAGCGGCCATCACTTCGGGCCGTCATCAACGCCACAGGCGTCGTGCTGCATACGAACCTTGGCCGTGCCCCGCTCTCGGCTGCCGCGCTCCACGCGATCACCGCGACGGCCGCCGTCGCCTGCAACCTCGAGTACGACCTCGAGCGCGGCGAGCGAGGGTCGCGGTACGTGCACGCTGTGGCACTGCTTCGCGAGCTGACTGGCGCCGAGGACGCGATCGTGGTCAACAACTGCGCGTCGGCGCTCGTGCTGGCGCTCAACTCGCTGGCCGCCGGCCGCGAGGCGATCGTCTCACGCGGTGAGCTCATCGAGATCGGTGGCAGCTTTCGCGTGCCCGACATCATGGCGAAGAGTGGCGCCACGCTCGTCGAAGTCGGCACGACGAATCGCACGCACCTCACGGACTACGAGGAGGCAGTCGGCGAGTCGACGGGCGCGATCGTGAAGGTGCACCGGAGCAACTTCGAGCTGCGCGGCTTCGTCTCGGAGGTAGAGCTCTCGGCGCTTACGCCGCTCGCGCGCACGCACGCGATTCCGCTGCTCTTCGATTTCGGGAGTGGCCTCCTCGTGTCGCTGGACGAGTACGGGTTGCGCGGCGAGCCGACCGCGCGTGACGCCGTGCGCGCCGGCGCGACGCTCGTGCTCATGAGCGGCGACAAGATGCTCGGCGGCCCGCAGGCAGGAATCGTCCTCGGTGATGCCAGCGCGATCGCGGCCTGCCGAAGGAATCCGCTGGCTCGTGCGGTGCGCGTGGACAAGCTGACGCTCGCCGCACTCGAGGCGACTCTGGCGTTGTACCGGGAGCCAGTGCGCGCCGTTCGCGAAGTCCCCGCGCTGGCGATGCTCACTGCGCCGGCGGCGAACGTCCAGCTGCGCGCGGAGCAGGCAGCCGCTCGTCTTCGTGACAACGGTGTGAGCTGCGACGTGGTGGAGACCGAAGCCAGCGTTGGTGGCGGAGCATTTCCAACAGCACGTATTCTGTCGTACGCCGTGGCGTTGCAGGGAACTCCCGCTGCGATCGAGGAGCGGCTGCGTCGCGGCGACCACCCGGTGATCGGCCGCATCGCGAACGGCCGCGTTCTGCTCGACATGCGAAGCGTTCCGGCCGGGCACGATGAACAGCTCGTGCGCGCCGTCACCACATCGCTCGTCTGAGCTGGGGAATGGCGCGACCAGCAGCCTTCCTCGATCGGGACGGCACCATCATAGAGGACGTGAGCTACATCTCGCGCCCGGACCAGGTCCAGCTGCGCCCGACCGCTGCCGAGGCGATCGCGCTGCTCAATGAGCACGACGTTGCCGTCGTCGTGATCACGAACCAGAGCGGGATCGCGCGTGGCATGTTCACAGTCGCCGATTACGAGGCCGTGCGCGAACGGACGGCAGACGTGCTGGCCGCGCACGGCGCACGGATCGACGCTTCCTACTACTGTCCGCACTATCCGGCGGTGAGCGAGCCTTGTGACTGCCGGAAGCCTGGGCGACAGCTGTTCGATCAGGCGATCGCTGATCTCGACCTGGCCCCAACCGCGTCGATGTTCGCGGGCGACCGCTCGCGCGATGTGCTTCCGGCGCGCACGTTCGGCGGAACAGCGTTTCTCGTCCCTGCACCGTCGACGCCGCCCGACGAGGTAGACGAGTCGGTTCGCGCGGGCGCCACCGTTGCCCAGTCGCTGCTCGATGCCGTGCAGCAGTTTCTTGCCCTCTTCCCGCGGTCTTCGCGAGCCGGATAGAATCTGAAGCATGACTGCTCGAGTCGCCGTGCTCGCGTCTGGAGGTGGGACGAACCTTCAGGCGATTCTCGACTATCTCGACGCGCGGGGTGACGCTCGCGGCGCGACCGTTTCGCTGGTCGCGTCGGATCGTGCGTCCGCGGGAGCGCTCGACCGAGCCAGGCGACACGGCGTCGAGGTGGTTGCGCTCGACAAGGAGCAGCGTGGCGACGAGATGGCGAGGGTCCTGGAGTCGCACGCGATCGACTACATCGCGCTGGCCGGCTATCTCCGCTTCGTGCCGACGAGCGTGACGCGCCAGTGGCGCGGACGCATCGTGAACGTGCATCCGTCGCTGCTCCCGTCGTTCGGCGGCACGGGGATGTACGGCATTCGCGTGCACCAGGCCGTGATCGAAGCCGGCGTGCGCCTCACGGGTGTGACGGTGCACTTCGTTGATGAGGAGTACGACTGCGGACCAATCATCGCGCAGTGGCCCGTGCCCGTGCGACCCGGCGATACTCCGGAAGTGCTGGCGGAGCGGGTTCTGGCCGTCGAGCACGCGCTGTACCCGGTGGCGCTCGAGGCAGTCGCGCAAGGTCGTGTGACGTTAGGCGCCGACGGCCGCGTCGCCGGCTTGGCGTCGGTACCGGAGTTGATCACCTTTCCCGCCTCTCGTTAACCAGTAAACCGCCTGTAACCTGCAACCAGTGTCCGTTCATGCCTCGCGCTCTACTCTCCGTTTCGGATAAATCGGGCCTCCTCGAGTTCGCGCGAGGCCTGCGCGAGCTGGATTGGGAGCTCATCTCCACCGGCGGCACGTCGAAGGCGCTCCGCGACGCGGGTCTCCCGGTGCGCGACGTCGCGGAGGTGACGCACTTTCCGGAGATGCTCGACGGGCGCGTGAAGACGCTGCACCCCATGGTGCACGGCGGCCTGCTCGCGCGTCGCGACGTGGAGGAGCACATGACCGCGCTGGCCGAACAGGGCATCGATACGATCGACCTCGTGGCGGTCAACCTCTATCCGTTCCGTGAGACGGCGTCCCGGCCTAACGTGCGGCCGGACGCCGTCATCGAGCAGATCGACATCGGCGGCCCGTCCATGCTGCGGTCCGCGGCGAAAAACTTTCCGTCGGTGTTCGCGGTCGTGGATCCGGCCGACTATGCCCGCGTGCTGGCCGCGCTGCAGGCAGGCGATGACGATCTCGACCTGCGCCGAGTGCTGGCCGCGAAGGTCTTCGCGCACACGGCCGCCTACGATGGTGCCATTGCCAGCTGGTTCGCAGAGCAGCGCGGGGAGCTGTTCCCACAGGAGATCGCCGTCTCTTTCGAACGCGCGCAGAGTCTCCGGTACGGTGAGAATCCAGGACAGCGTGCCGCCTTCTATGTGGAGCGCGGCGGCGGTGGTCTGGCGGCTCTCGAGCAGCGCGGCGGGAAGGAGCTCTCGTTCAACAACCTCCTCGACCTGGAAGGCGCGCTCATCGCCACCGACCCGTTCGCCGGCGAGATCTGCTGCGGGATCGTGAAGCACACGACGCCGTGCGGTCTCGCGGTCGGTTCCTCCGCGATCGATGCCTACCGCAAGGCACTGGCATGCGACCCGGCGTCGGCGTTCGGCTCAGTCATCTCGTTTACCACGACCGTGGACGCCGAGGCAGCGGAAGCGGTCGCAAGCCTGTTCGTCGAATGCATCGTCGCGCCGGACTTCTCGCCGGAGGCGCTCGACGTGCTGGGGCGAAAGAAGAACCTCCGCGTGCTCGTCGGCACGGCGCGATGGACGGCGCACGCGCTGGATTTCAAGCGGGTACGTGGCGGGGTGCTCGCCCAGGAGCGCGCGCCTAACGTGATCGACGATGCGACCTGGCAGGTCGTGACCAGGCGCCACCCAACGGCCGAGGAGCGTGAGAACATGCTCTTCGCGTGGCGGGCGGTCGCGTCGGTCAAGTCCAACGCGATCGTGCTCGCCAAGGACGGGGCCACGATCGGGATCGGCGCGGGTCAGATGTCACGGGTGGACGCCGCGTTCGTGGCCGTCCACAAGGCGCGCTCGGCCGGCCACGACACGGCGGGTGCGGTGATGGGGTCAGACGCGTTCTTCCCGTTCCGGGACAGCCTGGAGCATGCGGTCGAGGCGGGGGTCAAGGCAATCGTGCAGCCCGGCGGCTCGATCCGCGACGCCGACGTGATCGCCGCGGCGGACGAGCACGGGATGGCGATGGTCTTTACCGGCCAACGGCAGTTTCGGCACTAGCTTTCGTGACGCTTCACTCGCGACCGAAGTTGTATTTCGGACTCGCGTTCTCCCGATAACCGGACTTCAATGTCTTCCACCGTTTCAGCCGATCTCGACTATCGGCCGTCGTACCTCGCGGCCGGTATCGCGGCGGCGCTCGTACTTATCCTGTATGTCGTGACACTGGCGCCGTCCACGGCCATGTGGGACACGAGTGAGTACATCGCCGCTGCGTACATCCTCGGCCTGCCCCACCCGCCGGGGAACCCGTTCTTCGTCCTGATCGGGAAATTCTTCACGCTGATGCCGATTGGCGGCACGATCGCCGCGCGGGTCAACATCCTCGCGGCGGTCTCGAGCGCCGTGTCGGCCGGGATGTGGTTCCTGATCACGGAACGCGTCCTCGTCAGCTGGTTCCCGCAGCGGTGGCAGCGAATCGTCGGCGGCTCGCTCGCCGCGCTGATCGGCGCGACGTCGTTCACGGTGTGGAGTCAGTCGGTCGTGAACGAGAAGGTGTATACCGTCAGTCTCGCCGGACTCGCGCTCGTCGCCTGGCTCACCGTCCGCTGGTGCGACGAGCCGGATGGCCCCAAGGCGGACCGGCTGCTCGTGCTCGTCGCGTACCTGCTCGGTTTGGGCTACGCGAACCACATGGCTGGCATGCTCGCGGCACCAGCTGTCGCGATCGCGGTCCTGATTCGTCGTCCACGAACCCTTGTTCGGCCCTGGCTGATCGCCGCGTGCTTGGGCGGTGGGTTGCTCGGCATCACGCCATTCGCGACCCAGCCGATCCGCGCCGCGTACTTCCCCGCGATCAACGAGGGTGAGCCAACCGGGTGCCGCACCGAGCTCAAGGCAAGCTGCACGTTCTCGGAAGGCACGTGGCAGGCGTTCAAGTACAACTTCAATCGCGAGCAGTACGGGAAGCCGCCAGTCGTGGAACGCCAGGCGCCCATCGGCGCCCAGATCGGCATGTGGTGGCTCTACTTCAAGTGGCAGTGGCTGCGCGATGCGCACGGCGATCGTGAAGCGCTCCAGACGACGCTCGCGACCATCTTCCTCATTCTCGGATTGATGGGCGGGTGGGTGCACTGGCAGCGGGACCGGCGGTCATTCTGGTTCTTCGGTCCGCTGATGTTCACCATGACACTGCTGCTCATCTACTACCTGAACTTCAAGTACGGGTATTCGCAGGCGCCGGAGCTCGGCGACAATGTCCCGCGTGAGGTCCGCGACCGAGACTACTTCTACTTGTGGAGCTTCTCCGGCTGGAGTGTGTGGGCGGCGCTGGGGCTCGTCTATCTGTGGGAGACGATCGCGGCGCTCGTCGGCTCGGAAAACGTTAGGCTCGGCCGGGAAACCCTGCAGCTTCCCCGCAAGCAGAGCTGGCTGATCGCGGCGCCCGTACTGGCGCTCTCGTTCATTCCACTCTTCGGGAACTGGAACGCGGCGTCGCGACGGTACGACACGACGACGCGCGATTTCGCGGCCGACCTGCTGAACTCCGTCGAGCCGTACGGAATCCTCGTCACGGTCGGCGACAACGACACGTTCCCGCTCTGGTATGCGCAGGAAGTCGAAGGGATTCGCCAGGACGTCATCGTGGCGAACACGTCGCTGCTCAATACGGACTGGTACACCCGTCAGCTGATCCGCGCGCCGGTCCGGCCCTATGACGCCGCGAAAGGGCCGGCGATCTACCGGAACGGCAACTGGCCGAAGCCCTCGGGACCGCCGGTCAAGATGACAATGGACGAAGCCGACCAGATCCCGATCGCGTTCGACATGCGCGAGCCGCAGCAATTCACAGCCGGCAAGATCGAAGCGACGATTCAGCCGCGGACCCTCACGCGCGCCGACATCTTCGTGCTGCGCATGATCAAGGACAATACGGGCCGGCCCGTGTACTTCAGCCGCACGTCGGGCGGATACGGCAGTCAGGAGCTCGGGCTCGCGCCGTACCTCATGACGCAGGGACTCGCCCGCAAGCTCATGCCCGACATCCCGCGACCGGCAGGTCGGGACACGATGCTCGTTCCGGGTGAGGGATTCGTCGACGTGCCGCGGACGACGGTGCTGTGGGACAGCGTGTTCCAGGCGCCGAAATCGATCGTGCGGAAGGGCGACTGGCCCGATCGAGCCTCGGTCGGGATTCCCGCGCTCTACGTGTCCACGGGATTCATGCTGTCCGAAGCCCAGCGCTCGCAGGGCCGCGTGGACGAGGCCAAGCGCGTTCTGGCCACGGCCGAGAATGTCGCCAAGGCCACCCGGCTCTCCGACCTGTTCAACGCGGCGCAGAGTCTCCCGCCGTTAGGCGCTGAGGGCGATAGCCGTCCTCCGGCGATCCCCCTTCCGGTTAAACCAGAAAGCGGGAAGAAGCAGGAAAACTGAATGACTGACAACCGATGACTGTTGACCCATGACTGATGACTGGCCCCGCATCGCGACGATGCGTGGCCAGTCATCGGTTATGAGTCGTGGGTCGTTGGTTGTTAGGCATCAGTTGCTGGCCGCGCTTCGCGATCAGGCCGGCCCTATCGCGACTCGTACCGCCGTGATGTACACCGCCGTTGTGCCCTCGAAGCCCGAATCCACGCCCACCACGAGCCACAACCTCCCGCTGGCCGACGTGGCGATCGTGAGCGGCGCACTGTCGAACTGCTTCAGCTCGTAGCGCGGCACCGCGCAGTTGGTATTGGAGTTCGCGATGTTGCCCACGGGCAACGCGTCGCGACCACCCGCGAGTTGTGATCCGTGGTCGAAGTTCGCGCGGTAGTACTGGGCGGCGTCGACGATGCGTGCCGGCTCCTCCGGCGTCGCGCCCACCTTCAGCACGACCGACTCGCCCGGCGCGCCGCCGATCCCCGCACAGTTCTTCGGCGCGTTCGTGGCCACCGTCACCCGATAGCGGACCACGTACGAGGCGTTAGGCGCGAGGGTCGGACCCTCGCGCGTGATGTACATGAACAGGTCGTCGCTGTGGTTCGCGCCCGTCAACAGAATGCCCTTGCGAGCCGGATCGAGCGGCGCGGGCAGCGGGGCCAATGACGATCCAATGCCCCACTCCGCCTCTTTGCCCACTGGATAGTCCACGAACCCCGCCACCCAGCCCTGGTAGTCGCTCGAGAAGTCGAAGCTGACAGCATAGCTGTCGTCGCTCGCGCCGACCGAGTCGCTGCAACCCACGAGCGCAGCGGTGAAGACCAGCGAGGCAAGCATGGCGATGCGCCACAGCCGTCGGCCGTGTCGTCGTGCATCCAACGTCATTGATGGAAAGCGACCTCGCGCTCGGTTGGCATCAGGTGCAGCGGCTTCTCTCCAGCGCGACACGCGCGAGAAGCGCAATTCACGACGCCTAACCTGTGATCGCCCGCCATCGTCACGGCGAGCGATCAGCGCTGCGAACCGAGCGCTCAGTCGACTACTGCTGGCACGCGCCGTTCGGATCGGGCTTCGGCTTGTCCACCGCCGGCCGGTGATCCAGGTCCGCAAGGCGCCACGCGACATCGTAGATGAACTGCGTCACCCGACGATACTGATCGAAGTCGAGGTATTCCGGCTCGTCGGTCACCTGGTGATAGTCGCGATGTCCGCCGGTCGTGAAGAACGCGATCGGGATGCCGTAGCGCGCGTACATGTAGTGGTCGCTGCGGCAGTAGATGTTCTGCGGATGCCCGTCCGCGTCGAGCGCGTAGTCGATCTGCAGGTTCGCTTTCGTCTTCGTGTCCACGTCCTCGATCAGGTTGCCGAGCTCCGTCGAGAGTCGGCGTGACCCGATGACCTGCACGTAGCCGGAGTCGCGCCCGTGGATGAGCGATCCATCCTTCGCCTCGCCGGTGATGTCGCTCGACGCGCCACGCCCGATCATGTCCACGTTGAGCTGCGCGACGATCGAGTCACGCGGCACCGTGGAATGATCGGTGAAGTAGCGCGAGCCGAGCATTCCCTCCTCTTCGCCCATGTGCCAGACGAACAGGATCGATCGCTTCGGCTTCGGCTTGGCGCTCACGAACGCCTCGGCCATCTCGAGCACGCCCATGGAGCCCGAGCCGTCGTCGTCGGCGCCGTTGTTGATCGAGTCCTGGCGCGGCGGTTGCGCGGCCCGCGCGCTGTCGATCATGGTCTTCATCTTCGCCACATCGTCGGCACTCGCGGGACGGTTGGGGCTGTCCGCACCCTGCGGCCTAACGACAGTGTTGAACACGCGGATCGAGTCGTGCTCCACCGGTCCCTGCGCGCGCACGCCGACGTGATCGCTGTGCGCACCGATGGCGACGTATTCACCCTTGAGCTTCGGATCGCCACCGGGCAGGATGGCGACGACGTTCCGTCCGGGGCGGCGGGTCACCACGAACTTGAGGTTGATCTGCGCCGTCTTGCCCGCAGTGCCCTTGGCCGGCATCGCCATAGGTGCTCCGAGCAGTGCCATGGCGACAGGCTGGGTGAGCTGAAGCGTGACCGGGACCGTCGGCGGCTGGTCAGGCACGAGCTGCACGAACGGACTCGGGGTGAACGCGTTTTTCACGACCGTGGGCGGAAATTGCGTCGGCCCGATGAGCGCGATCACCGCGGCCGCACTCACTTCCGCCTGATACCGCTTGAATCCCTCCGATGCGAGGAACGCCTGGACGTCGGACGGCGGGGCGGCAGCCGGCAGAAGCAGCAGGAGCTTGCCCTTCACTTTCTCTGGCGCGAGGACGTTCATCGTGTCGATGGCCTGACCGCCGAAGACCACGTCGAGGTTCCGCGGCTCCGACGGCGTCCCAAGCGGCGCGCTGGCGAGGAAATCCGATCCCGCCTTGAACGTCGTCTCACCGACCTGGATGGTCGACGACGAATCCATCGTCTGCACGGCGAACGGCACGTTCTGGTAGTACGTGCCGCTATCGCCGGCGGGCTGGAGCCCGAGCCGCTTCAGCTCACCGGCGATGTACTCGGTGCCCTTCATGGCCTCGGCGCTCCCCGCCATGCGTCCGCGCATGCTGTCATCGGCGAAGCGATAGATGCGCGTCATGAGGTCAGGGATCGTGATCGCCGGCGTGGTCTTCGTCGGCTCGAGCTTGAGCGGAAGCGGCTGCTTGGGCTGCTGGGCGAAGACAGACGTGGCCGCGAGAAGTGCGGCGGGCAGCGCGAGGCGCATGATCGGCATTGATCGAGTGGAGTGCCTGCGGATGGGTTGACCTCGCGGGTTCGTCGAATAGGCTTCGCTACCCGGGAGGGCTGGCAGAATGGCTAATGCAGCGGTCTTGAAAACCGCCGCGCTGAAAGGCGCTTACAGGTTCGAATCCTGTGCCCTCCGTTGAAGTTAGCTAGTGTTGCTGCGAAGTGCTCTGGCCCCGTTGACACTATTTCCGAGACGATTCGAGGCACCCGAACGGCGCTCGTACGTTCGGCGCCGCATCTCGCGCGGCATCTACTGCCAACCCCGCTGTTTTCGTCCTGAGACCGCTCGACATCCGCCGGGCCTCCATTAATGGAGGCCCGGCGGACGGGGTGATTTCGTGAGGCGCCTCGGAGCTTCGTGAGGTGTACTCACGAAGCTCACCCCAGCCGACGAACGTCAGCGTTCCGAACTAGATCGTCGGCCGAGATTGGGGCCGCCCGGTCGTCTGTTCGGCGCCGTACGTTCTCCCACCGAACTGCGCCAGCTCGGATCGCAGACGCTCTGACGACACGTCGTCGGCTTCGACGGCCACGACCACGCCTCCGCGCTCGACGCCCGATCCGTAGAACTCGGCTTCGTCACGCGAATACCCGGCCTTCGAGAAGGCACCGGCGAGCGCACCGGACGTGCCGCCGACGATCGCCCCCGACGCGATCGCGCCACCCGTCGCGCCGAGTGCCGACGCGAGCACACCCGCGGTGACGAATGGCCCGACGCCGGGAATGAGCAGTGCGGCCAGACCGAACAGCGTGCCGACGCCAGCACCGGCGAGGGCGCCCTTTCCGACACGCTCCCCGGTGGTGTCATCGGCGCGCCCTGCGGTAACATCGACGTCGTCCGGACGCCGCGAGACGATCGACATCTGCGCGTCGGGAATACCTCGACGCCGAAGCTCCGATATCGCGCGCTCGGCTTGCGTACGGTCGTCGAACACTGCGGTGACTCGTGCCATGTGTGTATCCTCACAACGGTGATGCGTACCGCGCCACGGTTGAGTTCAGGGAGCGAGCCAGGGCGTACGCGCGTGTCCGTGTCGAGTGAGACGGACACAGCGGCACACAGGGCCCAGCTTCCGGCGCCGGAGGAGCGGTTACAGAAATCGTGCCGCCATCCGCACTCGGCCCCGTTAACGCGACGGAGTTGTGCAACATGCTCCGCGTTAGGCGACGACCTCGGCAGGTGGAAACGCGGGTGAAAACGAGCGGCCCCTCTACGCTCGGTCGACCTGGCTCGCGATCGTCCTCTTAGTCGCCGTCCTCTTAGTCGCCGTCCTCTGCGTCATTGCGGGCGTGTTGCTCTAGCCCGAGCGAAACAGAGTCACCGCATTCACCCCGCCGCGTTAGGCCGCTCGCACGGTGCTTGCGCTTTCCCGTCGCCGGGACCGGAGCGAGATGGACAGTGTGCAGGATTCACGAGAGGAACGGCGTCAGGCGGCGCTGAGGGTAGAGATCGCCGCGCGACTGTCGCGCGTCCGTAGCGGGCTGACGGATACGGAATTCTCGGAACTGGTCGAGAGCGCCGCGCAAACCGCGGCACGCTTCCGCGAGATCGATGCGAAGCCGGGAGTGGGGGGCGCTGCCGGTCCCGACGGTCCGGCATCATTGGGGTGAACGCGCCCGCCTCGTGGTCATCCGGCAAGCTCGCGGCGCCTGCGGTCGATCGCTATGCGGCCAACACCGCTGTCGTCGGTCATCCGGAGCTAGCCCGAGAGCTCGCGCCGTCGCGCGTCGATCGCCCGCCGCACGGCCACGAGGCTCGCGCGGTCCCACTGCTGGAAGGTCTGCTGCTCGAAGAGATCGAGCGCGTCCGGCCCCATTTCAGCAACCTCCCGAATCCACTGCAGTCGCCTGGCGATCGGGGCCTCCGGCGGCCTCTGGTCGTTGAGTGTGGCTGGTGCGGGACTCGCGCCCAGTTGGGCGGAGTCCGGCGCGACGGGCTCCGCCTCGGTGAACAGCCGGTCCAACGCGGGCGGCTGTTGCCAGTCGTCTCCGCCTATCCACCGCGCGAGTCGCTCGTCGCCTTCCCGCTCGAACCGAATCACCAGCGCCAGGTTCGGCCCATCGATCGCGGGCGACACGACCTTGAGCGCCGCAACCTCCGAGACGGACCACACGCGGTCCTGACCGTCGCGGTACTGGATGGGCTCGTGGCGTCGACGTACTCGAGCAGCGGACATGATCGCCTGGTCTCGCAAGCTTGGAGCCGGACTCGGGCGCTCGCGGCATCCGCCCGATTGCGCCCTGTTGGTCCCGGTAGCATCGTCTCACGCCCCGCTGTACGTCCCTTGGCACGACGACCTATGCCCGAGCACTTCGCCTCGCTCCGCGAAGCCCTAGCCGCTCGCCTGGAGCGTTTCCGCGGCACCATGTCGGACGACGACTTCGCCCAGCTGATCGACGACGTGATCCAGACAACGCTCAGGTTCGAGGAGATCGACGCCCGAGAGCGAGGGTCGTTGTCGATCAGCGGCCTGCCGACATACAAAGAGCCCGAGACGCGCAGTCCCGCATAGCCGTTGGCCGGGCTGCGCACCGCGAAATCGCCCGGGCGTCGGTTGCGATGCGCGACTCCGCCTAACGCCCGGCGGAAAAGCGACCAGATCAGTGACTTTATGACAATTTCATGAACTACCGGTACGGTCGGTAGCCAACCGCCGCGCAAGTCGCCATCGTCCGGCTCCCTTATTCCGGAGCGGATGATCGATGATTCGTTTGCGGCTCGCGTTAGTCGCGGCGCTCGCGCTGTCGGGCAGCGCCTGTTTCCATCAATCAGTTTCAAGTGGGCTCGAACCATCTCCCACCGTAATCGAACACCAATTCGTACGGACGTGGCTCTGGGGCATTGTCCCGGCAGACACGATCGACGTCCGACAGAAGTGTCCATCGGGCGTCGCCAAGGTCGAGACGGAGCAGAGCTTCGTGAACGGCTTGGTCGGCCTCGTCACGCTCGGCATCTACACGCCCCAACACCTCCGCGTCACGTGCGCGGCCTAACCAGAACCCGGAGACTGTCAATGCGCGCGACCACTAGCCTCGTAGTGGCGACCGTTCTCCTGTCCGGATGTTACCGGGTCACGGTGGTGACCGGGGCCCCGTCCGCCGCGGAAACCATCGACAAGCCGTGGCAGAATTCGTTCGTCTACGGACTGGTGCCCCCTCCGGAGATCGACACGAAAGCGCAATGCGCCAAAAACCTCGCCGTCGTCGAGACAGAACGCAGTTTCCTGAACGGGCTCGTGGGGGCGCTCACGTTCAGTATCTACACGCCGATGCACACGAAGGTAACTTGCGCGGTCGGTCCGGTCGCGAAGTGAGTGCTGGCAAACGCGATGGGAACTGCTGATTTCACGCCGTGACCGGATACGGAACGCCCCGCCTAACACGCGGGGCGTTCGACCGTAGACACGGCTGAACTCAGCCCGCGCGCTCCGCGGGCTGGTAGCAGTCGGCACACCACGCGATCACCGTATCCTCCAGCGCGCGCTCTTCCGCGCTCGCGGCTTGACCAACCAGACCCGCCTCGCGCATCGACTCCTTCAAATCGGCGACCACTCGGGAATACGGCTCGCCGCCGAGTCGCGCTGCGTTCACATACGCACACACCACTTCGCGAAGGGCCTGCACGTCCGGCGGCCGCGGACCCGCGTTGCGAAGCACAGCCACCAGCGAGCGTCGCGGGTTCCAGTTCGCGGAATCGCCACCGCGGGCACGGCGATCGGCGACAGGCGGCCCGTCGCTGGCCGCGCCCTCCCATTCCGCGGCAAGCCGGCTCAAGTCGATGATCTCGAACGGCTTCGAAAGCATTCGGCACCCGGTTGCATGAAGCGCCTGATTGCTATCGGCGTCGACGCTGCCGGTGAGAAACGCGACGCGTCCGGCGAGACGGGGGTGATGCACCGTGATCCATTCGTACAGTTCGACTCCGCTGCCGTCACGCAGCCGCACATCGAGTAACGCCCCGGCGAGATCGTCGCGGCTATTGAGCGCAAGCTTCGCCGTGTGCACGCCGTCGGCCGACACGACAGCGAATCCGAACGCCTTGAGTGCCTGGCCGACAATCTCGCGGAGTGCTGGCTGGTCGTCGACGTGAAGTATGGCCACCCACTGTTCCCTGGTTTCGCCCCGGCTCGCCGAACGCACGGTTCATACCGTTGTGTAGGGGCAACCCCCGATGCCGATGCATCAGATCGTATCACGGCGGCCCTCGATCGGCCTGGCGGATGCAACCCCTCGAGCCAGACTCTTGCAACCCAAAGCGACGGCTAGCCAAGCCTTTTCCTGTGCCATCCGACTCGCGGGTGCCTAACGTGTGACCTGTGGTCTTCCCCACCCGTCGCATCGATTGTAGTGTCAGAGTCCCCCTGACCCGGCCACCTTCGAACCCGCGGCGCTCCGGCCAGTGAAGATTCCCCGCAAAACGATCCGCTACGAATGCGTCGGTGGCCCGCGTGACGGCGACGTCGTGCTCATCCAGCGGACCAAGTGCCAGGTCCGCCTGGATGGCGCGCTCTACGAGGTACGACTCTGGGCGAAGATGGATGAGCGCGGACAGCGATTGCTGTGGAAGCGGGAAGCGCTCGTGTGGGAAGGCCTGCTTGTGAGCGATTCGTCAGACCAACCCACTGCCGAACCCTCTCCGCCACAACCGGTTGACTGGCCTCCACGGGCTGGCTAGGTTGCGCATTCGCTGGCGTGTTGCGCGAGCGTCAGTCGTCGGTCACTCCACGCGGCTGCGTCGCCAACGAATCAGTGGTTCCCGACTAGCGACTCCTGGAGAGATGGCCGAGAGGCTGAAGGCACCGGTTTGCTAAACCGGCATAGGGGGTCAACCCCTATCGAGGGTTCGAATCCCTCTCTCTCCGTCGACATTCCGCTCCATCCGAGGTGTCAAGGATCGCAAGCCGACTCGTCGGCCGCATCCTCGGCACCTTTTTGCTAGGCTCATGTCCAAGACGCTGCCTGCCCCACTTCGCGTTCGCTTTGCCCCTTCACCGACGGGCTACCTTCACGTCGGCGGTGCGCGCACGGCGCTTCACAACTGGCTCCTCGCCCGCAAGTATGGCGGAACGTTCCTGCTCCGCATCGAGGACACCGATCGCGCCCGCAGCACCGACGAAAGCACGCGCGCGATCTTCGAGGGACTGGAGTGGCTCGGCCTCACGTGGGATGAGGAGGTTACGTACCAGGGCGCGAATCTCGCGCGACATCGAGCGGACGCGCAGCGACTGCTCGATGCGGGTGCCGTCTACCGATGCTTTTGCACGCCGGCCGAGCTCGAGCAGCGCCGAGCGGAGGCCGAGGCGCGCGGCGATGCGTTCAAGTACGATCGCCGATGCGATCGCCTCGCGCCTGACGAGATTCAGCACCGAGTGGCTGCCGGCGACGCATTCGTGCTGCGCTTCCGCGTTCCGGACGGCAGCACGGAGTGGGACGATCTCGTGCACGAGCGAATCACCTTCCCGAACAAGGACATCGAGGACTTCGTCATCCTTCGCTCGGACGGGACGCCGATCTACAACATGGCGGTCGTGTCGGACGACATCGACGCGCGCGTCACGCTCGTGATGCGCGGCGACGACCACATCTCGAACACGCCGAAGCAGATCCTGCTCTACAACGCGTTAGGCGCTCCCCTCCCCGTCTTTGCGCATCTGCCGATGATCCACGGCACCGACGGCAAGAAGCTCAGCAAGCGACATGGGGCGATGGCGGTGGGCGACTACCGGCACGAGGGCATTCTGCCCAGCGCGATGGACAACTTTCTCGCGCTCCTCGGCTGGTCGCCAGGCGGCGACATCGAGGTCATGACGATGCAGGAGATGATCGAGCGGTTCTCGCCCGATGGCCTCCTGAAGAAGGCGTCGGTATTCGACCTCAAGAAGCTCGAGTGGATGAACGGCCAGCACCTCAACATGCTGCCCCTCGATCAGGTCGAGCCGCTCATCACGCCCGCAATCGTCGACGCGGGGCTGGCAACACGAGAGTGGCTCGCGGCGAATCGCGCGTGGTACATGACGCTCCTCGAGCTGCTGCGCGTGCGCTCACGGACCGTGAGCGACGTAGTTCGCCAGGCCACGCCGTATTTCGGTGATGCCGTGGAGCTCGATTCTGACGCCGTGGCGAAGCAGTGGAAGGACCCTGTGACACCCGAACTGCTGAGCGACGCGCGCGATGCGCTCGCTGCGGCAAGCGAGTGGAGCGCAAGTACGCTCGAGGAAGCGCTGCGCAGCGTTGCGGAACGTCGCGGCCTCGGTGCCGGCAAGCTCTTCCAGCCGCTGCGCGTTGCCCTCACCGGATCGAGCGTGAGTCCCGGGATCTTCGATGTACTGATGCTGCTCGGTCGTGAGCGTTCACTCGGTCGTATCGACACGGCATTGCAGGTGCTTGCGCGATAAACACAAGGTGTAACTCGACAGGGCTTGCCCCTGCGTCACCTTGGTAGCATCCGCAGGGTGGTGATGGTCGAGGTCGTATGCCGTTGACCGGCAATCGTGAACTGCCGTAACTTTGCCGAGAACGAGGGTCGCCGGGAGGCTCGATGAGCCCGCCCGGCGACCCGTTTTCCCGAGGGCCTCATGCCCGATGAGCTAAGTACCATAGAGCGGCGAGTGTACCACTACCTGCTCGATTTCCTCGGCGAGCACACGTATCAGCCAAGCATTCGCGAGATCGGCAAGCGCTTTCGTATCAAATCGACGAAGACGGTTTCCGACATCCTGCAGTCGCTCGCGGACAAGGGGTTCATTCAGCGCGATCCGGCGCGCTCTCGCGGAGTCCGGTTGCTTGGGTATTCGACGGTCGGGCGAATGCAGCCCGTGCCGTTCTACGGCAAGATCGCTGCTGGTGAGCCGATGCTGATCCCGGAAAACCGGGACCGCTACATCACGCTCGATCGTACGTTCGTGCCCAGCGATGACTGCTTCTTCCTTCGCGTCGCCGGCGACAGCATGATCGGCCGCGGCATCTTCGACCGCGACTACGTACTGGTGAATCCGTCGGCGCGTGCCGGCGATGGCGATATCATCGCCGCACGCGTGGGCACCGAAGCAACGGTGAAGACGTTACAGCATCGCGGCGCCACGATCGTCCTCGAGCCGGCAAATCCCGACGAGCGCGAGCTCGTGATCACGCCGAATGACGATTTCGCGGTGATTGGAACGATTGCCGCCGTCTTCCGGCCGTTTCATGATGCGGCCGAGGAATCGGACGAGGCCGGCGCACCGCCGCTCTGACCGGCAGGATTCTCCAGCGAAGCGGCACTGGGCGCGCCGCCAATGACGCGTTAGGCGCGAGTTACGGGTTCGCCGAAGTACCGCGATCGCGATCGACCGCCGAGATGGGCTTGGGCGCGCGATCTTTGTCCTGCTGCTGGTGCTCGCGCTCCTTCCGCTGGCGCAGCTCCTTCACCGCCTTGCGGAACTGCTCCTCGTTCATCGCGCGCTGCGACTGGTAGAGAATCTCCTGCCGTAGCGACTCGGTCGCACGATCGCGCTGCGCTGCGACCGGATTGCCCTGCATGTTGAGCGGCAGGAGGCCAAGCAGGACGTTGGGGATCGAAACCTTCCCTAGTCGGATGTACTGGTTGTCGATACCGTACTTCTTCCCGTTCTTCTCGACGGTCCAGTCACCGCGCTCGAACTTGTTCGGGCTATACGCAACGGCGGCCGCGGAATCGCGAGCATGCTCGATGTCCGCCGTCACGACGCTGTCCATGCGCTCGTGCGCTGACTTCGGTGCGCTGACGACAGGCGCTGGCGGTACCCAGATGCGCGGGTCTGAATACGATGGCCGGATACCTCGGGTCGCCCCACCCTTGCCGATCAGCGGGCCATTCGCTTCGTCGTCGGTCGCGGGCGGCGGCGCCGCAGGCGTGACCGGCGGCAGCGTGGATGGTACCTCGGTGGGCGCCACGAGCGGACGCGGCGTCTCTCGCTTGGTCGGGGTTTCGGGTCGGCCGTTTCCGCCGCTCTTCCCCGGCGAGTTCGTCGTGGACGCCTGAGGGAGCGCGAGGAAGCTGATGCGCTCCGGCTCGACCGGCTTCTCCTTGGAGGCGAACAGCGATGTGAACGGATACGGAACGAGCAGGATGCGGAGGAGCGCGATGCCTACGACGACGTGGAGGATGATCGAGATGAGCACCGGTCCCGAGAGCCGCCGTCGGCCTTGGGTCTCTGCTCGCTTGGGGTACGGTCGTCTGCCCCCGCGTCCTGCCGTCGCGCCCGTCGTCTCTTCGCTCAGCATTCCCCCAGGATCTTCGTCCGGTCCGTGGCGGGCCGGTCGCCTGGCCTTATAGCCCTCATCGCGTACCGGTGTTCCCACGATACCTCCGACGCATCGCTTACGCCACTCTGCAATCCTACGACTTTATACCGATGGTGCGGCGACAGGGTTTGTAACCATGCTAACGCCCACAACTTCGACCTCGACGATATCGCCTTCGTCGAGCCTGCCCACGCCGGCCGGAGTGCCGGTGGCGATCAGGTCGCCCGGCTCGAGGGTCATGATCGCCGAAATGTACGAGACGAGAAACGGAATTGAGAACGCCATATCGGCCGCCTTGCCGTGCTGGCGCTTTTCGCCGTTCACGCGGGTAACGACCTCGAGCGCCGTCAGTTCGGCCGCCGTCATCGCCCCGACGCGCGGCTTTCCAACGGCGCAGAACGTGTCGAAGCCCTTGGCCCGCGTCCACTGCCCGTCCTTCCGCTGAAGATCGCGCGCCGTCACGTCGTTGATCGCCACGATGCCGGCGATCGCCTCGATCGCGCTGGCTTCGGTCGCGTGGCGAATCCGTTGCCCCACGACGACGCCGATCTCGCCCTCGAACTCCACCTGCGCTGATTGCGGCGGCAAGACGATCGATTCCCCGCCGTCGATGAGGCTCGACGGCGGTTTGAGGAAGATCAGAGGCTCCGCAGGCACTTCATTCCCGAGCTCCCGCGCGTGCTCGAGGTAGTTCCTGCCTACGCACACAATCTTGGAGGGTCGCTGTCCGGTCATAGGTTCGGAGAGAGGGTCGCCGCCGGCTTACTGGGAACCGGGAACTGGGGAGTGGGAACATGAGTCCGTGAGGAGTCTCGGTTCCCTGTTCCCAGTTCCCAGCGCCCCAATCACGGGCTCGCGTAGAAGTTCTGGATCTGTTCCAGCACCACCGGCCATGCGCCTACCAACCGCCGGGCTGGAGGCAATGCATCGAGCAGCGTGCGGCCATACGACTTGGAGATGACGCGCGGGTCGACCAGAACGATGACGCCGCGGTCGGTTGCCGTGCGAATCAGCCGGCCAAATCCCTGCTTGAGACGCAGCGACGCGTGCGGCAGCATGTACTCCCGAAACGCGTCGCCACCGTGCCGCTCGATCGACTCGCAGTGCGCCGCCGTGACCGGCTCGTTGGGAACCTTGAACGGAAGCTTCGTGATGACGAGAGCGCGCAACGCGTGACCTGGAACGTCGACGCCTTCCCAGAAGCTCGCCGTTCCGACGAGGATGGCTCGTTCGTTCTCACGAAACCGCCGGAGCAGAGCGTCACGCCCGTCGTCACCGTGCATGAGCAGCGGCCATCGCCGTTCCACGCCTCGGGCGCGCAACTCGGCGGCGACCAACCGCACATCGCGATGGCTCGTCGCGAGCACGAACATGCCGCCGTCCGACGCCGTCGCTACGTCGAGTACCGCGCGAACGACGAACTGGATGTGCGCGGTCGCATCGACGTTAGGCGCCGGCGCGTTGGTCGGAATCGCGAGCCGCGCGTGCCGCGGAAAGTCGAACGGCGACGGGTAGAGCGCCGTCGTCGGCGTGAGCTCGGGGTCATCGAGACCAAGTCGTCGGCTCAGGAAATCGAAGCGCTGTTCCGCCGCGAGCGTCGCGCTCGTCACCACGGCGGTGCGCACGCGCCGGAACAGGTCCTCACGCAGCACGGGCGCCAGGTCGAGCGGCACGGACGTCACGGCGAGATTGCGCTCCTTGCCGCGAACCTCGATCCAGCGGACGGCAGCGCCCTCATCTTCCTTCGGCTTGAGTGTACGGCGCAGCGCGTCGCCCGCGCTCTGGAGACGTCTCGCGATACCGCGTAGCTCGTTGAGCAGCGGCGCCACTGCTTCGGCCCGCGCCTCATCGACCTCGAGCCGCTCGCGCACGACGCGCAGCCCGTCGTGCAGTAGCTCGATCTCGGCCAGCAGCTCCTCCAGCGCCATCTCGAGCCCGTTTCGCCAGATCCGGTGACCGGTGAAGTCATCCGTGAGGCGAAGCACCGGCACGCCGCTCTCGTCGAGCAGCATCGACAAGAGGTCGAACACGAGCCCTGCACGATCGCGCGCGGCGAGCACGGACGGCGACAGCTTCGTGGCCGCGAGATCGAGGCTCGCCGCGCTCAGGAGGTCCTTCCCCTCCGCCAGGCGCGCCATCAGCGCCGGCAGAATTCCTTTGCCGGTCCGGTCCAGCCGCGCGAAGAGCCGCTGCAGCGAGCGTCGGGTGACCGTTGCGCCGAGGTGCGCGGCGGCGGCGTCCTCCATGTGGTGACCTTCGTCGACGACCAGCCGCGAGTACGCCGGCAGCACCGCCGCGTCGTCCCAATTCTGCGAGACCCGCCTAACGGCGACATCGGACATGAGCAGATGGTGATTGACGACGATCACGTCCGCCTGCGCCGCCTTGCGCCGTGCCGCGAACAGGAAGCATTTGTCGTAGAACTCGCATCGCGCCCGATTGCACAGGTCGGGCTCGGCCGAGACCTCATCCCACAGTTCGGCGCGCGGGGGAACCGGCATGTCGCTGAGCGAGCCATCGGTCGTTCGCTCGGCCCACGCCGAGAGCGCAACGAGCTCGTTGCCTAACGATTCCTCGAACAGCGCCGTACCAGTGGAGACCGCCTGCTGAAGCCGCATCCGGCACAGGTAGTTACGCCACCCCTTGAGCAGTGCGAACCGCACGGGCTGGTCATCGAGCGCGCGAGCGAGAAACGGCAGGTCCTTGCCGACCAGCTGTTCCTGCAGGTTGATCGTGTTCGTGGACACGACCGTGCGCTCGCCGTTCGCCGCCGCCCACCGAAGCGCCGGGATGAGGTAGCCGAGCGACTTCCCGATCCCAGTGCCCGCCTCGAGCAGTCCGACGCCCCCGTCGTTGTAGAGCTGCGCGATCTTCGCGGCGAGCTCGCGTTGCGCAGGCCGGTCCTCGTACTTCGGCAGCAGCCGCGCGATCGGGCCGTCGGGTCCGAGATCTCCGTCGATCGCGTTCGTGTCGAGCAGCGTGTCCGGCTCCTCACGCGGCACTTCGACAACGACGTACAGCTCGCGCGCATCGTTGTCGATGATCCCGAAGCCGACACCATCGTCGTGCATGCGCGCGGCGACCTCGAGGTCCGCACCCGAGGGCTCGAGCCGTCCTGACGGGTGGTTGTGCACGAGCATCTCGCCGCGTTCCGCGAAGCCGGGCAACGCGAGCACGCACTCGGCGTCGCCGCGCGCCGCGACGCGTGCGGTGCGTACGACGCCCTCTTCGTCGATGGTGCAGACGAAGCACACCTCTCGTCCGCCCGCGAGCCGGATGGCGGCGCGCATGGCGGCGGCGGGAGAGGCAGCGAGGCGAGAGTGTTTGGCTGCTGAGACTGCGGACGGCGGCACGCACAGGAAGATAGCCGACGCCCGAAGACTTCACGAACCCACCCGGAGGTCAGACTAAGTCTTGAGCGGCTTCTTCTTGGCCGCCGGGAACAAGACGTTGTTCAGAATCAGCCGATAGCCCGGCGAGTTCGGGTGCAGCGCCAGATCCGTCGGCGCGTTTCCGATGTTGTGCTGCGGATCTTCCGGATCGTGGCCACCCAGGAATGTCCACGAGCCCTTCCCGTAATCCCCGTGGATGTACTTCACCCACGGCGCGCCCTCCTCGTAGGCCAGCACCGTCACGCCGGGCTTGATGACCGCCTTGTTGAAGCTCGTCGTCACGCCATAGTAGTCTGGGATGACCGTGCGGTGATCCTGCACGAGCATCGTGGCGACGGGATCGAACTTCGCGGAGAACGCAAACAGCGTGAACTGTCCGAGCGGCTGACGGCGGGCTGGCACGTTCACCTGGTGGCCGTCGATGTCGCTCATCGAGTTCGTGAACGGCGATTGCTCCACGTGGACATCGCGGAACGCCATCGCGCGCTTCCAGTCCATCTTCGCGTCGACGTCTTCATCGATCGGCGTGCCGTCCGCATAGGCGGCGGCGATGTCCGCGTTATGCGCCGCGATCGCCAGCTCGAGCGTCTCCGTGGCCCCGCACATGGCGAACAGGAATCCACCGCCCTCGACGTATTGGCGGATGCGTTCCGCCACGGCTTTCTTGAGCGCGGGAATCGTGGCGAACCCGAGGCGCTTCGCGGCATCGAGGTTCCGTTCGCGCTGCTCGACGAACCACGGCGCGTCGCGGAATCCGAGATACAGCTTGTTGAGCTGCCCCGTGAAGTCCTCGTGAAAGAGGTGCAGCCAGTCGTACTTCGCGAGGTCTCCGTTCATGACCTCGTCGTCCCAGACTGTCGTGTACTCGATGCCGGCGTACCGCAACGCGAGCGTCACCGCGTCATCCCACGGTGGAGATTTCGGCGGCGTGTAAATCGCGATCTTCGGCGCCTTCTCCAGCGTGACCGCGTCCATGTTCCCGCTCGCGATCTCGGCGCGGATCTGCGCCAAGCGTCCGTTGTCGATCGCCTCGAACGTCACGCCGTCGAGCGTCGCCGTCTTCCGGAGCTCTGGCGCGTCCGGCAGCAGGAACGCCCCGCCCCGGTAGTTGATGAACCACTCAGCACGGTTCCCAGCCTTGAGCGCGTTGAACGTCAGGCCGTACGCCTTGAGGTGGTTCTGCTGCGCGTCGTCCATCGGGACGAGCAGATGCTGCGCCCGGACGGCGGGCGCAGCGACGGCGAGCATCACGAGGGCGAGCAGACCTAGCACCCGGTTCGTTAGGCAACGAATCCCGGACGGCGCGCCGCCGCGCCGATCAGACGATGGAGGTGTCATATCGAGGGAACGCTCTGTCGAGCGAGGTCCAACTCGCGCCGGGCCTGGGGCACCAGCGCGCTTCGGGGATATGTAAGAATCATATGCTCGAGATGCTGCACCGCGCCCGCCCGGTCGCCGCGTCGCCGAAGCGTTCTCGCCCACTCGAGCTCGGCTTCTGCCGCCTCGGGCGCCGAGGCGAAATCCTTCACGATGCGTTCCCAGAGCGCGATCGCGGCGCTGTCATCGTGCCGAGCAGAGTAGATGCGCGCGGCGGCGTTGAGCAAGAGAGCACTGGCGTCGGGAACCTGCGGCGCGGCAGCGACAAGCTTCGTAGCCGCCGGTGCACTATCGGCGCGCGCCAGCGCGAGAAACGCGCTTCCGACGTCCGGCGCGCTGTCCACCTTGGTTCGGCCGAGGAGCGCGAGAGCGAGCAGCAGATCCGGGTCCGTCTCGGCGGTGCGTTTGAGGATGCGACGAGCGGACTTCAGATCGCCCTCGTACAGCGAGATCCAGCCCATCGTGCGATCCTCGTCCTCGCCCGTTGGCGTCGTACCCATCGCGGCACGTGCCTTCGCGAGGTCACCGGCGCGAACCCAGCCCCACGCCGCCATGCGGACGAGTCGTACGTGCGCCAGTGAATCGAGCCGCGAAGCGTTCGCATTGATGAGCGCTTCGGCATCGGCCGCACGACCTAACGCGCTCAGCGCTCGAACGCGCAGCGGTAGGACGGTTCGTACGCTCTCGGAGTCCGTTGCCGCGGCGTACGGCTCGAGCAGCTTCACCGCCGATGATGGGTCGGCGCCGCTCAACGCGTCGTTCGCGGCACGCACCGCGAGCTCTCGCGTCGGGCTGTGCGCCAACGCCGCCGCGAAGGCGTCTCGCGCTACGAGCCACGCGCCGGACGCCTCCGCCTCGTCGCCGAACTCGGTCCACGCTTTCACGGCGTCGTCGCTTGGCGGCAGATCGCGCAGCGCCACCCACCCTTCGCGCGCGGAGCTCCAGCGGAGCTCGAGCAGCGCGAGCGCGCGCCTCGCCTCGACCTGTACCGGGGGCGCGCGGAATACCTGGCGAACCGCGCCGCGGACGGAATCGGGCGTCGGAAAGAGGGAGAACACGGCAGCCTGATCGAGGTAGGGCGAGGCCACCATCGCCTCGCGCCAACTCTGCGCCGACAGCTCCCAAAGCCCGGTTGCGGCGCGCAGCTGCGCCATCTCGACGGTGATGTCCTTCGTACCGCCTAACGCGCGCTGTGCCCGTTGCAACACCGTATCAGCGGACGCCGCCCGTCCGGCGTCGAGCAACAGGCGCGCGTACTCGCGGTAGGGCGTCGCCTCACGTGGCGCGATCTGTAGCCACCGCTCGAAGGCGCCCGCGGCGGCTTCGTCGCGATGCAGGTACGAAAGCGTCCGGAGCTGCACCGTGCGCAGCATTGGCTCTCGCGGGCGCTTCGTGATCATCGAGTCGATCAGCGGGAGAACGGAATCGCGCTTCCCGAGCTGGTCGTAGATGCGCTCGATCCCGAGAATCGCGGCTGTCGTGGACTCGTCGAGCGCCGCGCGGTAGGCGCTCAGTGCCTCCCGCCATTGCCCCGCCTGCTCGAGCTCGAGCGCACGCATCGGCAGGCCCGGTTGCGCCTGCGCCCGCGCCGCCTGCGGCGCGAGCGTCAACACCCAAGCGAACGTGAAGGCGATCGCGGCGCTACGGCTTCTCCGCATTGATGCGCTTGAAGTAATCGAGCACGAGGCGTCGCTCCTCCGGCGTCAACCCGCGGAGCTCATTCCAGTTCGGCATGGCGAACTTCGACGCTGCCTTGCCACCGGCCGTCGCGTTAGGCGGCAGGAACAGCTCGTTGCCCGTGGCCGCCTTCGCCTCACGCTTGCCGTTGTCCTCGCGTTCGTCGCGCTCGAGCGTCCGTCCAGCATCGAGCATCCGGCGGAACAGCTGCTGCTGCCGGTCGATCACGTTCGGGTCCAGCGCCCCGCTTTCCAACGCCTGTGCGAGCTGACGCGCCTCCTTCGCCAGCTCGTCGGCCCGGCCCGTCCGATCCTGGTCACCCATCTCGTCGAGCGACGAGGCGACCTCGCGCTGCTGACGCCCGAGCTGCCGCGCCTGTTCGCGCCCCTGCTGATCGAGCTGCGCGCCCGGCCGCGGGATCAGCTCCGCGGTCTGCGAGTTGAGCGAGCCTTGCTGCTGCGCCATGTCCTTGAGCTGGTCGAGCATCTCCTGGAAACCGGATGCCGAGCTGGCGTTCTGGGCCCGCTCGCGATCGCGCACCAGCGTTGCCGCCGCCTGGTTCAACGCTTCGGATGCCTCGCGCATCGACCCCGCCGCCTGGTCGCTCTGGCGCGCACTCGCAAGATCGCGCGTAGCCTGATCGACCTTCTGCTGTGCCTCGCTCATCGAGCGCTGTGCCCGCGGAGAAAGGAGCGAGGACTTCTGCCCCGCCTCGGTCAGTCGCTTGCCCGCCTGCTGGACGCCCTGCTGAAGCGCGCTCTGTTCGGCTTGCAGCGACTGCTTGTCGACATTCTGCCGCGCTTTCTGCTCGATCTGCTCCTGCTGTCGCGAGAGTTGAAGCATCTCCTGCACGGACTGATCGAGCTCGCCCGTGAGCTCCTGCTTCCACGCGTCGATCTGCTTCTGTCGAGCATCCGCCAGCTGGTCGGCGGCTTTCTGCATGGCATCCGCCGCGTCGTTGGCCGACTTCTGGCCGCCGGACTGTTGCCCGCCCTGCTGTTGCCCTGACTGCTGCCCCGGCTGCTGCCCGGACTGTTGATCGGACTGCTGTTGACCCGACTGCTGCTGGCCCGGCTGACCCGTTTGCCCCTGCCGCGATTGCTGGCCGTCCTGTCCCTGCTTCTGCGCTCCGGGCTGACCGTCCTGCTTCTCCTGTCCCTTCTGTGCCTGACCATCCTGTTGCTTGTTGCCCTGGGCCTTCTGCTGCTGGCCACCCTGTTGCTGGCCGTTCTGCTGCTGCCCATTCTGCTGTTGACCGCTCTGGCGCTGAGCAGCTTGCGCCATTTGCTGCGCCATCTCCTGCTGTGCGCGCTGGTCCTTCTGCTGCTGAGTCTCGCCACGACGCTGATCGGGCGCCTGATTGCGCGCGGCCCGTTCCATCGCCTGTGCCGATTCCTTCACCTGCTGGTTCGCGTCATTGACCTTCTGGGCACCTGCGTCTGCGTTCTCGCGCTCCAGCCGCTTCTGTAGCTCCTCGACCTGCTTCTGAAGGTCGCGCGATCGGTCGGCGAGATCGCGAGCGTTGTTCTGTGCTTCCTGCTTCTGCGCCTGCTCACGCGCTTTCGCCATCGAGTCCGCGTTCGCGCGTTCCGACTTCGCGAGGTCCTTCGCCTCCTCCTTGAGCGTCTGCATCGAGCCCTCGAGCGCGGCGCGCTTGAGCATCTCGACGCTCTTCTCCAATTGCTCGCGCAGCCCCTTCTGCTGCTGCGCCAGATCGCCTAACGCCTTCTGCGCGTCCTCGGCGGACAGCTTCTGCGCCGACTCCTCGAGCTTGCGGAGCTTCTCCGCGAGCTCCGGAGTCAGCGCGTCCTTCAAAAGCTTCTGTGCTTCCTGGAGCCGCGCGGACAGTGCGCTGTCGAGCGCGTTGCTCTGCTTGAGCTGCTTCTCGATCTGCTGCGCATTCTGCTGCAGCTGCTGCATGCGCTCGGCGAGCTCGCGCTGTTCCTTCGCCAGCGCCTGCGCCTGCTGCGCGGCCTCGTAGGACATCGAGCTCTTGTTGCTTGAGCCCTGTTGGTCGCCGTTCTTCGGGATGTTCCGCGGACGCGCGCGCGCCGCATCCGCCGTTCGCTGCTGCAGCGCTTTCTGCGCGGCGGCTGCCGCCTTCGCTCGCTCCACCGCCGAATCCGCGGCAGCGCGCACGTTCGCTCTCGCCTCCGTCATGCCGGGCACACGGAGGACCAACTCGCGAGTCGCTCCGGTTTGATGCCATGGAGACCCGTCGGTCGCCACCGCCACGAGGTGCACCGACTCGCCCGGCTGCACGCCGAGCGCCGGCAGCGACACCACGGCGTTGCCGGTCCACTGCGTGCTGGGCTGCGAGAGCAGCGGCCGTTTCGTCTCCGGCATCGCGGTCCCGCCCTCGGGCTGTCTCCACGCGCGCAGCACGACGCTCGCGAGCCCGTGGTCATCGGTGGCGAGAAACGACATCGGTATCGTGTCAGCCGCGGACACGGTCGTGTCGGTCGCGGGGGAAAGAATCTCGACGTGCGGGACCGAGTCGGGAACGACCTCGAACTCCAACGCGGCCGGCAGCTCGGTAATCGGTCCGGCAAGGCCGACCGCGCTCCACTCGTAGCGGCCACCCTCCACCACCGGCAGGCGCCCGGTGAACGACCGGCCGCTCGGCGTTAGGCGCACGGTGTCTCTCGCCCTCGCGAGCGACACGCCCGCGAGCTCGGTCGACGAGTGACAGGAGATCGTCAGGACGGTACCGCGGGGCAGCTGCGCCGCCTCACCGACAGGCAGCGTCTCGTCGCGCCGATCCAGGTAGCGCGGGAACGTGGCCGTCACCGAGACGTCGCCGATGAACGGTCGCTCGACCAGTGCCACCGACGCCGTATCGCTCATCGTTCTGCCATCGGTCGCGAACAGCGCGAGGTCGGCATCCATCGGTGCGAGCCGTACCTTCGCGACGCCATCGTGGACCTCGTGCTGCGACGCCCGCCACGCCGACCCTTTCGCGCGTTGATAGAGCGTGACGCGACGGCGCTCCGGCGCCGAGATGGAGAGCGTGAGTCGTTCACCGCGGAGTACGGTCTTCGGCGCGCGCTGAAAGGCGATGGGAGCGAGCAGCGTGCCGGTCCACGCGCGAACCGGATGCGCGATCGCGCGCCAACCGTCCGGCGTCGCGGAAGACCGAGTCGCGAGAAGGAGGATCCCCAGCGCCCCGACCGTCGCGGCGGCGCCGCTTCGGACCAGCGCGCGTCGCGTCAGCGTCGGCGTTAGGCTTCGGCTCCCGGCTTTCTCCTTGAGCCGCTCCGCCACCTGCTCGGCGTTGTATCGTCCCAGCGTGCCCGAGTTCGCCACTTCCAGTGCGCCGCGAACGACGCCGGCGCGCAGCGACTGCTCACGCTCGACCTCGAACGCGAGGCCGCTCACCGACGCATCGCGCACAAGGCGCCGACGTGTCCACCAGATCGCTGTCATCGCGACGATCGCGACGGCCAACCAAATGATGAACGGGACCGCTCGCGGGAGGTCGATCCATCGCGCGCGGCCGAGCAGCACTACGCCCGCCGCGAGCAGCAGTGCCGCCAGCCCGACCGCCCCGGCGCCACCCGCCGCGGCGATCAGTCGCGAGATGCGTCCGCGTTCGCGGTTGACGAGATCGATGACGGTCATGCCGCAGGGCGGCTCGTCACCGCATACACGAACAGGTTCACGCCCATGCGAAGCGCCGCCTCGTGCAATTCAGGTGGGTCGTTGTAGGTACCCGTATCCTCCCACCCGTTCCCGAGATCGGATGAGAAGTCGTAGTACACCGCGAGTCGATCGCCGATGAAGACCCCGAGTCCGCGCGCCGGCTTGCCGTCGTGCTCGTGGATCTTCGGGACACCGTTCGGAAAGTCGTACACCAAATGATAGATCGGGTGCGTGAGCGGCACATCGACCAGCGGCCGATCCGGAAACACGCGGGCGATCTCGCGGCGGAAATTCGCGTCGAGCCCGTAGTTGTCGCTCACATGCAGGAACCCGCCCCGCAGGAGGTACTGGCGCAGTCGATCCACTTCGGCGTCGCTGAACCTTATGTCGCCGTGACCCGTCACGTGCAGAAATGCGAAATCCCAGATCCGGTCATCGAGCAGCGTCACGCGCCCTTCGGTCTTGTCGACCCGCAGTGACGTCCGCTCGTTGATCGCTTCGATAAGGTTCGGAAGGCTCGACGGGTTGGCGTACCAGTCGCCCCCCTCGTATTGCAGGCGAGCGATGGCGAGGCGCGGCCCATCGTTCCGGGCCGCGCCGAGAGTCGCCAGTGCGACGAGCGCCGCGAGCGATGCGGCGTATGCGCGTACGGTTCTCATGCTTCGTGAGCGAGTCGATAGGCAAGATTGCGGGACGCGCCGCCCTCGCGCACGAGCGCGGCAGCAACATCGCGTGCACTGAGTCCGGCATCGCGCATCACGCGGGCACGCGAGCGCAGCTCGTCCTCCGCCAGCGGTTGAAGAGTGGTACCCTCGAGCACGATCACGACCTCCCCGCGTGGCGGAGAGCTCTCGTAATACGCCGAGAGCTCGGCCACCGTTCCGCGGTGAATTTCCTCGAACTGTTTCGTCAACTCCCGGGCCACGACCACCCGCCGTTCCCCCGCACCGCGAGCCCCGAGCTCGGTGAGCGTCGCCGCAACGCGGTTCGGCGCCTCGTACAGTACGCTCGTGTGCCGAAGGCTGCTGAGCTCCTGCAGAGCGTCATCGCGCTCGCGCCCTTTCCGCGCCAGGAAACCGAAAAACGTAAAGCGCTCGCTGCTTATCGCGGAACTTACGAGTGCCGCCAACGCGGCGGACGGACCAGGAATCGGAACCACGGCGATACCAGCCTCCGCGGCGGCTCGGACCACACGAGAACCCGGATCCGACACGAGCGGTGTGCCGGCATCGGAGATCAACGCCACATCGCGTCCTTCCCGGAGACGAGCGATCGCCGTCGCCGTTGCACGCGCCTCGTTGTGTTCGTGGTAGGAGAGCATGGGCGTGGAGATCTCGTGGTGATCAAGAAGGTGCCGCGAATGCCGCGTGTCCTCGGCGAGAATCAGATCCACGGTCCGCAGCACGTCGATTGCCCTGAGCGTAATGTCGCGCAGATTACCGATTGGCGTGCTGACGACATAGAGTGACCCGTTCGGCGCCGCGGCGTCTACCACTCCAACTCCCACGGAAGAGCCGAGAGGAATCCGGCCGCGTGCAGCATATGGCGGCGCTCACGTGCGGCCTCTACCACCACGCGGCGGGCTGCTTCCTCGTCACCGTCGAGTGCCTCTCGGGCGGTGTCCGTCACCCACGCCGCGACGCCCGCCGTTACCTCATGACCGTCCTCGGACGGATCCTCGGATCTCGAACCCGCGGCGAAGCGACTGAGCGCGGGATAGCGACCGAGAAGAGCATCCCGCACGCGCTCGCCGACTGCCGAGGGCACGGGGACGCCATACGACCCGAGCTCCAGATACATACGCTCGACGAGCTCCCGGTACGCAGCGACGAGCGCGGCAGGCGCCTGAGTAGGCATGTGCAACGGACTGCGCCACGCAGCGACCCGCGCCTTGGGACGCGACGGCGCGGGCCCGAACACGCGCGCAAGCTGCTCCGTTCGCCCCGACCCATTGTCGTCCACGACGAAGGTCTGTTCGATCAGCCCATCCCGCAGCAGCAGATAGTTCGCCGTCTCGTGATTCACGACTTCCACGACGCCGCTGAATCGGCCACCTCGCAGGTGAGGAAACAGCGTGTTTGGATCCCCGGGCACGAAGCCCCCTGGCCAGGGGTCCGGCGGCATGAGGAGCGTGTGGTACATACACACGAGCAGCTCGACCGGCGCCTCGTAAAACGCGATCTCGCCGAATTCCGGTTCCGCTGGCACATGGGCGAGGGCCGAGGCGATCGCCAATGGCTCGTTGCCGCGCTGCGTGGCGCGGATGGCGTTGACTACCTCGCCCTCGCGCAGAAAGAGCACGAGGAATTCCTCCGGAAGCCAGATCGCGACGTAGCCCGCCACGCGGGCCGTACGGTCACGCTTGGCGTCGGTGAGGAGATTCCGAAGGTGAACGTATGCGAGCTTGGTTCTCGCGAGGAGAACACGCCCGTGAGGGTACCGTAGCCGTGCGGCCAGTGCAGGCATCGCATGGAATGAAATGAGAAACGCCTGAGAGGCAGGAACCTCTCAGGCGATAAACTTGGGCCGGGCGCCGTACCGCCGCAATCGTTTCCGGCTGCTGCGCTTAGGCCGCCGCGACGTGCTGCTTGAACTTCGATTCCAGCGCTGGCTTCGGTACCGCACCGATGACCTGATCCACGAGCTTCCCGTTCTTGAAGAACAGCACCGCCGGGATCGATCGCACGTTGAAGCGCGTCGCCGTTCGGATGTTCGAGTCTACGTCGAGCTTCGCTACCTTCGCCTTGCCCTGGTACTCCACCGCGAGCTGGTCGAGGATCGGCGCAATCATGCGGCACGGGCCGCACCACGTCGCCCAGAAATCAACCACCGCCAGACCATCGTGCTTCTCGATTTCCTGCTCGAAGTCCGCGTCGGTTACCGCCACTGCGTTCGACATTTCGTTTGAGCCTCCACGCGCCGGGCTCCGCCCGGCTTCCATTTCGGATTAGTTTCTCGCGCTCCCCTGCGAGAGCGCCATGAGCAAGCCATCAGCCCGTCGCGGAACTCGACTCGCGCACATCGGTATTGCGGTCCGTTCCCTCGATGAGATTCTCCCGTTCTATCGCGACATCCTCGGCCTGCCTGAGGTACCGCTCGACGACGCCGACGGCGCGTCGATCGCTGGCCTCGAAGCCGGAGATGCGCTCGTCGAGCTACTCGAAGCCGAGTCCCCGGACTCGCCCATTGGACGTTTCGTGGCCAAGCGCGGGCCGGGAATCCACCACCTCTGCTTTTCCGTTGACGACCTCGACGCCGCCCTCGAGCGTTGTCGTGCAGCCGGCATCCGGCTCATCGACGAATCCCCCCGCATCGGCGCCGAGAAGAAACGGATCGCGTTTCTGCATCCGTCATCGACCGCGGGTGTCCTCGTCGAGCTGTCCGAATACTAACCCAGCAATGCTCGCTTGCGTTCCCGACGCTCAGCCTGCTGTCACTTTTGTCGGCACAGTGCGGTAACAGCCGAGAAGTCCGCATCCTCGACATACCAGCGGTCGGACGGCCCCTTCACCGTCGTGAACCGCGGCGACTTCGTCACAGCTCCCTTCGTAAGATCGACCTTCATGATGCGCTTGCCGTTGTCGCCGGGTTGTTCATCGCCGATCGTGTATTTGTCCGCGTCGTAGCACCCCTGCATGACGATGAGCCGCTTCTCGAGCTCGGTGCGTTCGAACTGATCACGCGCAGGCCCTTTGGACGTGCCCCATGCAATGGATAGCTCCTGGAGGTCCTGCGATTTCGCTGCCGCGAGGAACCGCTCTATGGCGGCTCGCGGTGCAAGGGCGCCTGGAAGATTCGCGGAAGGGGCAGCCGCAGGACTCGGCGCCGAGGAACTACTCCCCGAACCCGACTTGCAACCGACAACAGCCAAGGACAACAACAGGATCGTTCGCTTCACTGGATTCTCTCCACGCCTTTGCGGCCCGCAATGGTAGCTCAACCTGCCATGTACCAGCGACTTTACATTAACATCGACCACGTTGCGACGCTTCGCCAGGCACGTCGCACCGTTGAACCGGATCCCGTTCTTGCGGCGATCGAATGCGAGAACGCTGGCGCCGACGGCATTACCGCGCACCTGCGCGAGGATCGTCGCCACATCCAGGACGACGACGTAGAGCGCCTGAAGACTACAGTCCGGACAGTCCTCAACCTCGAGATGGCGTGCACCGCGGAAATGGTCGGGATCGCGAGTCGGCTGCGTCCCTATCAGGTCACGTTCGTGCCGGAGCGGCGCGAAGAAGTCACGACCGAGGGCGGCCTGGACGTGACCCGAGATCCAAAGGCGTTGCGGTCGGCCATCGAGCGGTTGGCGTCCATTGGTGTTCGTACGAGCCTCTTCATCGACCCCGACGTAGACGCCGTGTCGCGATCGCGGGACCTCGGCGCCGTTGCCATTGAGTTGCACACGGGTCGATATGCGCATCATTCGAACGAGCCAGACGTTCTTCGTGCGCTCGAGGACGCCGCTCGCCACGGACACGAGATCGGTCTCGCCGTCCACGCGGGGCACGGACTCACCACGCACAACGTCGGGCCGGTTGCAGCAATCGCCGAAATAGAGGAGCTCAACATCGGCCATTCGATCGTGAGCCGAGCGGTATTCGTCGGGCTTGCGGAGGCCGTTCGCGAAATGCGTGCTGTGATGGATGTTGCGCGGACCCGAGGGTAGACCGTCCTTGGGGGAGCGTCTTAACTTCGTCGGTCTCTCGTTCGGAGCGGGAATGGGCGTGACGGTCGGGCTGCTGGACTTCTACATCCTCGAGGCGAGTGAGTACGTCGACCAGCTCGACGCGCTCGTGGGCGCAGCCGTTCAGGCGCCGCCGGAGTCTACGCCGTTCATCGCGGCGGCTCGTGCCCTTCGCGGCAGCTCGACGATGGCGAAGCTGCTCCGGATGGCGGAGCTGGCGGGCTCGGTGGAGCGCGTGGGGCGCGGACTGCGGGACGGCTCCGTCCACTGGAGCACCGAGGTGCGCGCCGCGCTCGTCGCCGCGATCGACGATGTCCGGATATTGCTGCGGACTGTTCGCGGCTGGAGCGCCGCAGAGGAGCAGCGCGCCGCCGCACGCATCGCCGAGTTGCGCTCATTCGTTCCCGACGGCAACCCCGTGCAGGCGAGTACGCCGATCAGCGCCGCGGTGAGCCCCGCGTTCTTCGCCTCGGAGGTCGAAGGCGTCGCGGCAGCGCTCGACAACTACGTCGCCACACCGACCGATCGCAACGCGCTCGACGAGGCGGTTGGTCGTGTGCGTGCCCTGCGAGGCATTGCGGCACTCAAGGATCTCCCGCCACTCTCGGATGTCGCTGACGCACTCGAGACGGCAGCGAAAACCACGATGGTGGACGGCCGGGCGCTGAGCCAGCAGCACGCAGAGCTGTACGACGCATCGGCGCATACGCTTCGACGCGCCGCGCGCGAGCTGCGGACCACCGGTCGCCCCGACGCGACGGCGCCTGAAGTGCGGCGGTTCGCTGCGGCGGCGCTGGCCCTTCAGCAGCAGTCGCGCGACGAGGAGCAGGTAGTGCCGGTGGCCAGCCTGTTCTTCAGCGATGCGGGACCGCACATCGTCTCCCGCGCCGATCGTTCGCCGGCCGCACTGGAAACGCGATTCCGAAGCGAGGCCACACCGCTCGCGGAACATCTCCGGCGACTCGTGGGCGACGCCAAGACCGCGACCACTTCCGTCGGCCGCGAGCGGATCAGCCACGAGCTGCGTGGGGCACTTCGCGTCATTCGATGGACGATCGATAGCTTCGGTGAGGCCGACGCATCACGCTTTTTCGGAAACGCGTCGGCAGAAACAAACATCCTCGACCCTATCGTCCTCTCATCGATCGACGCGGCGGGGGCACTCGTCGCATCGCCAACAATACCGCTCGCGAACCTCGCGGCGCGGCTGGGAGAACTGGGGCGCGCAAACACGGTCGACCGCGCGATCGCCGCTGGCTTCTCCCCGCTCGATCAACCGCAGCGTACCCCGGCGCCGTCGGCGCCGGCACGGCCGGCAACCAGCGTGGCGCCCAGTCCTCGCCCGGCTCGTCCGACGCCGGTGCGAACCGACATGCCGGTCGCGCGGAAAGCCCCGGCGACGCCCACGGGGGCCGAACTCACCCGGTTCCTCCAGTCCGGCATCGCGAGCTTCAACGAGCTGGATCGGACACCGCTCGCTCCGCCGGCTCCGCTGGATGACGCGACGCTCGTTCCGATCGACGACCTGCTCTATCGCGGAAGATCCGCGCTTGCGCGAGCGATCGAGGTCCGCGATCTGATCCGGCTCTCGGGTGGGAATACTGACGAGGCTCTCGCCGAGCTGTTCGATCTGCTCGATCTCGCCGCCGCCGACTAGCCGGAGATGAAACTCAATTGGAAGACTGCGCTCGGCATTGTGCTGAGCGCCGGGCTCCTCGTGTGGACGCTGCGCGGCGAGTCACCGTCGGACATCTGGGCGGTAATCTCCAAATCGAACGTGCCGCTGCTTGTCGTGGCGGCGCTGGTCGCGACGGCGGTCTTTCCTCTCCGCGCCATTCGGTGGCGCGTGATTCTCGAACCCGTCGCCCCCAATCTGCCCGTCTCGCAGCTGTGGCGGGCAACGGCCGTCGGGATGATGGTGAACAACATTTATCCCGCGCGCCTCGGCGAGATCGCGCGCGCGTACGCTCTCACGCGTGAGACGAGCCGGGTGAGCCTAACGTCTGCGGTGGCGTCGCTCGCGGTGGACCGCGTGTTCGACGCGCTCACGCTGATGCTCCTGTTGGTGGCCGCGATGCTGGCGCCGGAGTTCCCACGGGGGATCACGATCGGAGGGCAGCCTGTCCGGCGCGCCGCGGCCCTGTTCGCCGTCGGCGCGATCATCCTGTTCGTCATGCTGTACGTGATCGTCGTGTTTCCGCAGTATCTCGCTCGCCTGTACGCCACGATGGTCGGCCGAGTTGCACCGGGCCTCGTGGAGCGTGGGAGCACGATCATTCACGCCTTCTCCGAGGGACTGGGAGTGCTGCGAAGCCCACGGCGTTTCGCGGCGGTGTTTTTCTGGGCGCTGGTGCATTGGCTCGTGAACGCGCTCGCCTTCTGGATCGGTTTCAAGGCGGTCGGCGTCGACGTGCCGTTCAGCGCGGCGAACTTTCTTCAGGGCATCATCGCCATCGGCGTCGCGTTGCCGTCGTCACCCGGATTCTTCGGCGTGTTCGAGGCGGCGGCCAAGGTGGGCCTCGAGGTCTACGGCGTTACCGGTGGATTGGCGGTCAGCTGGGCGATCGGCTACCACATTCTATCGTTCATTCCGATCACGATCATCGG
>JAJKIV010000300.1 GCA_021154285.1 Gemmatimonas sp. | reverse complement strand
GGGTCAACGCCCGGCCGCGCGAGACGCGGCCGGGCGTTCCGTTTATCGTCGGTCTCGACCGTGGCCCAACGCTTGCTTTCTCGTTCGCGGCCCCGCTGCCGAAGCCGTCGTCGAGCGAAGGCTCACCCCGCGACTAGACTCGCGAGGCGTCTGTGCGCGTGCATTGTCATGACCGGCGAAACGTCAGGCGCCAACTCTCACAACTCGCTGCCAGCGACCCCCACGTTGACCATCGGTTTCAACGCGTCAGGTGCCATAGGTTGCCTCTGGCGACGCGCGCGGTACCTGATCCTCGCGTGCGTTGCGGCGGTGAGTGTACGCGCGGGCGCTCAGTCGCCGCCGCACGCCCTCACGACGCTGACACCCGGTGATCCGGCGTACGCGCAACTGGCCGCGTTGGATCGCGTCGGCTGCCGACCAGCGCGAATTTCCCCGCATCGACCCTTCTACGTCCGCGACGTGCGGCGAGCGATCGCACGTTTTCCCGAAAGCCCGGCGTGCGGCGGCCCAGTCGCCGCGGCACTGGCCGCACGATTCGTCAGACCCCCAGCGCCGGCCTTGCCGCACGACGTCGCGACGGATCTGGCGGCGGCCGTTCACGAGTCGGCGACCGATACGCTCGAGACGTTTCGGCTGGGCGGACAGGCTACCATTCGCGGCACCGCGCTCGAGCGTGGTGAGTTCGAGCCGCTGTGGGCGGGCGTTCGACCGCGAGATGAAGGAACTCCCCCAGTGGTCGCGGACGCGCGCGTGCGCGCTGGATGGTCGGCGTCCGACAAGCTGGTGATCGTCGGCGAGCTGTATGGGCAAACTTCAGTGCGCAATGATCCGACGGTTCGACAGCGCGCGCTGCGCAATACCTCGGGGATCGTAGATGCCGGCGAGTCCTACATCAACGCCGCGTTAGGCCGTGTCGACCTGTCCTTCGGCAGAAGCTGGGAGGCGTGGTTGGGCGACGACCGGGAATCCATGGCGCTGTCGGCGAACGGTCCGCTCATGGATCGCCTCGAGATCGGCATCCGATGGCGTGTCGCCGAGGTCCGCGCGATCATCGCGTCGGTGAACGACGTGACCATGACTGCCGAGCTCGATAGCCTCGTGCCCGGTACGCCTGACACGCGGTACAACCGATGGCTTTACGGCCACATTCTTACGGTCAAGCCGAATGACGGCCTCGAGCTGTCGATCGGCGAAACGATTCTCTCATCGCGAACGACGTTCGGCTTCGACCTGGCGTACGCAAACCCGGCTATGCCCTATGTCATCACCCAGAACGACAGCGGGCGGGCCGGCACCGAAGGACGCGACAACCTGATTGCGTTCGGTGGAGTCAGGGCGAGAATCGGAGGCGGACACGTCGGCGCAGAACTTGTCGTCGACGACGTGCAGATCGACTCCAAGGATCGGGAAAAAACGGCGGATCAACTGGCGTGGCGGCTGTTCGCATCCGCGCCGGTGCCGGTAGGAACCGCCACGAGTGTTCGCGCCGAGTTCACTCGCATCGACAGCTATACCTACATGCGCGACTTCTATACCGACGTCTATCAGCAATACGACAAACCGTTGGGTTCGGTACTCGGTCCTGCGGCCGATCAGCTGCGCCTCACTGCCGAGACGTGGGTCGGCGGGGGACTGAAGGTCGCCGGCAGCGTCGGCACGTGGCGCCAGGGCGGCCTTCGCATCGACCAGCGTCCGTCCAACGGACCGAACGGCAACGCCGGAAAACCATTTCCGGCGGTAACTCCGAGCCGCCCCGAAGTTCAAACCGCTTTCCTCGGCGACGTGGGCGCGGACTATCTCGGGCACCCAATACTCGGTACCATACGGCTGCAGCTGGCGCAGATACGGAACGCCGCGAACGTGTCAAACCCCGCGGCCCTATATGTGCGGGTAATCGTCAGCGGATCCTATGCCTTTCGCTATCCGTAACTCCTGGCCAGAGCAACGGGGCGGACGCGTGCATCGGGGATCGCCTAGTCCGACGATCACACGCTGGTGGGCGCGTGCGGTCGCCCTCGGAGCGATGGCGACCGCGGCGCTACACGTCTCGTCCGCGAGCGCGCAGAACGTGCCGCCGCCACCGACGCCCGTGCAGGACACCCTGCTGAATCGGAGCGTCGGCGTGCTGCGGCCGGGCGATCTGCTGAAGATCGCCGTCTTTCGAGACAAGGAGCTGAGCGGCGATTATCCTATCGACGCGCGCGGCTATGTTCAGATCCCCGGCCTCGGTGTCATCAAGGCCGCCGGTCTCGAGCCGACGGACGTCACTGACCGCCTGCGACTCGCACTGGTGGAGCGCGGCTTTGCGCGCCCGGAGATCTCCGTGCAGCCCATGATTCGCGTGTCCGTGCTCGGCGAGGTGCGCTCGCCTAACGTCTACTCCGTCGACCCGGGTACGAGCCTGCTGCGACTCCTCACGGTCGCCGGTGGCCCGACGGATCGGGCGAAACTCAAGGACACCCGCGTCATTCGCGAAGGGCAAGCATTCCGTGTCGACATGGAGGCCGGACTCAAGGGCAGCGCGGCGGGTCGCATCGTGCTGTACTCCAATGACGTCGTCGTGGTCGACCGAAGGAAGGGTTTGACGGGTGAGAACCTTGGATTGACGCTGACGGCAGCTTCGCTGCTCCTGACCATTCTCAACATCGGATACTTGGTGCGCCACAACCCGTGAGAGCTCCGTACCTCACTCCGGTCACGCCAAGCGACGACGGCCTCTCCGGCGGCGAGCCGTTCTCCATCCGCGATTTCGTGCGGGCGGTGCGCCGGCGCTGGTGGGCGGTGCCGATCGTATTCGTGCTGTTCGTCGGGTTTGGAGTCTGGCGAACGCTCCGTGAGCCGCACATCTACAGCGCGGCGACAACCGTGCGGATCGAGAACGCGACGTCTCCCATTGCCGGAGTTCAGACGAACGCGCCGACGTACGACTATCGCATCGATCCGATGGTCTCGGAGCAGCAGGTGATCAAGAGCCGCATGGTGGCCGAGCGTGTCGTGAATGCGCTCGGGCTGCGGCTGCGGATCGTTGCGCCGTCGAGTCTCGAGCGCTCGGATCTGTTCGGAAGCGTGCCACCGATGGTCGATTCGGCAACGCCGCCCAGCGACCTGCGTGTGACGTTCTCCGACCGAGCGTACACGTTGAGCTCGGGCGCGATTCGCTACGCGAGTGAGCCGTACGGTACGGCGATCGCCGCCGCCGGCGTGAGGTTCGTCGTGCCGGCACGTCCCGACATCAAGGAGCAGAGTGTGCTCCTCGAGATCCTGCCGCTCACGGCGGCCGCGGCGGATGTTCGCGACGCGATCGGAACCAAGGTGCTTCCGCAGACGAACATCATCGAGATCTCGTATATCGGAACGGAGCCGGCGCTCGTGCGCGATGTCGCCAACACCGTCGCCAACGAGTACGCCAGAGTCTCGAGCGAGATGCAACGCACGAACGCGAGGGCGAAGAGTCAGTTCATTGCCTCGTCGCTGCGCGACCAGCGCGTGCGACTCGATTCAGCGCAGGACGCGCTCAAGGACTTCAAGGAGCGTCAGCAGATCGGCGACGTGAACGCCGAACAGTCGGCGCTCGCGCAGAGCATCCACCGCATGGAGGACGCGAAGCAGGCGGGCCTCGTCGAGCAGAAGATCTATTACACGCTCGTGGGCAAGCTCACGGCAGCCGATACGGCGGACGACGAGCTGCGCCGGCTCGTGGGGACCGATGCCGTCGAGAAGAACCGCTACATCGCCAACCTCTACGATCGCTGGTTCAACCTGATCAAGGAGCGCGAGACGCTCTATGCACGGGGCCGCACGGACGCGAACGACGACGTGAAAGCCGTGCAGCGGCTGATCGGGCGAACGAAGGAGGACCTGCGCAGCGCGAGCCAGCTCTACGTGCAGGCGCTCGAGTCACGACTCGGCTCCCTGGACAAGACCATCGTGGAGATGCGCCTCCAGACGGAACAGTACCCGAAGCTCGAGGCGGAGCAGTCGCGGTTGACGGCGACCGTCGGGACGATGCAGCGCACGTTCGACAACCTGCAGTCGGAGTTTCAGCTTGCGCGGATAGCGGAGTCGGTCGACGGCGGCAGGGTTCAATCGATCGACGAAGCGACGCTGCCGACGTTCGCGGTGTCGCCTAACAGGAAGCGCGCGATCACATATTCTGCGTTCGTCGGCCTGTTGCTCGGCGTCGTGCTGGCCTTCGGGTTGGATCGCCTCGATGACTCCGTGAAGTCCCCGGACGAGCTTCGCGACCAGCTCGAGCTGCCGCTGCTCGGCCTCATTCCGATGATTCGAGCCGAACGGCGCAGCCGGCGCTCAGCGGACGCCACGGCGTCGCGCTTGATCACCCACGCCGACCCGCGATCTCCGGTCGCGGAGTCGTATCGGTCCATGCGAACCAATCTGGCATTCGCGCGCGCCCAGCAATCTCCGCAGGCCATCGTGGTGGCGAGCCCGGGCCCGGCGGACGGCAAGTCGACGACGGTCGCGAACCTCGCGATCACGTTCGCGCAACAGGGCCAGCGAACCCTGCTCATCGACGCGGACCTGCGCCGCGCGGTGCTGGACAAGGCATTCAGCGTCCCGAGGTCGCCAGGGCTCACCGAGGTCATCATCGGCGAGAGCCCGCTCGCTGACGTAGTGCACGAGACGAGTGTGCCGAATCTCTCGGTGGTCGCGAGCGGTCGGTTTCCGCCGAACCCGGCCGAGCTCCTCGGGTCGACGCGGATGCAGGAGATCTTGCAGGACGCGAAGGCACATTTCGACGTGGTGCTGCTGGATTCGCCGCCACTGCTCGCGGTAACGGACGCGGCGGTCCTCTCGACCATGGTCGACGGGGTCGTCCTCGTCATTCGGACCGAGCGCACGAAGCGCGACGCGGTCCGTCGCGCCCTCGGTCACATTCGCTCCGTGCGAGGCCGCTTGTTAGGCGCCGTGCTCAACGACGTGGACATGCGGAGCGGCGCGTACTACGGCAGCTACGGCCATTACTACTATTCGTATTACGGCGCGGAGCGGCGCAGCGCACCCGATCCGCGAAACGCGGTGCGGCGTTTGCGCGAGCTCGTCGGGGGAGGGTCCGAGAACGGCGGCAACGGGGGCGGCGGTAACGGAGGCGGGGGCGGGGGCCACGACGATGCGTGAGGCGTGGGTACGGTGAGAGGTCAGAGTCTCGTGCCGTTCGACGTACGTGACGCGCTCGCCGTGGCGCTGCGTCTGGCGTTCGGATGCCCGCGGCAGGAAGACGGGCGCGCTGACTGGTCGCTCGTGTTCGACGCCGCATCGCGCGAGCTGTTGGCGCCGCTGGCGTGGCACCGGTCGCGGCTCTTCATCCGACGGCACGCCGACACGGCCCTCGCCGCGGCGTGGCGCCGCGTCGCGGTCGCCGCGCACATTCGTGGCGGCCATCAACTGGAGCTCGCGCGCGATGCCACCACGGCGCTCGATGCTGTCGGTGTCGACGCGGTCGTGCTGAAAGGATTGCCGTTGGGCCATCGACTGTACGGTGACCCGTTCGTGCGATGCATGTCCGACATCGACCTCTTTGTTCCAGCCGCGCAGCGTGCCCGCGCCGCGGCGACGCTGCGCCTACTCGGTTGGCGGAGCGTCGACGGAGCGGCGCCGTGGCACGAGACCTGGTCGAGCACCGCCTGCGGATCCGAGTATCACCTCGAGGTGCATTCACTGCTCGTCTCCGATCATCTGGCACACCTCCGCGCGCCGGCACCGCTCTCGGCCCGTGAGGATATCGCGGGCGTCGAGCTTCCCGTTCACGCCGGCGATTTCGTGGTGCCGTACCTCGCCGCCCATCTCGCCACCCACCAGCTCCCGCCACTGCTCTGGCTAGTCGACTTCGCGACACTCTGGGCTACCCTGTCCGACGCCGCGCGCGGCCGTGCGTTGGACGCTGCGCGCGCCGCGGGTCTGGGCCGCTACACCGTGTGGGCGGCGGAGCGAGGGATGCTGGTCGAGCGGGTCGCCAGCGGCGACTGGGCGGCGTTAGGCGCCCTGGGGATCGATGCCTGCGGGAGACGTGACACGCATTCGATCTGGCGTCACGTGGCGCTGGCGGCCTCCAACCTGGATCGGGCTCGTTTGCTCGGCGCGTTCGTCGTGCCTCATCGCGTGCGCGGAAACGTCCGGGCGCTCGCGCTGTACACGGTGGCGCGGCTTCGCAGTCGTCTCGGGTCGCTGGGCGGCGCCTCTCGCGCCTACGCGACACCGTCCAACGCCCGGTCGCAGGCCGACGCGAGCACGGACGACTGGCGGCCGTGGACGTTGGAGCGCGACGATATGGTGAGCCTAACGCGCGATGTGGTCGGTGCTGGCGGTGGGCTGCACGTTCGTGCGCCTGGCGGCAGTATGCTGCCGACGATCCCGCGCGGCGCGCTCGTGCGCATCGGCCCGGTGCCGAGCGGCGGGGTAAGAACGGGCGATGTGGTGCTCGCTCTGACGGGCGACGGCGAACCGGTACTGCACCGCGCGATCGCCGTGCGGGCGGACAGCATCCTCATGCGGGGCGACGCGTCCATCAACGTCGATCCGGCAGTGCCGCTCGATCGCCTGATCGGCGTCGCGACGCACGTCCGGATGAACGGTGAAAACCGGCCGCTCGGGCGTCGCCCGTTGCGTTCCCTCACCGTGTCGGCGCTCAAGGTACGGCGTCGGCTCGCCCGAATGGTGCGCCGTGATCGCTGAGGCGACGGTGACGCGTGTCCCGCCGGTCGCGGGTATCGCTATCACGCACGAGCTCATGGATGGCATCGAGCTCGAGAGTGATGCGACGGTGGACTGGCGTGGTACAACAGAGTCCGCTCACCCTATCGTCATTCGTCATGAAGTAGGAGATGTGTCAACGCGTCGCATGACGAGGGTCCTCGATGTCCCACCGTGGTGCACGTTCCACGTGGACGAGCGAGGAGAACCGTCGTCGGTGTTTCATGCGATCTTCGGCGAGGTGAATCGGCTCCTCTCGTGTGAGACGCCGGGGTCGCGGTACGTGGTTCGTTACGGCGAAACACCGCACACCCCGATCGTCGCCCTTCAGTCGGAGCTCACGGCGTTCTCGTTCGCCCTCGCGGCGCGCGGGTTCGGATTGATCGCGCACTCGTGTGCGTTCATCCTGCCGGACGGGCCGGCCGTGCTCTGTCCCGGAGTGTCCGGGGCGGGGAAGACGACGCTCTCGCGGCTCCTGCGAGACAATGCACCCGCGATCGACCTCCTGACGGACGATCGTGCTATCGTCACGCTCGAGGATCGCCTAACGTTGTGGGGGTCTCCATGGCCAGGCGCCGCCCGCGTGGCCGGTTCAGCGTCGGCCCCGCTGTCGGCCGTGATGTTCATCCGCCACGGACATGCCGTCGCGCTGCGTGAGGTGTCGCCCCGCGACGCGTTCCGTCGCATCCTGAACTCGCTGTCGATGCCGCTGTGGGAGCCGGCGCGATGTGGCCGCGCGCTCGAGATCGTCGATGCTATCGTGTCGCGGGCCACACTCGTGGAAGCGACATATCCCCCCACGGCCGACGCCGCGCGCCGCGTGACACGCGAGCTGGCGCGCGTACTTCGTTAGGCGCATGGACGCCGCCGGAAACGCACGATCCACGCGATGGCACCGGGCGACGTCGGTGATTGCCCGGCGCGTCGCTGGTGAGACGGTGCTCGTCCCGCTCGCTGCCCGCGCCGCGGATCCCGAGTTCAAGAGCGCTCGGCTCTTCGTCCTCAACGAGACGGGGGAATACCTCTGGTCGCTTCTCGACTCCCCGCGATCGACCCGCGAACTGGCGCAGAACTTGACAGTCGAGTTCGAGACCGCAGAGGGACGCGCGCAGGCGGACGTGGAGATCTTCCTCGCCGCGCTGCGCGACATTGGTGCTGTCCGCGAGGTGCCGGACGGTCAAGGCGAGTGAATCGCATGCGCCTGTCGATGGATCAATTCGAGGAGAAGTTGGGCGCCCGCGCGAGACGCGAACGCCAACCGCTGTCCTGCCTCTTCGAGATCACGCCGCGATGCAACCTGCGGTGCCGCTTCTGCTACGTCGCGCTCGACCCGTATCAGGGGCCGTACCTCGACACGATGCAATCGCGACGCGTTCTGGACATCGTCGAGCGGGCTGGCGTCCTCTGGCTGACCCTCACGGGCGGCGAAATCTTCTCCCGCCGTGATTTCGCCGCGATTTACGAGCACGCGCTGGCGAAAGGCTTTCTGGTCACGCTCTACACGAACGCCACGATGGTGACCGAGTCGATAGCCGGGCTATTGGCCGATCGACCTCCGTTCTCAGTGGAAGTCAGCATCTACGGCGCGGACGCGGCGCACTACGAGACGACCACGCAGGTGCCCGGGTCGTTCGCGCGCTTCGAGCGAGGAGTCGAGCGGCTCCGCGCCGCGGGCATACCGCTCCTCATGAAGTGCCCGATCAGCACCCTGTCGTCCGATCACGTGGATGCG
>JAJKIV010000299.1 GCA_021154285.1 Gemmatimonas sp. | reverse complement strand
GTTCAACGCAGCGGCTTGTGCCAGAGCAGCTGAACCTCGAGGATGATTGGATGAGCCACGAGGTGGATCAATTCCTGAACGAGCCACGGTCGCGCTTGGCTGCCATCGAAACGCACCGCGCCTTCGTGCCGTAGGAACGGGACCCCTCCACCCCGTCTGAGGCCCGCCCATGTTCGACCTCCTGAAACAGGACGTCCGCTACGCCATCCGGGCCCTCGGCCGAAGTCCCCTGTTTGCGATCGTCGCGGTGCTCTCGATCGCCGTTGGCGTCGGCGCAACGACGGCGATCGTGACGCTCGCCAATACGCTTCTGCTTCGACCACCACCGGGAGTGGGGCACCCCGAACGGGTTGTCTCCCTCGGCCGCACGCAGGACGGTCGAGGCTTCGACAACTTCTCCTACCCGAACTTCGTCGACTACCGCGCCTCGGCTGGGTCGCTCTCGGGGCTGGCCGCACTCCGCCTCGACCCCCACGCGGTGAGCCTCACGGGCCCACATGGTGGCGAGCCGATTCAGATGGGCGCCGCGAGCAGCAACTTTTTCGCCGTGCTCGAGGCGCGTTCCGCGTTAGGTCGCTTCTTCACGGTGGACGAAGATCGTGCGCCCGGCGCGAATGCTGTCGTCGTGCTGAGCCATCGGTTCTGGAGCCGACGCTTCGAGGGAGACTCATCGATCGTCGGGAAGTCCATCGTCCTCAATGGAACACCGTTCACCGTTTTGGGCGTGGCGGCGGAGCGGTTCCAGGGCCCCTTCGTGCTGGCGCCGGATATATGGGTACCGCTCACGGCGTCGTCACTCCTGGGATTGCCGACGAGCATCTTCCAGAGTCGCCAGTCCGTCTGGATCATGGGTATCGGACGCCTGGCGCCTAACGTCGGCATCGGACAGGCGCAGGCTGAGCTATCGGGCATCGCCGCGCGACTTGCGGCGCAGTACCCGACCGAGAACAAGGGACAAGGGCTCGCCGTGACGCCGGCGAGCCTCTTTCCCGGCGACCTGCGCGCCATGGTTGCCGCGTTCCTCGGCCTGCTGCTCGCGATCGCGGGACTGGTGTTGGTCATCGCGAGCACCAACGTCGCAGGAATGTTGCTCGCGCGCGCGAGCGTTCGACGTCGCGAGATCGCCGTGAGGCTCGCGCTGGGCGCGTCGCGCGGGCAGCTCGTCATGCAGCTCGTCGTCGAGAGCCTGCTCGTTTTCGCGGTTGCCGGTACGGCTGGTCTCCTGCTCGCGAAGTGGATGGTCTCGGCGCTCATGGCGCTCGTTCCGCGACTGCCCGTACCACTCTATGCAGACCCGCAGCTCGACACACGCGTGCTGACATTCGCGGTCATGATATCGCTCCTGACCGGGTTGGTCGCGGGCGTGGTTCCGGCGCTTCAGAGCACGCGCCCCGATCTCGTGCCGGCGCTCAAGTCCGACACGGGCGGCACGGCAACGAGGCAGCGACTGCGGCTCCGCAGCGGTCTCCTGGTCGCGCAGATCGCGTTCTCGATGCTGCTGCTCGTCGTCGGCGGACTGTTCGCGCGGACGCTGACGCGTGCGCGGAGCATCGACCCCGGCTTCGATGCGCGCGGCGTGTACATCGCGTCGCTGGACCTCGGGCTTGCGAATCTCGACGAGACAGCCGGAAGCCGTGTCGCCGCGACGCTCCTCGAGCGCGCACGCGCGATTCCGGGCGTGCGCTCGGCGGCACTCTCGGCCATGCTGCCGCTGGACGGCGGGGGCATGGGACTTGGCACTATCAAGGTAGCGGGACGCGAACCGCCCGGTGGTCAGGACGAGGGCTGGCGTGAGGACTGGAACGTCGTGACGCCGGGCTACTTCGCGACGATGGGTATTCCGCTGGTCCGCGGGCGGGACTTCGCCGAGTCGGATCGGGTGGGCGCGGGTGATGTGGCGATTTTGAACGAGGCGTTTGCCGCCGCGCTGTTCCCCGGGCAGGATGCGGTGGGCCGCACCCTAACGACTGATGACCGCGTGGTGACGGTCATCGGCGTGGCGCGAAACGCGAAGTATCGATCGCTCGGCGAGCCGCAGCGGAACTTCATCTATGTTCCGTTCGCGCAGCGGTACCTGGGTCGAACGAGCCTGCTCGTGAAGACCACGACGCCGGGTGCGGTGACGTCGGTCGCGTCGCCGATCCGAAGGCTCGTGCAGGAGGTGGATGCGAGACTGCCTGTCCTCCGCCAGCAGACGATGGAAGAACAGACGGCGACGTCGCTCTTTCCGCAGCGGGTGGCGCTCTACGTGTCCGGCGGCCTCGGGACGGTTGCGCTGCTTCTGGCGCTGCTGGGGATCTACGGGGTGACGGCGTTCAGTGTATCGCAGCGGACGAGGGAGATTGGCCTTCGTGTGGCGTTAGGCGCGCAGCGCTCGCACGTCCTCGGGCTGGTGCTGCGCCAGGGCGTAGTGCTGGCGGTGGTGGGCGTGGTGGTGGGGTCGCTCGCGGCCTTTGGCGCGACGCGGCTGATCGCGAGCCTGCTCTACGGCGTTCCGCCGACGGACGTGGTCGCGTTCGGCGGGGCGGCCGTCGCACTCGGCCTGGCGGCGGTGGTGGCGAGCTGGGTTCCGGCGCGTCGGGCAGCGGGGGTCGACCCGATCGTCGCGCTCAGGAACGAATAGATCAGCCAGCCTCGCCGTCCAGGCGACGGATGAGCTCCGAGAGATCGCCCGAGTCGCTCGACGCCGAGTAAGCGTCGAGCGCATCGAAGTCGGGATAACCCGTGGCCGTTGCCAGATCTGGCAGGCGGCGCCGAGCGACGTGCTCGTCTTCCCAATCTTCGGACTCGAGGACCTCCGCGGCCGCTCGATTTCCTGCGCGACGTAATACTTCCATGACTCGTTAGGGTCGTCGGGGAAGTCGGCAAAGAACTCGGCGAAGTTGTTCACGGGATCACCCACGGATCGCGTCACTTCGCTGACTTGTCATAGTCAGCGCGGGCAACGATCACCGCGCATACCGCAAGTATGATGGCCACTGGCAACCAGAGTGCGCGCTCGCGCGGGCTTGGCGTGAGCGCGTTGAGCACCACTCCGACAATGGAATAGGCGACGACCACCCAGATCAGCCAACGTGAGGTGCGGTGCCATGTCGGAAAGGCGAGTTGCGCGCGAGCGGCAACGATTGCGCCGAAACCAGTGAGCAACGCAGCGGAGCCGAACGCTGTCGCACGCAGGCGAGGTGGCAGTTGACCGCGGACCGCCCCACCCATGGTGATCTCACCCCACGGCGCCCCAGCAGCGAGGGCGAGTTGAAACGCGATCACGGCACAGGTCAAGGCGAGAAACACCTTCGCGGCGAGAGCGGTGCGCACGGTTGATAGCGAACGTGCTACCCGACGTTGTCATCCCAGGCATCCTCCTCCCATTCCTCGTCTTCGCCCTCCTTCACGGCGAGTGGCGGCAGGGTCACGTCCTCGTACAGCTCGGCCATCGTGACACGCGTTTCGAGAAACGGGATCTCGATATCGCCGTCTCCTTCGATCTCATCCCGAAGCCAATCGCCGTTCTCATGACGGCCGTAGCACAGCACGTGCTTGCGACGCTGATCGATGATCAGGTACTGCCGCAACGACGAGATGCGGAGGTATGCGTCGAGCTTTTCCCGCCGGTCGACTGCGCGCGTGCTCGGCGACGTGACTTCGGCGATCAGCGATGGCTCGTCGACGATCAGCTCCACGGCCGCGGCCTTGCCACATGCAACCATCACGTCCGGATAGTAAATCCTGTCCATCACGTGAACTTTGACGTCGGTCGCGAGCACACTGCACCGTCGGGCGCGTCCGGGGCCGTGCAATCGCCTCACGAGGTTGAGCGTGATGAGATTGTGGCGCAGCGCGACGCCCGACATCGCGTGCACTTCGCCGGCGACGAACTCGTGCTTGATTGGGCTCGCCTCCTCCATCGCGAGATACTCCTCGAGCGACAGACGGCGATGCGGGAACGGTGTCTTGCGCATGTGCCGAGCGTATGCTCGGCGAGGCTGAGGGCGCAAGTGGCAGACGATTGCGCGTAGCACCCTCGTGCCGCGCGCGCTGAACATTACCTTCGTGCCATGTCCATGGCGCTGCTCGGCATGCAGGAGGTCAGTATCGCGTTCGGCGGACCAGCGGTCCTCGACCGCGCGTCGCTTCACATCGAGCGGGGAGAACGCGTGTGCCTCCTCGGGCGCAACGGCGCCGGCAAGAGCACGCTCATGAAGGCGCTCGACGGAACCATTGCGCCCGATAGCGGCGTCATCGTTCGCGAGACGGGCGCCACCGTCGCGCGACTCGAGCAGGAAGTCCCGGCCGACCTCTCCGGCTCGACCTTCGACGTGGTCGCCGCCGGACTGGGCGACCGCGGCCAGTTGCTCGCGCGGTATCACGACGCGTCACACCGTGTCGCCGTGGAAGGCACGGACGCTGCCCTGCGCGAGCTCGATCGCCTTCACCACGCGCTCGACGCCTCGCAAGCGTGGCAACTCTATACGCGTGTCGAGACAGTGCTCTCGCACCTGGGGCTCGATGCCGACCTTTCGTTCGCGAACGCGTCGGGTGGCCGTAAGCGGCAGACGCTGCTCGCGCGTGCCCTCGTTCGCGATCCCGATGTGCTGCTGCTCGACGAGCCCACGAACCATCTCGACGTCGACGCCATCGAGTGGCTGGAAAGCTTTCTGATCGAACGCGGCACGACGCTGCTGTTCGTCACGCACGATCGCGCGTTTCTCCGGCGGGTCGCGACGCGCATCATCGAGCTCGATCGAGGACGCCTCGCCGACTGGGGCGGCGACTACGACACGTATCTCGAGCGGAAGGAAGCCGTGCTCGCGGCCGAGGCGCGCGAGCAGGCGGAGTTCGACAAGAAGCTAGCGAGGGAAGAGGTCTGGATCCGCACGGGCATCCGCGCTCGTCGCACGCGGAACGAAGGACGCGTCCGCGCGCTCGAGGCATTGCGGGTCGAACGGCGCGCTCGACGCGAGCGCACCGGCAACGTGAAGCTCGAGATGCAGGAAGCCGAGCGCTCGGGCAAGCTGGTCGTGGAGATGCGGAACGCGAGCATCGCGTTAGGTGGCCGCACGATCGTCAAGAACCTGACCACGACGATCATGCGCGGCGACCGCGTCGGCCTGATCGGCCCGAACGGGTCGGGAAAGACGACGCTCCTCCGGATGTTGCTCGGTGAGCTCGCACCGGACAGCGGAACGGTGCGCCTGGGAACGGGGATCGAGCTCGCGTACTTCGATCAGATGCGCGAGCAGCTCGAGCCCGAGCGCAGCGTGTTCGATAGCATCGCCGATGGCGCCGAATTCGTCACGATCGGTACGAGCCGCAAGCACGTGATCGGTTACCTCCAGGACTTCCTCTTTCCGCCCGATAGAGGGCGGACTCCGGTCGCGGCGCTTTCCGGTGGCGAGCGCAATCGACTGCTGCTCGCGCGACTGTTCACGCGGACGTTCAACGTCCTCGTGCTCGACGAGCCGACGAACGACCTCGACATCGAGACGCTCGATCTGCTCGAGGAGCTGCTGCTCGAGTTCTCTGGAACGCTGCTGGTGGTCAGCCACGATCGTGCGTTCCTCGACGCGGTCGTCACGAGCACACTCGTGTTCGAGGGCCGTGGCAACGTGGGTGAGTTTGCCGGCGGGTACAGCGACTGGGTGCGACAACGTAAGCCGCCCGATACGGTCCCGACGCAGCCGGCACCGAAGCGACAGCCGCCTCCGCCACCGACGGCGAAGGCGAAGCCACGCCGCCTGACGTTCAAGGAGACGGCCGAACTGGCTGGATTACCTGATCGAATCGACGCGCTCGAGCGCGAGCGCGCCGCGCTTTACGTGTCGCTCGCCGACCCTGCTGTGCTGCGTGATGGCCCGGCCGTCGTGGCGGCACGATCGAGGCTGATCACCGTGGAAGCGGAGATCACCGAGTTGACGGAGCGCTGGGAGACACTCGAGACGATCGCAGCGCAAGCGTGATCGGCGTGTCCGGCGTCACGACTGCCGTACCCAACGCGCGAGCTCTCGGAACGTGGGTCGCTTCCCGTACATGAGGAGGCCGACTCGATAGATCCGCGCCGCGAGCAAGATCACCGCGACGAAGGCAACAGCCAGTCCGACGATCGCGACCGCCATCTCCCACGGCGGAATCGGCACCAGCGACATCCGGAGCGGCATGATGATCGGCGCCGAGAACGGGAACATCGACGCGACGCGCGCGAGCGTGCTCGTGGGGTTGAGCATCACCGGCTGAATGAAAATCGCGCTGGCAATGATCAGCACGAGAATCGGCGCGAGCGCCTGCTGGGCTTCCTGCTCGCTGTTCACCGACGCACCGACCGCGGCATAGAGCGATGAGTACACGCCGTAGCCGAGGATGAAGAACAGCAGGATCAAGAGCAGGCTCGCGATGTGGATGTCGGGCATCGACATAGCGCCGAGGCCAGCAGCACCAGGCGTCCCTGCCGTGGCCGCGTTCGTCGATGGCGCCATGCGAGCAAGAATCGGCGCGACGTAAGAGCCGACGTAGACCGTCCCTATCACCCAGATGATCTGCTGCGTTAGGCCGACTGCACCGACGCCGATGACCTTGCCAGCGAGCAGTGTCTCGGGCGACACGCTCGACACAACGACTTCGGCGACGCGGGTCGACTTCTCCTCCAGCACACCGCGCATGACGAGCTGGCCGTACAGGATCATCGACATGTAGAGCAGAAACGCGACGGCGACGGCGAACATGAGGTTCGCCTGACGTGACGCATCGCTCCCCCGCCCCTTCTCGGTTAGCGGCTCGCTCTGGAGCTCGAGGCGCGAGCGAGTGAGCGAGTCGACGAGCGCGGGATTCAACGTCGCCTGCTCGAGTCGCTGCGCAAGCGTTGTTTGTCGCAGTGCCGTCTCGAGCCGACGCATCTCGCCGACCGCAGTCGCTTTCCGTCCCGCATACCGAGCCCTCTCGCCACGCATCGTGCTCGCGTCGAGCACGACGTACCCGTCGAACTCCTTCGCCACCACGGCTTTCGTCGCGAGACTCTCGGCCGCCGCAATCGCGTCGGGCACGGTGACGCGGACGTCGATGGTGTTCGGCGCGTTCGGTGTCGTGGACGCGGAATCGAGGTTCGCTCGCAGCCGCTGACCGAGACCGGCGCCGGTCGCGTCAATGACGATCAGGTTCGCGCGGTCCGCGCGCAGGTTACGCAGCGACAGCCACGCCGGCACGAACAGGACCCCGGCGATGAACACCGGCCCGAGAACGCAGCCGAGGATGAAGGCTCGTGTCTTCACACGCTCGAGATACTCTCGGCGAATGACGGCCCACAGTTTAGCCCTGACCACTCATGCCCTCCTCGACGCCTTGCGCGCCGACCGATTGGAGGAAGATCTGGTGCAGCGATGGCTGCACGAGCTCGAAACGTGTAATCGGTGCGCCGGCCGCCACGAGTCGCTCGAGCAATCGTTGCGGCGTCGCGTCGTCTGCGAGCTCCAGCTCGAAGAACTGATTCTGATCGTCGACGCGAGCCACGAGCGTCGTGTCCGAGAGCACCGCGGTGACGCCACCCGGGACGTCGCCACTCAGCGCGAGCGCGATGTGTCGCTTGCCGTGCGCGCTCTTCACGGCGGAGACGGCGCCGTCGAGCACCTTTTCGCCATGCGCGATGATGCACACCGAGTCGCAGAGTCGCTCGGCGTTGTCCATGAGGTGGGTCGAGAAGATCACCGTCTTCCCGCGTTTGCGGAGCTCGACGACCGTGTCCTTGAGCGCCTGTGCGTTGATCGGATCGAGTCCGCTGAACGGCTCGTCGAGGATGACGAGGTCCGGGTCGTGGAGCAGCGTACCGATGAACTGCACCTTCTGCTGCATGCCGCGCGAGAGCTCGTCGACCTTCGACTGTCCCCAGTCCTTCTCCGGCGTTTTGAGCGACAGTCGCTCGAGCCAGTAGTCGATCTGAC
>JAJKIV010000298.1 GCA_021154285.1 Gemmatimonas sp. | reverse complement strand
GACGGGAGACGGGAGACGGGAGACGCCGCCGCCTCGGGAGTCTCATCTCCCAACAGCCAGCGTCAGCCAGCAGCCAGCACGAGCAGCCAGCCACCAGCTGCCGTTCCTTCGTCTCCAGTCTCGCGTCTCCCGTCTCGATCGCTTGCCGATGACGAGGAGGTCGCGTGACCGCCCTCCCCTTCCACGACGCCGACATTCCCCGCCGGCGATCGCTCAAGACGTTGTCGCGCGCGCTCCTTTCGCTCGCCTGGCGCGAGAGTCGCACGGCACGACGGCGGCTGCTCCTCTACATGTCGTCGATCTCGTTAGGCGTCGCCGCGCTCGTCGCGATCGACTCGTTCGCTTCGAACGTCACCGAGTCGGTTCGAGAGCAATCCCGAGCCCTCTTGGGCGGCGACGTCGCGTTCGGCGCGCGCCAGGGAGATTTCACACCGAAAGCCGACTCGCTCCTCGACTCCCTGCAACGGGCCGGCATCCGGCTCGCGCGACAGACCACGTTCGCCTCGATGGGGCTCGTGGAACGGAGCGGCGGAACGCGACTCGTTCAGGTACGCGCGGTGACGCCCGAGTATCCGTTCTACGGCGCCATCACGACGTCGCCGGCCGGCCGATGGGCGCAGCTGCAGAACGGAAGGAACGCGCTCGTCGATCAGTCGTTGCTGATCTCGCTCGACGCGCACGTCGGTGACACGCTCACGCTCGGGTACGCGAAGTTCGCGATCATCGGAGCCCTCGTGAATGTGCCGGGCGACCCAGGAATCTCGGCGACAATCGGCCCGCGGGTTTTCATTCCGTCATCCCACCTCGCCGAAACGAAACTGCTCACCTTTGGCAGCCGCGCGGAATACGAGGCGTTCGCGAAGCTGCCCGAGGGCACCGATCCAGGCGCGTGGCTCGCGCCACTCCGCCAGCGGCTCGAGCGCAATCGCGTGCGAGCCCGGACCGTCGTCGAGAACGAAGTGAACCTCACGGAGTCCATCGACCAGCTCAGCGATTTTCTCGGTGTCGTTGGGCTCGTCGCCCTGCTCCTCGGCGGAATTGGCGTCGCGAGCGGTGTGCACGCGTTCGTTGCCCGCAAGATCGACACGGTCGCCGTGCTGCGCTGCCTGGGCGCGACGAGCAGGCAGGTGCTCATCATCTACGTCCTCCAGGCGGCGGTGATGGGCCTCGTGGGGGCCGCCGTGGGTGCAGCGTTAGGCATCGCCATTCAGTACGCCCTGCCGCTCACCGTTCGGGACTTCCTGCCCGTGGACGTCACGGTGTCGCTCGCGCCCAAGGCGATCCTCGTCGGACTCGCCCTTGGCGTCTGGGTCGCGATGGTCTTCGCGCTCCGACCGCTTCTTGCGCTCCGGAACGTCTCGCCGCTGCAAGCGCTGAGGCGTGACCTCGAGTCCGCGCCGTTGACGGCCGGGCTGCGCGACTGGCCGCGCGTGCTGGTGAACGCCGCACTCGCGGCGAGCGTCGTCGGCCTGGCCGCGTGGCGTTCGCCGACGCTCAAAACCGCACTCTGGATGAGCGTTGGCATCGCCGCGGTTCTGGTCGTGCTGCTGCTCAGCGCGATCGTGTTGTCCAGCATCGCGCGGCGTGCGCTGCGTGCGGGATGGCCGTACGTCGTGCGACAAGGCGTCGCGAACTTGTACCGTCCGGCAAACCAGACACGCGCCGTCGTGCTCTCGCTCGGATTCGGTGCCTTCCTCATCACGACGCTGTATCTCGTGCAGGCAAATCTGCTGCGGCAGTTCGACCTCACGACGTCCGCGGCGCGCGGCAACCTGTTGTTCTTCGACGTGCAGGACGACCAGGACGCCGGCGTCGCGTCGATCGTCAAGAATGCCGGGTTTGCCGTTGTCCAGTCGACGCCTATCGTGACGATGCGCATCAAGTCAGTCGCCGGCCACACGATCTCGGAGATTCTAACCGACACGACGCGGCGCGGCGGCGCGTGGGCGCTGCGTCGCGAATACCGGTCGACGTATCGCGATTCGCTTCAGAGCTCGGAGAGGATCGTCGCGGGACGCTGGTTTGGCAAGACGCCCGCGCGTGACAGCCAGCCTGCCGCGGAGGTGTCGCTCGAGCAGGACGTCGCGAAGGAGCTGCGCGTAAAGATCGGCGACGTGCTGGTCTGGGATGTTCAGGGCGTCGAGGTCCCCGCTCGCGTTACGAGCCTCCGCGACGTGGAATGGGCGCGTTTCGAGCCGAACTTCTTCGCGGTGTTCTCGCCAGGCGCGCTCGAGAACGCACCGAAACAGTTCGTGCTGCTCACCAACGTCTCCGACGGCGTGAGTGCGGTGCGCGTTCAACGTTCGGTCGTTCAGCGGTATCCGAACGTGTCGGCGATCGATCTCTCGGTGATCCGCAAGACGATCAGCGAGATCGTGGATCGCGTGTCGATGGCGATCCGGTTCCTGGCGGTGTTCAGCCTCGCGATGGGAATTCCGGTGCTCTTCAGCGCGGTCGCCGCCACGCGCCGCGAGCGTGTGCGCGAGGGTGTCCTGCTCAAGACGCTGGGCGCCACGCAGGGACAGATCCGCCGGATCCTGTTCGCCGAGTATGCCCTGCTTGGCGTGCTGGGAAGCCTAACGGGAATGGTCCTGTCGTTCGGCGGCGCATGGGGCCTGCTCAAGTACGTCTTTCATCGCCCGTTCTCCCCGGCGACCCTTCCCGCGGTATCGATCGCCGCCGCGATGGTGCTCGTGACGGTGTCGATCGGCGTGCTGAGCGGCCGAGACGTTTTCAAGACCACGCCGATGGCGGCGCTCCGGGAAGCGTGACCCAGGCGCATCAAGGCATTTCAGCCACGAGGTCACGGAGAACTGCCTAACGCATTAGCAGTTCTCCGTGACCTCTGTGACCTCTGTGGTTCAACGACCCGTTCGTTACTGGCGAACGTGTGGAAGCCAAGCAGCGTTACTGCTCATTGCACCCGAACGACGTACACGCGGGCTCCGTCGAACCCGACATTTCCGCCGCCTGGATCGAGCATGCGGAACGTCGAGAGCGGCGAGCCTGTCGGGCGCGGCGCCAGCCAGTAGACCCCCGAGCCCGACTGCGCCGTCGTCGTAGTGGACACGCCCGGTGCTGGCGTCGGCAGCGGATACGTTCCGCTCTGGCGCGCCCCCATTATGGCGTCACGCATGTTCCAGCTCACATACGAGTACCGCGCGTCGAGATTGGGGATGCTGAGGTTGTCGGCGTAGTTCGCGATCAGCCAGCCGCCGATGATCTGGTCGAACGACACGCCGGCGTGCTGAACGAAGTTCGTGACGCCCGTCTTCGGGCCGGCGACGAGCCCGCGGAAGAACGCGCGAGCGTTCCCCGGAGCGAATTGATCCGCCGTGTACCGGAGCAACGCCCAGGCCGCACCGCGCGGCGCAAGATCACGGTCCGCCCGCGAGCTGATGGGCGACGACGTGTCAGGGCGCGCGAGCCAGGTCGAGAATCGCGCGAGGTTCTGCTGGAAGTACGCGCTGTAGTCGTCGGGGTTCGACTTCACCTCGGCGGACGTCAGACTCTGGAAGTCGGCAAAGCCGCGCGCCGCGCGTCCAACCGCTTCCTCCGCGAAGTGCGAGAGCCCCTCGTTCAACCAGTCCACCTCGAAGTCGGTGACTGCCGGGTCGAACTGGCGGATGCCCTGGTTGATCATGTGCTGGAACTCGTGCGCGATCGTGCCGCGCGTCGCCTGCCTAACGAGCGCCGTGCTGCGCGCGTCGCCGAACTCGCCACTCGGATCGGCGGCGAGCAGATAAAAGATCTCCTGCTCGTTCGTCTGCGGGCACGTCAGGTTCGCCTGCTGGTAATCCGCCGCCGTGAACAGATCCCCGCCCCAGAAGAACCCGCCGATGTAGCTGGGCGAGTTCCTCGGCGTGAACTTGTTGACCTCGGGCGTATACAGGATCGTGATCCGGCCATCCTTGTTGATGTCGGTCGGAGAGCCGAACCACGCGGTGTCGGTCTTGTACGTGAGGTCGTCGAACTCCGCCGCGATGGCCGTGAAGTCCGCAGCGGTGAATCCGTTGGTGGACGAGTTGACGTCCTGCACGATCTGCGACTTCTTTCCGACCGCCTTCACCACCGCGCGCACCGTCGCGTAGTTGGTGCAGAGATTCGAGGCCAACACGTCCGGCACGCGATAGGTGATCGTGTCGCCGACGCCGAGCGCCGCGGCAAACGACGGGGACACGCTCGCGTTCGCGCTCGCGGCCGCCCGCTGAGCCGCGGCTCGCGTCACGCCGCGCGACGACATGGCGCGCAGGATCTGACTCTCCGCCCCGCGAATTCGGTTCTCGACCGCGTCGCGCTGCCCGACCGACTGCGCAACGAGGCGCATCTCGGCCGAGACGTCGGCGGCCGCGATCCGGCCCGCTGACGAGATCGACGCAATCGTGCCAGGCAGGAACGACACCGCGAACGTCTGTTCGTCGTCGGGCACAGAGTTCACGTTCGCCGTGATGAACAGCAGCTGGCTGTTGTCGGTCGCCGCTGCAATCGTTATGCACGACACTGCGGTCGGGCCGCTCTGAATCGAAACCTGCCCCACGCTCATGGAGAGCGGGTTCTGGCAGCGGTCGACGTCCACGACGAGCGGGAAGGTTCCCGTCGCCTTGTCCGCCGACGCCTTGATCTCCACGGACCCGGGCGCCACCGCGGTGATCACCCCGTTCTGGTCCACGGTCGCGACGGCGGCGCTGCTCGTGCTCCACGTCGGCGTCCGGCCGCTGATGGTGTCGCCCTTGGAGTTCAACAGGCGAGCGGTTGCCGTCATTGTCGTGCCGACTTGCATCGTCGGTGACGGCGCCGCAACGACGATCGCCGTGACCGTCGTCGGCGAAGGGCCCGTCGCTCCGTCACTGCTGCATGCGGCGAGGGATACGGACACCACGGCCAACGCGAGAACTCTCTTCATGAGCACGCTCCTCGAGCGCGAAAGTGCAGAGCCCGAGGGCAGGCACTGCGAATCATTCGGATTGGTAAAACAAGAGCGGAAGGCGTGCGTCGACAGCGCCTCCCGCGAACGACCCGCAGAAGTCTACGGGCTCTGCCTCACGAGACCAACCACAATCAGCCCCGCGTGGCTAACATCGCGTCGCGAACCAGCCGTGACGGCGGTCACATCCGTTGGTCCGCAACGCTCGACCTTTACCCTGCGACACCCCTTTGGTTCACCGGAACGTGTAGGCCGCGCCGAGACGGAAGGTTGTCGCGTCGGCGGGCACCGAATACAGCTCGCCTGTCACCGCTGCCGCTCCACCCACTCGGTACCACGCACCAGCGCCTACCGCGAAGCGCGTCAGGTCGACGGTGATCTTGGTATCGTCGTACGCGGCATCCAGGTACTGGAACCCTACCTGAAAGCGCGGCCGCAACCACGTCACCCCGGTTGACGCATATGCCCCCCAACGGTCACCGGCCGACTGCTTCGCCAACCCTACCTCTCCGCCGAACATGTTCGGCTTGTAGGTGTCGTTGGATTTGGACGTCCCGTAGCAGGCGGCGCTCGGATCGTCTGTTTGAAGCGCGTCTTCGGGACACGTGATCGAGCCTTCCACCTTGCCGAACGTCCCGTGTGCGCGCAGCAGCATGGAAAGAGATCCATGCTCGGCGTCCCCGGACAGGCGGTGTGGCCACGACAGCGCAACGCTGCCCAGGTTCGGCTTGGCGTCCGCCACCTTGATGGGTGGCAGGTAGCTTCCCTCGAGCAGGAGGCCGCCAGGTAAGCCGATCGTCACGCGGGGCCGCGGAAAGACCGGTGAGAGATTCGTGTTCTCCGTCTTCTTGACCGTGTAACACGCCTCGGGCTGTTGCATCTCCTTGCTCGGCGACGGCACGTAGGACGCCTCGAAACCAACTCGCACGTTCCAGGGCGCGAGCCCCTCGACGATGCCGCCCGGCGAAAACGCGATGGGCGTCGCGAAGAACGCCAGCAGCTTTGCTTCGTTGCTGTTCTTCGGGGGTGTGCACGTGTAGTTCAGTTGCGCGCGTGCTACTGCCCCGCCGAAACAGAGTCCGGAAATGATCGCGAGAATTCGAGCGGCGCTTTTCGGGCCGCTTATCGTGTGAAGGGCTCGCATGAGAATTTTTTGAGGATTTTCGTAGGATAATGACTGGTCACCCGCTGACCACCCGACTTGCGTCGAACGGGCAGTGTGGGGCCCGATATCAAAAACGCAACGAGTCCTCGGCGAGAGGACGTTTTCCGTCGGCGGCTGCCTGCCCCCCGTCCCCCGTCGCCTAAGCGACCGCGGCCGTGTCGCGCTAGCCTAACGCCTGATCGAGATCGGCGATCAGGTCGTCGGCGTGCTCGAGTCCGATCGACAGCCGAAGCAAGTTGTCCGGGGTCCCGCTGCCGGGCGCCTCCACCGAAGCGCGGTGCTCCACGAGGCTCTCGGGTCCACCGAGACTCGTCGCACGAGTGAAGACCTTCACGCGACTCGTCACACGAAGGGACGCCTCGCGGCCACCTCGGACCTGCACCGAAACCATCCCGCCGAACGCCGACATCTGGCGGAATGCGATCGAGTGCCCCGGGTGTGTGGCCAGTCCGGGATAGTGCACCGCTTCGATTTTCGGGTGGGAGGCCAGGAACTCGGCGACTGCCGTGGCGTTCGCGGTGTGCGCTCGCATTCGATACGGCAGTGTCTTGATGCCGCGGACGACGAGCCAGCAGTCGAACGGCGCGGCGACGGCGCCGCCCGCGGTCTGCACGGTTCTGACGCGCTGGAAGAATTCGTCGTCCTCGCGGCTGACCAGCGCCCCTCCCGTCACGTCGCCATGACCACCCAGGTACTTCGTCGTGGAGTGCATGACGAGATCGGCGCCAAGCGCGAGTGGACGCTGCGCCACCGGCGTTGCCCATGTGTTGTCGACGGCACAGCGTGCGCCCGCGTCGTGGGCGATCGCCGCGATGCGTTCGATGTCGGCTACCGCGAGCAGTGGATTGGACGGGGACTCGACCCACACGAGCCGGGTCGTGGGGCGCAGCGCCGGCGCGACCTTGTCGGCGTCTTGCATGTCGGCGCTGGTCATCGTTAGGCCCCAGCGCGCAAATACCTGATCGAGCAGCTTACGCGTTCCGTAGTAGACCGACGTCGGGAGAATGACGTGGTCACCCGGCGCGAGCGACTGAAAGACCGCCATCGTCGCGGCCATCCCCGAGGAGAACGCGGCCGCGGCGCGGCCGCCCTCGAGAGCAGCGAGAACCCGCTCGAGCGCAGCGCGATTTGGCGTGGCGTCACGCGCGTACAGGTAGCCGTGCGGCAGCGACCCGTCAGTCTCGCGCTCGAACGTGGTGGAGAGGTAGATCGGCGGAGCGACGGCGCCAGTCGCGGCATCGGCGCCGTGACCGCCGTGAACCGCGAGGGTTTCAACGCGCATTTTGATCGGGAATCGGCGGGAGCCCGCCGAAGGCGGGCAGATGGGAATCGGGAATCGATGACGGACGCGCCGTGGTCATTCGCGGTTCCTGGGTGATGGTTGACCGCCGGGTTTCCACTGCAGCTTCGTCGGCGTATCCGCGAGAAGACGCGCGGCGCGCACCGCGACATCGACCAGCCGCGTCATGTGGGCAAAATCGATGTGGCCCACGTCGTCGCTCGGCTCGTGATAGTCGTTATGCATGTTGTACGACGACAGCGTGTGCGCTACGATGCCGCGCTCCGCGAAGGCAATGTTGTCGCTCCGCATGAAGAACTGCTGGTCGAGCCGCTTGTCGGCGACGATCGGCAGGCCCGCTTTCGTGAAGAGGTCACCCATCGTTGACCGCTCGAAGCCCGTCAGCCAGCCGCGACCCGGTCCCCCCGCGAGCGAGTCCGGTCGCCCGATCATCTCGATCTCGAGGTTGGCCACCATCGCATCGAGCGGGCGCGCCGGGTGTTGCAGATACCATCGTGTGCCGAGTAGCCCGACCTCCTCGCCCGTCGTGGCGGCGACGACGACGGTTCGTTTGGGCGGTGGGCCTGCCGCGAGCGAGCGCGCGATTTCCATCACGGCGACCACGCCCGACGCATCGTCGTCCGCCCCGTTGTAGATCGAATCGCCGGCCTGGCCATGCTGCATGCCGAGATGGTCGTAGTGCGCATCGACGAGTACGACCTGGTCGCGCAAAACAGGATCGGATCCGGGGATCACGCCAACGACGTTCACGGAGTTCGCCCGGTCAGCCGCCGGAACGCTGTCGCGCGCCGCGAGTGACGAGAGCAGGGTCAACCGCCGCCTGCCGTTCTGCGACATGAACGCAACGGGGACGCGTTGAAAGAATCCGCTGTCTCCCGCCGGCTGAACGCCGTAGCGTGCGAGCTCCGCAGCGATAAACGTCGCGGCACGCGCAGATCCCGGCGTCGCGGTACCCCGCCCTTCCATCGAGTCGTCGGCCAGCGCACCGAGGAGTCGGCGCACGTCGGTGTCGGTGACGCCGGTTACGGCGTTTGCGGGCTGAGCCGATGGAGCAGGCGCTGACGGCGTAGCCGTCGAGACGACGGTGGCTCGGGAACACGCTGTGAGCACCGCAATGCATAGAGGCGAAGCGAGCCGGCGGAGGCTCGAGAACGAGGGCATCGCGATCGACGGGTCGATGGGTTTCTTGCCGGAGCGCTCAGCGTGGCCGAGCGCTGACTGACCTGTCGGACGTAAGCGCCACGCGATGCCGTTTGCAACCCGCACGCGGCTCGCGCCCTGCAGTACCTCGAGGTATACTCGACTTCGACCTCCATCACCTGTATCGGTTGATCGAGCGATGCTGCTAGCTGTTCTCCCGGCCGCATTCCCGGTGTTCGTTGCAGTGGCGTTCCAGGCCGGAGCGGCGCTGAAGTCGGCAGAGTTTCAGCCTGCGGGTGTAACGTCGCCAGCAGACTCGCAACGCGTGGTCCGCGACGCGCGCTCGGCGCAGGCCAGCTTCGAGCGCACGCGACGCGCGAACCTGCCGGTGGAAAACGGCGGGAGCTCGGGACGTTGCGATGTTCGAGTCGGCCGGTTCTGCTATTGGTGGGATGACGGCGAGTTCCCTCCTCCGCCCGAGCCAGCCAAGACGAAGTCGGCTCGTGCATCACTGCTCGAGCGTCTCGCGCAGGGGGCGCATCGCATACCCGGCGACGCCTGGATCGCCGGCCAGCGAGTTCGTTATCTCGTGGAGGACAATCGGGCCCCGGACGCCGTAAGCGCAGCCCACGAGTGTCGCGCCGACTCGAGCTGGTGCGCGGCGCTCGCGGGGTTCGCGTTCCATGCGGCCGAAGATTTCGTGCACGCCGACAGCGCGTTCGCCGCCGCACTCGCCGCCATGCCGGAAGGCGAACGATGTCACTGGACGGACATCTCGCTGCTGCTGGAGGGCGGCGCGCGCAAGCGCTATGAGCGTCTTCCCT
>JAJKIV010000297.1 GCA_021154285.1 Gemmatimonas sp. | reverse complement strand
CTCGCGGTGAACGCGCGCGACGCGATGCCCGATGGAGGCACGCTCACCATCCGCAGCGGCGAAGCGGAGCTCACGGAGGCCGACTGCCTCGACCACTCCGACTTCGACGTCCGGCCCGGCCGCTACGTCGTGATCGCCGTCAGCGACACTGGCATCGGAATGGATCCCGCAACGAAGGCGAGGATGTTCGAGCCCTTCTTCACGACGAAGGGACCGGGCAAGGGGACGGGGCTGGGGCTCGCGACGGTCTACGGCATCGTGAAGCAGTCCGGCGGCTACATCGCTGTGACGAGTGAGCCGGGCAAGGGCACGACATTCCGGATCTATCTGCCGGCGGTTGAGGAGACGGCACCGAGTACGAGCGCCGCCGCCAGCGGCGGTTCGGAAGCGATGCCTAACGGGAGCGGGACGATTCTCCTCGTGGAGGACGAGACGCCCGTACGGGCTCTAGCGCGACGGGTGCTGGAGCAGGCAGGCTACGCGGTGCTCGAGGCGGCGGATGGCATCGAGGGAGTGCGCGTAGCGGAGGAGTTCGATGGAGAGATCGATCTCCTGTTGACCGATGTCGTGATGCCCAACCTCGGCGGGCGCGGACTGGTGGAGCGGTTGCGGGCGACACGTCCGCGAATGGCGGTGCTCTTCATCTCGGGCTATCCGGACGGGGAGATGCAGCGCGGCGGCCTAACGAATGGCGGAGCGGGGTATCTCGAGAAGCCGTTCAGTCCGCGCATGCTCAGGGAGACGGTGCGGCTGACGCTCAAGGAAGTACGGAATCCGGTCGCCTGACCAACTCGCTTCCTCAACTACCGGCAGCCGCTGTCGCTCTCGTTAGGCTCGTCTGAGGAGGACCGTCGGGTGACGACCTCCAGCACCGATCCGCTCTTCGCGATCGCGCCGTAGCGATTGCGCGCCGCCGCCGGGCTGAGTCGACGCACCGACCGGACCTCCATCACCTGGAGAGCCCGCAGCACCAGCGAGGCGTCGACCGTCGCCATGCCATCCAGTACGACGGTCGGGAGCTCGCCATAGAGGCCCGTGCGCAGCATCGTCGGTCGAATCCACACCAGCGCGTCGTACAAGCTCGTGGCGGATGTCGATCGCAGTTCCTCACCGCTGATCAGGCACGCGACCGCGACCGCGCGCCGCCCGTGCACCGCGCCTGACCCGGGCTGACTTGCGCAGGCTCCGGAGATGAGGAGCATCGTAAGGACGAGAACAGCGCGCTGAGGTGATTTCATGGTCGCCACCTCTGTGAAACGGCACCGCCGCCGCCGTTTTGCGCGCCCAGCGCAAGAGTTCCTCGCGCTTCCGTTTAACGAGTTGTACCGCTTGTCGGTGAGGCCCGCTTTCCTTGTCCTCACCGCCGATTCGCGCACTACCCACCTCTGAGGTCCTCATGTCGCGTGTTTCTCCGTTTCGGTGTGCGCCATCCATCGTCGTGCTGCTGCTCCTCGTCGGCTGCTCGGACGCGACTGATCCGACACGCCCGAGCGCGTCCGACCTGCGACTCCGAACCGTCCCTTCGTCGCCGACGGTGACATCCGCCAGTCCAGCGGCGGCCGCCCAGGGCACGGTGAATCTGGACGTGCAGATCACCGGCAGCGGGTTCGACGCCGGCACGAAGGCGGGGTGGTACCTCAACGGAGTCCCGTACGCGAAGGTCACGATCAACAACACGCGGTTCGTGAGCTCGTCACACCTCGTCGCCAATGTGACAATCGCCGCCGACCCCGCGGTCGGCAATTACGACATCGTAGCGACCACCCCGTCCTCGAAGCAGGGTATCGGCAGCGACCTGTTCGCGATCACGCTCGCGACGGCGATTCCGGTCGTCGGAAAGTCGATCAATGGTGCGGGTCAGGTCGTCGGGCAGAACGGCTCGGCGGGGGCGCTGTGGGATCCAGCAGTCGGCGTGGTCACGATTCAGAAGAACAGCGTCCTTTGGGCAATTGACGAGAGCGGCACGCTGATCGCGGGCCAGGACGCCAGCGGTCACGCGGCCATCTGGACGAGCGCCGGTGGAGCACGAGGACCGTGGACGGCAACGGCGCTCCCATCGTTAGGCAGCTTCCAGAGCGCGGCGCGCGCGCTCGTCTCGGACAACACGGGCCACGCGGTGATCCTCGCCGGCAACGTCACGCTCAACTCGCGGCACAGCCCCGCCGTGTGGACGCGCTCCGGCTCCACCTGGCTGCTGCGCATCGATACGCTGCCCTCCGATGTCACCGATGGCGGCTGGGCGCAGGGGCTTAACGTCAAAGGCATGACGGTGGGCCTGGACGGCGCGACCTGCTGCAACGCGCTCTACTGGGACGCTGCCGGAACGGCGACCCACCTCGCGCCTCTCGCGGGCGCCACACAGGCGGCGGCATACGCCATCAATGATTCCGGCACCATCGTCGTCGGCAACAGCAACGGACTCGCTGTGATGTGGCAGCGGACCCTACTCGCCGGCGTGTACGGCCCGTGGGCACCGGCAGTCGCGCTCGAGCAGTCAGGGCAGATCTGCGGCAGCGCATCCGCCGCCTACGCCGTGAACGGCGCCGGCACGATTGCCGTTGGCGAAAGCTGCAATCAGGCGGTCGCGTGGTTCATCGACGCTAATGGCAATGCAACACGCCACAACCTGGGCGGACTCGGCCCACCGAACACCGGCGTCGCGTTTGCCCTCAACAATCTCGCGAGCCCGAACGCGGCAGGTCAGGTGAACAACTCCGGCGCGTTCTGGAGGGGATTCTAGCTCCAGATGCTACCGACCCGCGCCACTCGCTTGATAACCGGCCCAGTAGTACGCCGCGCCGAAACGCGCATCGCGCAGCATCTCTCGCTGCGCGAGCGCGAGCGCGTCGACGGCTGACGACGAGCCCAGATGCGCGTAGAAGCGATCGGCGAGCGCCGCCGCACCCGCATCGTCGATACGCCACAACGTCGCGATCACGTTGCGAGCGCCGGCAAAGAGGAACGCCCGCGACAGCGTCGCGAAATCCTCGCCGCGCTCGAACTCGGTCGAGCCAGACGCGCCGACACCCGTTTCGCAGCCCGAGAGGAAGACGAGCGGGCTGCGCACCCGCAGCCCGAATACCTCGAACAATTGAAGCTTGCCATCGTCGCCGCGTCCGCCGCCCGCCCCGCGCGCGAGACGAATCTCCGAGAACATCGGATTGGTCGCATTGAAAACCGCATGCGTCGCGACGTGCACGATCGCGCCGGCGCTCAAGGCATCACGCAGTACGCGCTCCGACGCATCGACGCCAGCATAGGCGATCGCATTCGGGATTCGCTCCTTGAATCGCTGCACCTCGATCGCCGTCGCCGGCAGCTCGTGCGTGAGCGGCGCGAATCCAGCTGCCGTGCCGCTCCCCCGCGCGGCAGCGACGCGAAACCGATCCGGCGCGCGTAACACCGGCAGGGCGCTCGCCGCGGGAAGGAACGCAAGGACGAATTGCTCGATGAGGAACTGCCCCTGCGCGCGGTCCCGGAGCGCCGCGAACGGAAGATAGGTGAGCACGCCCCGGGGCACGATGATGAGCCGTTTGACACCCTCGAGCGCCCCACTGCGCACGGCCGGAGTGATGAGCAGATTATACAGATCGTCCGCTGCGCCGAGCGTGGAGGAAGTTGGTCGCGCCGCGAGAACACCCCGGAACACGCGCACCTGCGAGTTCACGCGATCGCGCGATAGGGACTGCGCCAGAACGCGAATCGCTCGTCCCGTCACGACGAACGTGAACAGCGTGTCGCTGGTCGCGAAGTACTCGATCAGTGCCTCGGCGGGCTCGAGGCTGCTCTGAATCCGCCCGACGCTCATCGTCGTTAGGCCGAGGAGGTGTGCCTCCTCGCCGACGTCAGTGCGTGCCATGATCGCGTCGTACTCCGAGCGCGCTCGTGCGAGCCGGTCGCGAAGCTCCCGCTGCATCGCGTCACCATCGCCGTCCGCCGCACCGTCGGCAGCGCTCTCCAACTCCTCCACACGTGCGGTAAGCGTGTCTATCTCCCGTGCCAGAGCGCTCGCGTCGAGCAGTCCCGATGCGTTCCGGCGATCGAGCTGGCTCCGCGCGGATGTCAGATGCTCCGCCAGCGTCCGACCGGCGGTGGCATCGGCCGTTTCGAATGCGCTCGTCATCTTGTGTTCCGCTACCAACACCGAGACGAGTTCCGCGTACAGCTGCTGCTGGCGATTCTCGAACATCGTGCGCAGGGCCGGCCCGCCATACGCGTGACGACTGCGTTCGACGAATTGCACGGCCGCTCGGCCCGCCATCTCCGCGGAGTCCAGCCGACCGAGCCGCGCGAACGCCCGTGCGCGCAGCGCGGCTGCCCGCCAACGCCAGTCGTTGCCGGCCCGCTCGAGATCGCGGGTCGTCGCCAGCAGAGCCAGCACTCGCCGCCAGTCGCCGCGTCGCTCGGCGATGGTTGCGCGCGCAAGCACGACCCGGCTTCGCGCCGCCGCCCCGCCCATTTCTCCCGCGAGCGCCTCGGCGCTGTCGAGCATGGCACTCACCGCGCCATCGTTAGGCTGGGCAAGCTCGATCTCCGCGAGGCGGTCATTCAGCTCCTCCGCGGTCGCGCCGAGGGCCTGATGAATGCGGCGCGCCTCGTGCGCCCGCTCCCGCGCCCCCAGGGTGTCACCCAGCGCCGCGGCGACACCCGACTGCGCGCGCAGGACGTTCGCCGCCTCGAGCTGAATGTCCGACGTCGCGAAAAGGCGTTGTGCGCGATCGTAATAGAGGGCGGCCGAGCGGAGATCGCCTGCCTCGGCGTACAAATCGCCAAAGATCTCGAGATCGCTCGCCTCTTCCTGCTTCAATCCCAGCCGCTTTACGATTGCCAGCGCGCTGTCGAGCGTGGCGAATGCCGCGCGTGGATCGCCCTTGGCTTCGTCGATCGTCACGCGCTGGCCAAGTGCATTCTGCTCGCCGGTCTCGTAGCCGATCTGGCGGAACAGGCGCAGCGCCTCCGTCACGTAGTCCTCGGCCGATGGGAGCTCGCCGGTGCGCTGCGCGAGCATCGCGAGATTCGTGAAGGCGTTCCCCTCCGTCTTCCGGTCGCCGATCGCGTGCGCCGCCGACTGAGCCGTGCGAAAAGCGGATCGCGCGGCAGTGAAGTCGCCGTAATCCGTCAGCACGAGCCCCAGATTTCCCGACGCCTTCGCCATCGATGGGGTGTCGTTCGCCGCCGTCGCCAGCCGAAGCGCGTCGCGAAACAACGTTCCCGCCGTGTCGAGTCGTCCCTGATGCCACGCGACGAGTCCGAGCGCGTTCACGGTTCGGAAGTGCTCCCTGGGGCCGATGCCTAACGAGCGCGCCAGGCTCAGCGCGCTGTCGCCGGTACGCCGCGCTTCGGCATAGTCGGCGAGATGATACGCCGCGAGGCTCACCGACGTGAGCAGATGCGCCGCCCGCGCCGATGACGCGCTGGCCTGTGCCAGCTCCGCACGCCACGCCTGGCGCGCACCGGCGTAGTCGCCGCGCGCGTACAGCGAATCGCCAGACACGGGATCGCGAGGCACGGCACGGCCACCGCCACAGCCGCCCGCGAGAAGGGCCGCGAGCAAGGCCGCGAGCAACCGGCGCGACTCAACCGCCATCAACGCGGCACGGAGAACGATTGAACGCCCGTACTCACACTATGTCCGCCGCGGCGCAAGGCATCGACATACCAGAAATAGCTGCGCCCGCGAGCAACCGGGATCGCTGCTGGCAGGACAACAGCGGTGTCCCTCGTCGTCGTGCGAAAGACCGGTGCGCCGACCGAATCCGTCACGACGAGTCGGTAGGTGGCGTCCGGTTCCAGTGATCGCCACGTGAACACGAGATGTCCGGCATCCGCCGCGTCCGCGTGAGGCGAGACGACGATGATGGACGAAGACGCACTCCCTCCCCTGACGCGCGCTTCGTCGCCTCGCCCCGCGAGCGATGATTGCCGGAGCCGCGGCACCATCGCGATGACGAGGATCGCCGCGGCCACTCCGGCGATCCACGTGGCGCGTCGGAACGTGTTCGGTCGAGCCAGCGGAACTCGGCGCGACGGACCAAGCTCCGACAGCGCCATCTGCGTCTCTACCATCTCCTCGCGGCAGCGCGCGCAGTCGGCGAGATGTGCTTCGACCGCCGACCGCGCGGGTGCGTCGAGCCGGCCATCGAGAAAGGCGGCCAGGTCCCCATTGGAGAGGTGCGGCGAGGAAGAATCGCTGTTCATGTCGTAAGAGAGCGTCCACTCAATTGAACGGAATCAGACGACCGGATTGTCTTGGCGATCGAGCCGTTCCCGCAACAGGCCGAGGATTCGCGTGAGTCGACGATAAACGTGAAAAGGCGTCGGCAGTCGCAAGATCGACGCGATACGCTCTGCCGTGAGCCCGTCCTCGAACCGGAGCGCGAGCAGCAGGCGATCCTGTGGATCGAGTCGACTGATCGCGTGATGCAGCGCCTCATGAAGGCTCGCGGCGTCGAATTGCGTTTCCGGTGTCTGCTCCGACGGGTCGGGAATCGTACCGAGGTCGATCTCCTCGGCCGTGAGCTCTACGAGCCTTTGACGAGAGAGATCCCGATCCCCCAAGTCGGCCGCGCCCTTCTCCGTCCGTCCAAAACGCTGCCGTGCGAGGTCGATGCAAAGGCGTTTGGCGACGACAACCAGCCAGGTGGTAAAGGCGCTCCGGCGGTCGACGGCATACGCCCGGAGCCGCCGGCAGTTTCCCTCGCGGAGGCGCTCGAGAACGTACGCGTAGGCGTCCATCGCGCCGTCGTAGTCATGCGTGCGCGATCTGCAGGCATGGAGAACAAGGCGGTGGTACGCGGCCAGGAACTCGGTCCAGGCGCGCTCTCGCGCGTGGTCGTCCCCTGCATCGAGCAGCCGTACAAGTTCAGGCGGCAGGTGATCGGCCATGGAGGGCTCCGCTCTCGGCGCGGGACCACCATAATGTGGCTCTGGTACGTTGGACGCCAGTGCGCCGTTCGCCGTCGCATTGGGCTTGCCCTATCGATCCTTCACATCGGCGGCGAGCGCCTAACGATGAACGCCGCCCACGCACGACTGTGCGGATGCTGTGAGCACGAGGCGGACGCGATCTCCCGCCGTCACCAATTCAGCGCGTTTTCCCTCTATTGACGCGCGGGCAGTGCTCTCCCCAGTGCTTCATCGCGGGAAGAGATCGGATGCTGCCGCGCGAATCGCGGAGCCACCACGCCGAGGTGGCGCCTTGCCGTTCAATCAACCACCACACATCGATCTTCGGTTGCGAGCGCGCGATGGCGAGTGAGCTATCGGTCCGATGCGTCGCGCCGCCGTAGCCTTCCCCCGCTGGTCCGGCCCAGAACTCGCTCCCGGAGCTCGGCCGCCCGCGCCACCATAGCCACGAGCCGAGCTCGAGATACCGCAGCAGATACAGGGTGTCGCCCGCGGCGAAACGGAGGGTATCGGCACGCGGGATCCGCGATTGATCCGGATCGTCGCTCGCGTCGGAGTCGAGCACGTACGCTCGCCTGAGGATGACAATCCCCGGACTGATGATATGGAGGTCCGTGCGGCGCACTTCCACGGTGTCACCTCGTGCGACCCGCGCGACAACGGGCGCTTTTACGGAAGGCTCCGTCCGCAAGACCGCATCGCCACACGCGAGCGCCGTGAACTGCGTTTCGCAATCCTCGCCCTCACACGCGTTCACAAGCACGATCGGCAGCACGAGATGTCCCGACGAATCGGCACGGATACCGGTGTCCGCCACGAACGTGTCCCCCGGCACGTGAGTGACAATTGCTTGCGAGAGCGCCAGCGTGGTCTCCGCGACGTGCCGATCGCGCACGGGACCACGACACGCAACGGTGACGAGCAGTGCGGTCAGGAGGGAGGACCAGTGTCCGGAACAGGAGGCGAGTGCAATGCGCATGGCTTGTGACGATCGCGGGACGAGAGCATAACGCGCTACCCGCGCGGCCGAGGTGCTCGTCCCGGGACGCATTTAGGACATCGCGGGGCGGTCAATTTGGGCCGCGTCAATTTATAGGTCGCTCAACAGTGACCTGACGCACAATGGTCATTTTGCGCTGATTTGCCTGGCGTAGCGTGACTCGTCCACCCAAGAGCGACGTACTTCCTTCCCGCTCGTGTTCCCACCTGAGGGCGACTCATGTTCGAATCGTTCGCGGACCTCTTCCCCGCCAACTGGCGCACGGCGATCCTGGTACTAACCTCGCCGTTCCGCTGGCTGGCCACATGGCAAGGCTTCATGATGCGCTGGACCTTCGGCCACGACCAGACGATCGGTTTCGTCGCCGGTGAGGTCCTGCTCATCGT
>JAJKIV010000296.1 GCA_021154285.1 Gemmatimonas sp. | reverse complement strand
GTGGGCAACGGAGAGGCATTCGCTCGTTATGCGGCACCGACCGGCGCGCAATCGGGCAATTCGGAGAGTGTCGGGTGGGTCTTCGGGCCGGCCGCGATCGGGGAAACACACGCTGATGACCCGTTAGGCGTGTTCAACTGGGCACCCGAGATCAGCCATGCCGCATCGAGCGGCGACCTGGCGTTCACTGTCGGCTGGGTCTACAACAGCGAAGGCCAAAAACTCGGCAAATATTTCTCGGTCTGGCAGAAACAGAACACCGGAGTGTGGCGCTACATTGTCGACTGACACCGTGTGCGATCGCTCGGGATGTCAATGTGGGGCGGCGTGTTTTGATGCGGCGGGACGATGAGGTCGAGCATAGATTGTGGGCGTGTCCGCACACGCCCAGGTCCCGCCGCTCATGACCGCCGAAGAGCTGATACGTTTGAACCTTCCGAACAAGCGGACGGAGCTCGTGCGTGGTGTGCTCGTGGTGCGAGAGCCTGCCGGCTACCGCCACGGTGACGTGGCTGCCCAACTCCTGGTAGCAATCGCGAATCACGTGAATGCCAACCATCTCGGGCGCGTCTTCGCCGCGGAAACAGGGTTCACGCTCGCGCGGAACCCGGATACCGTGCGCGCCCCGGATGTCGCGTTCATCAGCACAGCACGAGTACCAGACCCGCCGCCGCGTGGATTCGCCGAGCTCGCGCCTGATCTCGCCGTGGAGGTTCTATCGCCGGATGATCGGCCCGGCGAAGTGCTCGCGAAGGTTGGCAACTGGCTGACCGCCGGAGCTCGGCTGGTGTGGGTCGTGGACCCTGTTCGCGTGCTCGCGCGTGTGTACCGCGCCGACGGGACCGAGTCCATCCTCGACGAGACGGACGCGTTACGAGGCGACGATGTCCTTCCCGGGTTCGAGTACCGGCTCAGTGCGATGACGTGAGCGTCTTTGCACCTTCGGCGGCTGGTCGACGCGCAGGGCCTCAGGACCGCTCGCGCTTCTCGCCACTTTCCTCGCGCGCAACGAAGTCCGCAATGCGCGCCAGGTGCGTGTACACGTAGTCGAACAGGAAGTCGCCGTTGTACTCGATGCTCATCGACCGGAACCGCCCCATCACGCGGATCATCCGCCCGACCGTGACGCCGCCCGGCTCGAACACGTTCCCCAGCAGCGGCGTTGCGATCGCGAACAGCACGAACGACGTGACGATCATGATCTGGAAGCTGACGAGCCACGACAGGCCGCCACGCACCATCGCATCGAGCGCGAGCCCTCCCGCGACCGGCGCCAGCGCCTCGGCCAGCCCCTGCACGGCGCCGAACGACGCCAGGTAGGACGGCCGCGCGTCCGACGGCGCGAGCTTGAGCACGAGATTCGTTAGGCTGAGGTGATACGCGCCCCAGCCGAACCCGGCGAGCAGCTGCGCGATCACGATCATCCACGTGCGGCCCGGCCCCGTGAACAGCCAGATCAGCTGCGTGAGCGCGATGACGTACGTGCCGGTACGAAGTGTGGTCTTGGCCCCGAAGTGATCGCCCAGGCGACCCCAGTAGAGCTGCGCCAGCGAAACCGTGGCCGCCGTGATCGATGTCAGCACGGTGACGACGAGAAATGACAGGCGCAGCTCCTCGAGCATGTAGACCACGAAGAATGGTGCCGCGATCCCGCCCGCCACGCCCCAGAGTCCGATGAAGATGAGCAGACGGCGATAGTTCAGGTCGTGCACCGGTCTCGACACCGTCTCACGAAGCGAGATGGGTTCCACACGCGACCGCTGGCGCCGCGGTGATGGGCCACGTCGCAGGAACACGAGACCGGCAAGCCCGCTGAGCGCGCCAATGCTCATGACGACGGCGAAGTCGGCAAGTACCGGCGTGCCGTTGTGGCCGGCACGGTCGATGCCGAACGCGGCGACGAGGCTCGCGGCGAGTCCGGCAATCCCGACGACGCGAGCCCGGCGTCCCCAGAAGTTACCCCGCGACGCTTCCGGAACGAGCTCGGCCATCCATGTCTGGAAGGCCATCTCGAACACCGTCGCGCCTAACGCAGAACCCGCCACCGCCGCGACCAGAACCCACGCGCCAATGCCGGGTCCGGCCACGAGCGGCCCCACCGCCGCGACAAGCAGCACCGTGCGACTGAGCAGCGCCCCCTCGAGCGCGGAGCGCCGCCAATGTCCGGCACGCTCGATCCACCACGACAGATAGAGCTGCGCCACCTTCACCAGAAACGGTACGCCGGCGAGCAGACCGATGACCGTGCTCGATGCGCGCAGGCCGAGCGCGTACCCAGTGAGGAAAACACCGGTCGTCAGCTGCGTCATGACGGCCAGGAGCAGGTTATGGCGGTCGATGAGCTGGCCGAGCAGGCGCAGCGACGCCACGCCGCCGTCGGTAAAGGGCGCGTGGTAGAGCTCGACCCGTTGAGCGTCGCGGGGGGCGGGATCGTGCGGCGAGGCCATGACGATGCGGGGGAAGCGTCGCGAACGGACGCGGTCGTGTCGGAAAATCCGGCGGCGAGTTCCGTGCCCGGGTCCCACTCTTGCCAGACAGGCTCACATTCTTGGGACACGAACGGTTTACTTGGGATGCGAAAGAGCACGATGCATAACGAGGTCCTATTCGTAGCCAAGTGATACGAATGGTCCGGTGCTTGCCCGGTTGATCCGGCAGTCGTTTGTCAGACCATATCGTCGTCCGGCTGAGCAGTCACAGTGTCTTGTTCATCGCGTCCTATACTGACCGACCCGGCGCCACGTTGCGTCGCCGTGCTCCGTGCGCTGCACCTTGGCGACATGCTGTGCGCGGTGCCAGCGCTCCGGGCCCTGCGCCGCGCGCTTCCCGACGCGACCATCGCCCTCATCGGATTGCCATGGGCCGCGACGTTCGCCGCGCGATTCGCCGCGTACGTCGACGAGTTTATCGAATTCCCCGGATTCCACGGACTCCCGGAACAGGAGGTCAACGACGCGCGGCTCGAGCACTTCCTCGATGACATGCGGGACCGGCAGTTCGATCTCGCCGTGCAGCTGCACGGCAGTGGGTCGTTCGTCAACGACTGCATTGCGATGCTTGGCGCGCGGCGGAGCGCCGGCTTCTTTCAGCCGGGCGACCTTGTTCCCGATCCGACGGGGTTCATGCTCTGGCCCACGTCGCGGAGCGAAACGCGTCGGCTGCTGTTGCTCATGGAGCATCTCGGGGCGCCGAGCGCGGATGACACGCTCGAGTTCCCGCTGGCCGATGGAGATCGATCCTCGCTCGCGACGGCGCTCTCTGCCACGCTCAGGGTGTCCGCGCTCCAGGGCGCCTCGTACGCGTGCGTGCATCCGGGTGCGCGATTCCCATCGCGCCGCTGGCCAGCCCACCGATTCGCCGCCGTCGCCGACGCGCTGAGCTCGCGCGGTCTCACGGTCTGCATCACCGGGACGGCCGAGGAGCGCGCGATCACGTGGGCGGTGACGGATGAGATGCGCACTCCCTTCATCGACCTCACGGGCCAGTTGACGCTCGGCGCATTCGCCGCGCTCGTCAGCGATGCCGCGCTGGTGGTGGGGAACGACACCGGCATCTCGCACGTGGCCGCGGCGGTGAGTACCCCGAGTGTAATCATCGCGTCGGGCTCCGACGTGGAGCGCTGGGCGCCGCATGATACGGAGCGTCACCGGGTGCTCTGGCGAGATGTCTCCTGTCGACCGTGCATGCACGAGACGTGTCCCATCGGTCACCCGTGCGCGCTGGCTGTGGAAGTGGACGAGGTCGTCGGTTCAGCATGGCAGTTACTGAGCGCCAGAACCGCCCGTGCCGAGTTGGCCACCGCGAGGGCTGGTGAATGATTCGCCGGATCGCGCTCATCTCGGAGCACGCGTCGCCGGCGGCGACGCTCGGCGGCGTCGACTGCGGCGGGCAGAACGTGTACGTCGCACAGCTCGCGCAGCATCTCGCGCGGCGCGGCGTCGCGGTCGATGTGTTCACGCGCCGCGACGCCGGTGACCAGCCCGAAGTACAGCGATGGGCACCCGGCGTTCGCATCGTACACGCGAGCGCCGGACCCGCCACGGCCATCTGTAAGGAAGCGCTGCTGCCGTACATGGACGAGTTCGCGCGCTTCGCGATCGACTTCGCGACAGACGAGGGGGTCGTGTACGATATCGTGCACGCGAACTTCTGGATGTCCGGGCTTGTCGCGCTCGCGATGCGCCAGACACTCGGCATCCCGGTCGTGATCACTTTCCACGCGCTTGGTCGCGTTAGGCGTCAGCATCAGGGCGATGCGGACAGGTTTCCGCCATGCCGAGGTCGGCTCGAGGAAATGATCGTCGACGAGGCCGACGGCATCGTGGCCGAGTGTCCCGAAGACGCCGGCGATCTCCTGCGGCTCTACGGAGCGGACACGCGGCGGATCCGAATCATCCCATGCGGCGTCGATCGAGACCGCTTCCATCCGATCGCCAACGCGAATGCACGCCGAGCGATCGGCCTGACGACTGGTGGGCCGTGCCTGCTGCAGCTGGGCCGGATGGTGGCCCGCAAGGGCGTGGACGACGTCATCCGGGCGACTGCGCTCGTGCGCCACGACTACGGGATTCCGGCGCGGCTTCTCGTCGTCGGCGGCGATACGGAGGACCCGAACCGCGAGCCGACGCCTGAGATCGAACGCCTTCGACAGGTCGCCCGCGGCGCGGACGTCGCCGATGCGGTGACATTCGTCGGCCGTCGCGGCGGGGACGCACTGCGCTTCTACTACAGCGCGGCCGACGTCTTCATCACGCTGCCATGGTACGAGCCGTTCGGCATGACGCCGCTCGAGTCGATGGCCTGCGGGACGCCCGTCGTCGGCGCGCGGGTGGGTGGCCTCAAGTTCACGATCCGAGACGGCGAAACGGGATTCCTCGTGCCGCCGAAGAATCCGGTCGCGGCCGCGGAGCGCATCACGGAGCTCTGTACCCAGCCACAGCTGCGGGCCTCCTTCGCCGCCGAAGGGCTGCGAGACGTTCGCGAACGCTTCACGTGGGACGATGTCACGTCGTCCATGCTGGCGTTCTATGAGGAAGCACGGGCTCGCGCAAATGAGACGGTGGTCTCCTGTGGCCAGCCCGTCGCGTCCGAGCTGAGCGAGGACCTGTCGGCGTGAGCATCGCGATCCCGGCGCCCGTCGTCTTTCTCGACAAGGACGGGACGCTCATCACGAACGTGCCGTACAACGTGGATCCGGAGCAAATCACGCTGGTTTCCGGGGCCGAGGACGCACTCGTTATGCTCCGGACGGCCGGGTTCGACGTGGCGGTGGTCTCGAATCAGCCGGGGGTCGCGTTCGGCCAGTTCTCCGAGAATGCGCTCGACGCTGTGCAGCACCGCATCGCCGAGCTGCTCGCGCCACTCGGCGTGCGATTTCGTGGGCTCTACTACTGCCCGCATCATCCGCACGGCAGCGTCTCGAGGTACGCCGTCGAATGCAATTGCCGAAAGCCGCGGTGCGGGCTACTCATGCGCGCGCGGCTCGAGCTCGACGTGGACTTGTCTCGATCCTGGATGGTTGGCGACATCCTCGACGACGTGGAAGCCGGAGAGCGTGCCGGCTGTCGCACCATCCTCGTGGATGCGGGCGGAGAGACGGAGTGGGTCGGTGGTCCCTTCCGGCACCCGGACCTGGTCGTGAGCAATCTGGCGGCAGCCGCGCGTGCCATCGTCACGTGGCCGCCAGCGGGCGGTTGGGGCACGGCCGCGGTGCCTAACGAGAGGTTGGCGTGATCGCCGCGCCGACTACGCTCTGGAGCGACGCCACGAACGTGCTGGCCGTCCGGCTCGACACCATCGGCGACGTGCTGATGACGACGCCGGCCATTCGCGCGCTCAAGGAAGCACGGCCGGGACGCCGCGTCACGCTGCTCACCTCGCACTCCGGCGCGGCGGTGGCGGCACTCGTGCCGGAGATCGATGACGTCATGGTATATGATGCGCCGTGGCTCAAGGCGACGCCGCCGCGGGCGGACAGCAGCCGAGACCACGAGATGGCCGAGCTGCTTCGCGCTCGGGCGTTGGACAGCGCGATCATCTTCACGACGTTCAGTCAGAGCCCGTTGCCGGCGGCGCTGCTCTGCTATCTGGCCGACATCCCGCTTCGACTCGCTCATTGCCGCGAGAACCCGTACCAGCTGCTCACGACTCGCGTGGCAGAGCGCGAGCCCGAGCTCGGGATTCGACACGAGGTTGAGCGGCAGCTGGACCTCGTCGCCGCGGTGGGCTGTTGCGCGAGCGACCGACGGCTCTCGGTGCGCGTTCCGCCCGATGATCGTGCACGCGTTCGCACGCTGCTCGGATCCGTTGGCGTCGATCGCGACGAATCGTGGTTCGTGGTCCACCCCGGTGCCACGGCGGCGTCGCGACGATACCCGCCGGAGCTCTTCGCCGAGGCGATCCGACAGGTCGTCGCGCAGACCGGTGCCAGCGTGCTGATCACGGGTGACGCGTCGGAGGTCGAGCTCGCGACGCGAGTGAGCGCGAGCGTGAATGGCCGCGCGCGCGTCCTCGCCGGCGCACTCTCGCTCGGCGAGCTCGCCGCGCTCATCGCCGAGGCGCCCGTTCTGCTCACGAACAACACCGGTCCGGCGCACATCGCGGCGGCGGTCGGCACAGCCGTCGTCGACCTCTACGCGCTCACCAACCCACAACACACGCCGTGGATGGTTCCGAGCCGTGTGCTGTCGCACGACGTTCCGTGCCGGAACTGTTTCCGCAGCGTGTGTCCCGAGCAGCATCACCAGTGCCTGCGCGGCGTGCGCCCCGACGAGGTTGCCGCCGCCGTCTGCGAGCTGCTGGCCGGCCCGCCAGCGCCTGGGCTCGCGATCGACCCGGAGCTTTCACTCAACTGCTGACGACCCATGCTCACACTCGGCATCAACGCCGCATTTCACGACCCGGCTGCCTGCCTCGTAAGCGACGGCGACGTCGTTGCCGCGGCGGAAGAGGAACGGTTCACGAAAGTGAAGCACGGGAAGCGACCGGTTCCCTTCTCGACCTGGGAGCTGCCCTTCCACGCGATCGAGTTCTGTCTCCGGTCGGCGGACGTGACGCTCGGGGAGATCGACCACGTCGCCTACTCGTTCGACCCGTCCCAGTTGTTAGGCAACCGGCTGCGGGACCCGACGGTCGAGATCCCGCTCGACCTGAGCGTGTACGGCGACAGCAGCGAGTGGGTCTCGCCGTGGGACCCGTTGTTCCTCTCCTCGATCGTGAATGCGCCGAGGCAGCTGGTGGACGGTCCGCCGCTCCACTTGCGCTCTCGCTTCCGAGGCGCGAGCTGGACGGGCCCATACGTCTGGGATTTTGTCGACCACCATCTCGCGCACGCGGCGAGTGCCTTTCTCGCGTCGCCGTTCGACGACGCGGCAGTGATCGCGCTGGATGGTCGCGGCGAGCGCGCCACGACGACGTACTGGCACGGCCACGCGACCAGCCTCGAGCTCGTCGGCCGCGTGGACCTTCCTCACTCGCTCGGTCTCCTCTACGAGGAGGTGACCGACTACCTCGGCTTTCTGCGGTCGTCGGACGAGTACAAGGTGATGGCGCTCGCGTCGTACGGCAGGCCACGTTATGCGAACGCGTTTCGCGACATGATTCGCGTCGGCGACGGAGGCCGGTACACCATTGCCGATCCGTGTCTCGAGACCTGGTTCGGGCCGCGACGTGAGCGAGGCGGCCCGCTCGAGCAGCGCTACCTGGACATCGCCCGATCTCTCCAGCTCGTACTCGAGGAGACGGTCATCGCGATCGCCCGCGCGGTCCAGCGGGAGACGGGCTCGCGACGGGCCTGCCTGGCCGGAGGTGTCGCGCTCAACTGCGTCATGAACGCGCGGCTCCGTGACGCCCGCATCTTCGACGACATCTGGGTCCAGCCCGCCGCCGGCGATGCCGGAACCGCGTTAGGCGCCGCGCTATGGGTGGACGCGCAGCAGCGGCCCGGCGAACGTTGCTATCGGATGGAGCATGCGTTCCTCGGACCCGGCTTCACGGACGACGAGATCGAGGAGTTTCTTCGCTGGTCCAAGCTCGCGTACCGGCGGCTCGATGACGTCGCCGGAGAGGCAGCCGAGTTGCTCGCGCGCGACAAGGTCATAGGCTGGTTCCAGGGTCGCATGGAGTTCGGACCTCGCGCGCTCGGCGCACGGTCCATTCTCGCATCGCCCATCCGCGCCGAGATGCAGGCTCGGCTCAACGACATCAAGGATCGCGAGGACTTCCGGCCGGTTGCTCCAGTGGTGCTGGAGGAGGACGCGGGCGAATGGTTCGAGGGCGCGAGCGTCGCGCCGTTCATGCTGTTCGTCTACGACGTCGTGCCCGACAAGGCCGATCGAATCCCGGCGGTGCGGCACGTGGACGGCACCGCTCGCGTCCAGACGATTCGTCGAGACCAGCAGCCGATGTACTACGACCTGCTCGAGGCGTTCAAGCAGCGCACGGGCGTCCCCGTGCTCATCAACACGTCATTCAACACGCGCGGCGAGCCGATCGTCTGCACGCCGCGTGATGCCGTGGAAAGCTTCTGGACGTCGCCGCTCGATGCGCTCGTCATTGGCTCGTTCCTGCTCGAGAAGCCGATGTCGCTCGACGCGACAAGGAGAGACGCGTGATGTGGTGCTCGGTGGTGATTCCGACGTACGAGCGTCCGGCGCTGCTCGAACGCACGCTGAACGCGCTCGCGGTGCAGACGCTCGCCCATGACCAGTTCGAGGTCATCGTGTGCGACGACGCAGCCAGCGATACCACGCGCGAGGTGGTCGATCGGTGGCGCGCGGCGCATGACATCGCGATCGCTTACCTCACGGGCGCGACACCGGCCCAGGGGCCGGCGGCAATGCGAAACGCCGGGTGGCGCCGGGCGAGCGGCGAGGTGATCGCATTCACGGACGACGACACGATTCCTGACCGTGACTGGCTGCGGCAGGGCCTCGTGGCGCTGGACGCGGATGCGTCGGACGCCGCGAGCGGCAGCATCTATGTCCCGCTTCCGGACGACCCGACCGACTACGAGCGCGATGTCGCACGGCTCGAGACGGCAGGCTTCGTGACGGCAAACTGCTTCTGTCGCCGGCGGACGCTCGAGTGCGTGCAGGGGTTCGACGCGCGGTTTCGCGTCGCGTGGCGAGAGGACAGTGATCTCTACTTCAAGCTGATCGAGCACGGCTTCGAGGTGGTGCACGCGATCAACGCCATCATCGTGCACCCGGTGCGTCCCGCGCCGTGGGGTGTGAGCCTGCGCGCCGAGGCGAAGCACGTGTTCGATGCGCTGCTGTACAAGAAGCACCCGGAGCTCTACGACCGGTTCATCCGGCCCGACCGGCCGGTGCTCTACTACGCCATACTCGTCGCGTTAGGCACCGTGGTGGCCGGGGTACTACTCGACTCGGACGCAATCGCGGTATCGGGCATCGCTGCGTGGGTCGGCCTGACCGCAATGCTCATCGCGCGGCGCCTGCACGAGACGACACGGCGGACTCCGCACGTCATCGAGGTCGTCGTGACGTCGATCGTGGTGCCGGTGCTCTCGGTGTACCACCGCATCAGAGGCGGGATCACCTTCCGCGTGGCCTTCTGGTGAAAGCGCTTCCGTTGCTCGACATGAGGCGGCCGGTTGTGCCGCCGGCCTACATTCAGCTCGAGCCGGTGGGGCAGTGCAACCTGCGCTGTCAGATGTGTCCGATCCAGTTCAGGACGGACGGGCCGCCGCACGGGCCGCCGGCGTTCATGGACTTCGACATGTTCACCGACATCATCGCCGACCTGCCGAGCCTGCGCGAGCTGCATCTGCAGGGTCTGGGCGAGCCGATGATGCACCCGCGTTTCTTCGACATGATCCGCCACGCCGTCGAGCGCGGGATCAGGGTGACCACGAACACGAACGCGACGCTGCTCACCGAGCGCCGCGCCGAGGAGTCCGTGACGAGTGGTCTCGACACGATGCACATCTCGCTCGACGGCGCCAGCGCGGCGACGTACGAGCGGATCCGCGAGCGCGCGCATTTCGACCGCGTGCTGCGGAATCTCGATCACCTGCGCCGCGCGCGACATCGGCACCAGACGGAGTTTCCGCATCTCCGGCTGGTGATGGTGATCATGCGACAGAACCTCGAAGAGCTGCCCGCGCTCGTACGGCTCGCGCACGCGCATGGCATCCAGACGATATTCGTGCAGCATCTCTGTCATGACTTCGGGGAGTCGAGCCTGCCGGCGCACTATGCGCCGATGCGCGAGTTCGTGCAGTCGCAGACGCTGCTGGACGACGACCCGGCGCGGATCGCCCACTACTTCGACGCCGCGACCTCGGTCGCGGCCGGGTTAGGTGTCGATCTCCGATTGCCGCGCACGGCGGTTCACGCGCATCCGGCGGGGACGCCCGGCCGTGAGCGCTGCAACTGGCCGTGGCACGGCCCGTACATCAGCTACCAGGGCTATTCCATGCCCTGCTGCATGATCGCCACGCCAGATCGCTACAACTTTGGCTCGGTGCGCGAGCGCGGCGTGGCGGCGGTGTGGGCGGGCGACGAGTACGAGGCATTCAGAGCTGGTCTGGATTCCGATACGCCGCCCGAGATTTGCCGCTCGTGCGCCGTCTACAACGGAACGTTCTGAGTCCATTCAACCACCGAGGACACAGAGGTCACAGAGATCTGTGACCTCTGTGTCCTCGGTGGTAAAGACAACGTTGTTTCCTGTTCGTTTCAGCAGCCGCGCTTCGCCAGCCACGTCAACTCGTTCGCCCTATCACCGAGCAAGGTGCGGTTCACCCACTCCACACCCTGCGCGACCGAGTGATCCATGTTCCCCACCTCGTACCGCCAGGCGCCGAAGCGGCCGCGCGAATAGATGTCCTGCTCCTCGAGCCACGGCTGCACGACACTCAGTGCCTCGTCGCGCTCCAGCGACGGCGTCGGATAGGTGTAGTCGCGCTCGATGAGGAACGCGTCCACGATGGAGCGTCGATCCTCCTCGCTGATCATCCGCGTGTTCACCAGACCCTGGATCGTGTCGTCCACCACCGTCGTTCGGCTCACCGGCTTGTGCACCGAGTGCGAAATCTCCGCGAGAATCGAGTACTGACTCGTCGCGTCCGGCACCACATCAGGCGAGTAGTTGGAGAGATACGTCAGCCGGTAGAACGGACAGTTGGCCTCCGGGAAGTACATCCAGCACTTGGTCGACGGACACTCCCGCTCGATGCCAACGCCAACGATGTACGAACCGGAATGGCGAAGCCGAGCAGCCTGTGTACGAACGCAGTCCGGGACATCCCCGACGAGCGACGTCACCAGGATGTCGAGTGGCATCGTCGAGAGCAGCACGTCGTACGGTTCCGTTCGGCCGTCGCGCAGGCAGACTCGTTTGTGCTGCAGATCCACCGACGCCACAGCCGAGCAGAGGCGGAGCTGATCCTCGACGTATGGACGCATGCGGCAGAACAGCTCGCCCGTGCCGCCGTACCGGGGATACTTGAACGTCGCGTTAGGCCCCCACGACACGTCGTCGCGATCGAGGACCACGTTGCCGAGCACGCGTTCGATCGGCGGCGTCGCGACGCGCTCGCCGATCCACTCCTTGTTCATGAGCCGCGGCGGGTGCGCCCAGACCTTGAAGTTGTACGGCATCATGAAGTGCTTCGCGATCCCCCGACCGAAGACTCCGAGAATGAGCTCCTCGAAGTTCTCGAAGCGAGACTTGTCGAGCGGTTCTTTCTGCGCCTCGATCAACCCGAGCAGACACTCCAGCACGACGTCCTTCGGCAGGAACTTGATGTTGTTCTGGAACGGGTACGGCAGGAACCGATCGAACATCCAGACCCACGACTCCCGCAAGAGCTCCTGGTATTCGTCCCCCATGAGCTTGTCGAACAGGCGATCGAAGTACTGGTAGTGCGAGAACAGGACGTGCCCGCCGATGTCGTAGATGAACCCGTTCGGGCTCGTCTCGGACGAGGCCAGACCGCCCACTTTGTGCCGCGCCTCGAGCAGCACGAAGTTCGTGTAGCCGAGCTCCCGCAGCCGATAGCCGGCCGCGAGGCCGGTCGGGCCGCCACCGATGATCACGATCCGGGGACCGTCGGCGGTCGTGTCGATCGAAGACGCCATCATGATGTTCGCTCCCACGCACAGCTGCGCGCATAACGAGCGAGCGCGTGGTCGATCGGTGGCATGATCCACCCTCGCTCGCTCGTCAGCGCTGAGAATTTCGGGCGCGCCGCGGCGAGCCGCAGCTCCGCGAGCGGCACGCCGCGCAACGAGGCCGTGCTCACACGCGCCATTCGTGCGGCGCGTCTGGCCAGCTCCTCCCACGTCAGTGCACCGTCGCTCGTCAGGTGCCAGAGCCCCCGTTCGTTGTCGAGGCCCAGGTCGAGCACCGCGTGAACCAGGTCCGGTACGTACGTCGGCGACACGATCACGTCACTCGCCGCGACACACGTCTCGCCGGCAATCAAGGCGCGAAGCGTTCGGGTGACGAAGTTGTAGTCGTCATGCTCGCCGAAGAACGCGGCCGTTCGTACGACGAGCGCGCCCGCCGCGGTGGCCAGAATGGTCGCTTCGGCATCGGCCTTCGCGCGTCCGTACTCCGAGAGCGGGCGCGGCTCGTCGGACTCGACGTACGGCGCCGCCTTCTCACCGTCGAACACGAGGTCCGTCGAAAAGGCGATGAGCTTGCTGTCCGTTTCCGCGCACGCGCGAGCGAGGGTGCCTGCACCATCGACGTTCGCGCTTCGACAGGCCGGAGAGTCACACTCGGCATCATCGACGCGCACGAAGCCCGCGCAGTTCACCACGCACCACGGCCGCACAGTGCTCAGCGTGTGCGCGACGCGCTCGTAATCGGTGACGTCGAGGTCCGCACGTGCAACGGCGACGCTCGCGAGACCACGCTCGGCACACGCACGTGCCACGGCCCGCCCGAGCGTGCCATGCGCGCCGACGATCAACACGGGCCGCGCGGCTACATTCGGCCGAGTCGATGGCAGCGACGTTTCGTGCTCCCGCTCCGCCTCCTCGGCACCTCGCGTCGACGAAGACGACACGACCACCGGATACGTGAGCCGTTGCTCACACCGCCACCATCCCGGTGCATTGAGAACGGGATGGTCGAAGGTGCCGCAATTCGCGAGCGACTTCACCATGTGGGCCAACAGCGTCGGACGAGCGCGCGGCGCACGAATGTCGAACAGGCCCGGCTCGTACTGGCTATCATCCCTCGTCAATAACGACGACCAGTCGAACGCCCCGAACGCCGACCACGCCGTCACAGCACGAACGTCGGCGCCTCCACGCCGCAGTCGCGTTGCCGCGTTCCACACCTCGTCGAGCCAGCGGAGTTGCTGCTCGCGCGTGCAGGCGAGCTGCGCCTCGGTGACGGCGATGGGCAAGCGGTAACGTTCCCACGCCTCGGAGAGCATCACGTAAGGACCGGCAACACCGTTGCCTAACACGCGCACCGCCTCGACGTCGGCGTAACGATGGCGACCGTTCCCGCCCCACGTCGCAGCCGGGTATCGCGTGAGGCGATGATCCAGGAACCGCTCGCTCGTCAGGTAGTGGTTGATGCCCACGATATCGGGCGGACACGGATGCTGGGCCAGCGACGCGAGCTCGCGGTCACGAATGCCCGCCCAGCGGAGATAGCGCGCCATGGGGTGATCGCCAGTCACTCGGCCCAGCAGCAGGTCGAACGTCAGCCACCGCCGTTCGTTCTCGAACTCGGCCTGATATTCGAGGACGTCGGTGGCGTACGTCTTTCCGAGGTCCTCGGTCTGCACGAGCTGCGCGTGTGGCGTGACCTCGCGAATCGCGCGCATCGCATCGCCGATCGCCCGACACTGCACGAGCATGGCACGACCGAACGCCCGCACGGATCGCGCGTGCGGATACCACAGGCCGTACAGTGTCGCGAAGCGCCCGGTGGTGAGCGGCTCGTTGATCGGTGTGTAGTACTCGACCCACGGGTACCGCTTGGCGACCATTTGCGCGAACGCCGCAAGGCGCGCCGGGAGCCTGGCGTTGGTCAGGTCGAGGTCGCGCGGCCCGCTCCCGTGATGCAGCAGCGTGATGATGGGCGT
>JAJKIV010000295.1 GCA_021154285.1 Gemmatimonas sp. | reverse complement strand
TTTCATTCTTGCTCGCGCCGGCAGTGCTTGCCGCTCAGGTCACCGTCGGCGGAACGGTCGTCGACCGACAGACCGGAAAGCCCATCCCGGGTGCTGCCGTCACTGTAACCGGTACGACGACCGGCGTCCTCACGAACGATGCTGGCGGCTTCGCCCTCACCACACGGACTGCGGTAAGCCGCCTCACGGTCAAGAGCATCGGCTATCTCGACACCGAGGTGCCCCTCACCGGTGGGGCCGAACCGCTCCGCATTCGCCTCACGCCGTCCAAGACCGAACTGCCCGGCATGCAGATCGTCGCGACGCGTACGGCCCCCGCGACCACGACGCTCACCGAGACCGACCTGCAGCGCGCGAGCGGTGTCACGCTCGAGAGCTCGGTCAACACGGTGCCGGGCGTGTTCATGCAGTCGCGCACGCCGTTCGGCGGCGCCCGCATAACGCTGCGGGGCTATTACCCGAGCGTCGGCAACTCGGCGAACTTCAACGGTGTCGGTTATCAGGTGCTGCTGAACGACATTCCGATCACCGACGCCAGCGGCTCGACCGTCCTCGACGACATCGACTTCGCGCGCCTCGGGCGAGTCGAGATCATCCGGGGGCCGTCGTCGAGTCAGTACGGCAGCTTGATCGGCGGCGCGGTGCTCTTCACGACTGCTCGCCCGCAACCGGATCGGACGGGGTTCACGCAACACGTCGAGGCTGGCAACTACGGATTGCTCCGCACGACGACGAGCTTCGAGACGTCCGGTGCGAACTCGAATGCGGTGATCGACTACGCTCACCAGGACTTCGACTCGTTCCGCCCGCACAGCGGCTCGGGGAAGGAGTACTGGCATGGCACCGCGGATGTGAACATCGGTGAGAACCAGACGCTGTCGGGCTACTTCTCGTACAATCGATCGTTCGAGGAGCTGGCCGGTGAAATCGACAGCACGCCGTTCTACAACCGCGAGGCCAAGAGCAACGAGCTGTATCTGGCGAACGACTCGCACATCAAGCTCAACACCTTCGTGGCGGGCGTGTCGGACCAATACCGGTTCGCCGAGCATTTCACGAACCGCACGACGGTCTTCGGCAGCGGCCGCACGTCCAACCAGCCGTTCGCGCACGGCTACACGGACGTCAACCAGACGAACGTCGGTGGACGTTCCGTATTCTCGTTCGCGAACCAGTGGGGCGGCGTGAGCCTCAACGCGACGTTAGGCGGGCAGGTCCAGCTGACCAGTCTCACCTCGAACGGTGTCTTCATCATTCCCGCACCACCGAACCCGCAGCGACCAACCGCGCAGGAGAACTGGGCGGAGAACGGGAACGTGTTCACGGAGTGGAGCCTTGGACTGCCGGCCGAAGTGACGGTGACCGCCGGAGCGAGCCTGAACCAGAACCGGTTCTCGATTCGCAACATGCTGAGCAACGGTCAGCTCACGAACACGACGACGGAGGTGGTGAAGAAGTTCGACGCGGAGTTCACACCGCGCGTGGGCGTGACGAAGGCGTTCGGCGCCGCCGGGTCGGTCTACGCGACCGTCGGGACCGGCTACACGCCGCCGCTCCTGAGCCAGGTGATCAGCAACAACGGGGCGCTCAATACGGCGCTCAAGCCGGAGCGCGCCGTGCAGTACGAGGTCGGCGCGCAGGGCAGCCTCTTCTCGAACCGGCTGAGCGCGCAGGCGAGCCTCTTCGATCTCGAAAACACGGAGAAGCTTGTGTCTCAGACCGTCAGCGCCGTGACGTCGACGATCAACGCCGGCAGGCAGCGGAACCGTGGGCTCGAGGCGTCGCTCGGCTTGCTCGTGGTCGACCGGCCGGAGCAGCTGCTGTCGCGTGTGCGCCCGTGGGCCTCGTACACCTACACCGGCGCGAAGTACATCGACTTCAAGAGCGACGCGAACAATTCCGCCAACACGGTGGACTTCTCCGGGAACGAAGTCGCGCGCGTGCCGAAGAACATGCTGAGCGCGGGGATCGATATCGGGACGCGGGTTGGGGCATACCTCACGAGCACGTACCAGCACGTGGACAAGGTGCCCGTGACGTTCGACAACTCGACGTACGTGCGATCCTATGACGTGTTAGGCGCGAGGATCGGCTATCGGCGCACGCTGAGCCGGCACTGGTCGCTCGACGCGTTCGCGGGCGCCGACAACCTCACGAACGAGACGTTCTACAGCTTCCTCTTCGTGGGGCCGAATATCACGGGGCTGGCGACGCCGGCCGAGGGCGGGACGGGTGATGGGTACATTATTCCCGCGCCGTACAAGGCCACCACGTACACGAGCCTGACGTTGCGACACAGCTTCTGAGGGGCGGGTTGGTTTCGTCCAAGGTGCGGGCGCCGACGACGAATCGGCGCCCTCGCTTTGGACTCGCTTGCCGCGCTCAGAACGAGGTGATCGTGTTTGTCTTGTTCGCGAACCAGCTCGAGATCGAGCTGCCGAAGATCGTCACGACGCCGATAAGGAGGACGGCGACGAGCGCGATGAGCAGGCCATACTCGGTGACGGCGATACCGTCTTCGGACTTGAGGAACTTCGTGACAGCGGCAGGCAGCTTCATTGTGAGTCTCCAACAGTTGGCGAAGTGGACACGGGCGCGTTAAGAAGCGGATCTGGTACTGGCGCCACCAAACGCACGCGACGTTCCGCTGCCGGCGGCCGGCCCGTGGACGGTTAGGGCCCGCGATTCGGGCTCAACGCGAGATGTGACCCGCGCGTCCTGTGGCCCGCGCGCCACGGCCGCGGCGCGCAGTCGACACGGGTGGCAAGCTTGCGCCGGTCGTCGTGCTCGAGGTCCGTCTCATTTGCGAGTTCGCGCGGGCCGGCCCACCTTACCCGCATGCGCAACTACATCGTTCTCGCCCTCACGTCGCTCGCGGCGTGCACTAACGCCCCCGCGAAAGAGACGGCCGGCTCCACGCCGTCGACCGTGCCACCCGTCCCGACCGTTTCAGTTCCGGCGGTCGACGTCAACGCCGTCGATTCGCTCATCCAGCGCGTCGTCGCGGAGAAACGACTCGTCGGATTGTCCGTCGGCGTCATGCAGGACGGCAAAGTCATCCTCGCCAAAGGCTACGGGTACCGATCGCTCGACCCAAAGATGCCGGTGACCCCGACGACCATGTTCGGTATCGGCTCCGTCACGAAGCAGTTCACGTGCAGCTCCGCCTTGCTGCTCGAGCAGGAGGGCAAGCTGTCGATGAACGATCATGTCGCGAAGTACGTCCCGACGGCGACGCGAGCGAACGACATCACGCTCATGGAGCTCGGGCAGCACGTCTCGGGTTATCGGGACTACTACCCGCTCGACTTCGTCGTGCGAGAGATGGCGAAGCCGGAACCGACCGACACCGTCATCGCGCGTTATGCGACGCGCCCGCTCGACTTCGAGCCGGGATCGCGATGGTCGTACAGCAACACGAACTTCCTCATCCTCGGCAAGGCGATCGAGGCGGCATCGGGTAAGTCCGTCGGCGAGTTCATGAAGGAGCGGATCTTCACCCCGGTCGGCATGACGCGCACGGCGTTCGATCGAATCCCTAACGATTCGAATACCGCCAACGGCTACACGTCGTACGCCCTCGCGGATCCCACGACCGTCGCACCGGAAGCGCAGGGATGGATCAATGCCGCGGGCGCGATCTGGTCGACGCCGACCGACTTGCTCAAATGGGATCTCGCGCTCATCGACGGGAAGGTACTCAATCCTGCGTCGTACGCGAAGCTCACCACCCCGCGCGTGCTCACCGACGGGCGGGTGACGACCTACGGTTGCGGGCTGGGCGTTCAGAAAACCGGGGACGCGATCATCTTCTCGCATGGCGGCGGGATCGCCGGGATCGTGACGCAGAACATCGTCATTCCCGCGACGCGGTCAGGCATCGTCACGCTCGCGAACGCGGACTTCGCCGCGACCGGCGAGATCACCTCCGCGCTGATCGCCAAGCTCTCCCCGCACGCTGACGTGCCGAAGATTGCCGGCCCAACCGCGCTCGAGGCCGCGAAGGCTTTCCTCACGTCGGTCGAGCAGGGCAAGGTCGATCGCTCCACGCTCGGCGATGACTTCAATGCGCTGCTGACTGACGAGCACCTCGCCAAGGATCGCGCCTCGCTGGCGGCCAACGGCAAGGTCACGGACGTCGTCGTTAGGCAGACGGTCGAGCGCGGTGGGATGGAGGTGGCGATCGTCGACTACAAGGTCGGGAAGACGCCTGCGCGAACGGCCATGTATCGCTCGCCGGACGGCAAGATCCAGCAGTTCCTGATCAACCGGCAGTAGCGGCGGAAATTGGGGTCAGAGTCGAATTTCGGAAATTGGTGCCAGGCACGAATTCGAGAATTCGTGCCTGGCACCAATTTGCATTCCTCTCACCCCTTCTTCGCTTTCCACGCCGCGAGCACCGTCGCCTCCTGCTCGGGCGTGAGCGCAAAATGCGGGGCGTTCCGACGCTCCTCCGGGACCGTCGCCCACCACTCCAGCGTGTCGCGCACCGTCGTCGCGAGCGGACGGAAGGTGAGCCCCGCGCCCTTTGCGCGCGCGTTGCTGATCGCCGTGTGACCGAAGTTGTTCCCCGTCGGAATCACCCACGGCACCATGCTGAAGATCTTGTTCTCGGTGAGGAAGTCGTAGTCGTCCACCTGTGTGAACGTGACCTTGGCGCGCTGCCCTGAGCCTGCCGAAGGGTCGAGTGCGCGCGCCGCCTGCTCCACGAACTCTCGCATGGTGATCGGGTCCTTCGGGGCAGCGACGTTGTAGGGCCCGTAACGCTTGTCCTCCAGCAGCTTCACCATGAACTCGGCGAGGTCACGCACGTCGATAAATTGCGCCGTGTCCTCGCGCTTGCCGGGCACCAGCACCTCGCCACCGCGAGGCAGGCGCACCGGCCAGTACGGGAAGCGATCGGTCGTGTCGCCGGGCCCAGCGATGTACGACGGCCGCACGACGATCCCGCCGTTGCCGAAGGTATCGAACACGATCTTCTCGCACTGCGCCTTCGCCGTGCCGTACGCCACCGAGCCGTCCTTCTGGTCGCCCTCGAGGAGCGGCGGCGTCGACTCGTCGAGCCCCTTCTTGAGGTAGGGGTAGTAGACGCCGGTGGACGACGTGAAGAGATATTGCGGGACGTTGCCCTTGAGCAGCGTCGCGGACTGGCGCACCCAATCGGGGTTCGTGGCCGAGTCGTCGACGACGGCATCCCACTGCTTCCCCTCGAGCGCGGCGAGCTGACCGTTGCGGTCGCCGACCAGGCGCTCGACCTCGGGCGGCAGCATGCTGTCGTCCCGTCGGCCGCGCGTGAAGATGGTCACCTTGTGGCCGCGTGAGATGGCGTGCTTCACGAGGTGGGGTCCGATGAACCCGGTGCCGCCGAGAATGAGGAGGCGCATGGGTGCGCGCACGGGCTCGGGCGTCGCTGCGGCGAGGAGTCCGGGCGCGGTGGCGCCCACGAGCACCGATCCGCCGACGGCGGCGGAGGTCTTCAGGAAATCACGTCTGCTGGGCATCTGCGGCCGGGGCATGGGTAGGCGATCGACACCGATTCTACCGGACGCGCCGGAGCCCCGCTACAGTGGTCTGGTCGATCAAACGGAGGTGGCGTTGCCTGGCCTGCCGGCGCGCTTGGAGCCGACCGCCGCTGTTTCCCTAACGATTACGCGGGCCAGTCGGCGCCTTCTGGACGGGCAGCTGGATCGAGAACCCGTCGAACTCGTACGTGACGAGCGTACTGTCGCGCGTGCCACGAGCGGCACCGGACGCGACCTTTCGCACGGCGTCGCGGAGCACCGCGAGGAAATGTGGGTCGGACTCGGCGACGTTATGCGCCGTGAGCAGCTTGCGTGGCGCCGGTGCGAGCGCAGCGAGCCGCTCGACCGAGCGTGTGTACGCGCCAAAGTCTGCCCCGGGGCTGAACACGTAGATCGGTCCTTCGTAGAACGTGTCGCCGGTAAAGAGCAGCCCGTGCGCCTCGTCGCGTAAGGCGATGGCATCCGGGGCGTGCCCTGGCGCGTGGAGCACCTCGAGCGAGCGGCCGCCGAGGTCGATACGCGAGCCGTCGTGCACGATGCCGGTGATGTGCCACGGCCGAACGCGGTAGGTGGCGGTGTCGAATCCCGCTGGCAGCGCACCACAGAGCGCACCCGGCGCGACCTCACCGGCAACCTCGGTGTGCGGGGAGCCACGCGCGTGCTCTCGGGTGTACGGCAGGTCGAGCGAGAGCACGCGTGTGAACGCGTGGTTGCCGCCCACGTGGTCGTAGTGTGAGTGTGAGTTGAGCACGACGACCGGCCGATCCGTCAACGCCGACACGACTGCTCTGATATCGGCCATCCCCATGCCGGTGTCGAAGAGCAGCGCACGCTCGCGGCCGACGATGAGATACGAGATCACTTCCTGCCATTGGCGCGGCTCGTAGATCGCGTAGACGTCGGGATCGACGCGGTACACCTCGAACCAGTCCGACGGCACGGACACGCGCGGGAGCGATGCGTAGGCAGGCCGCGGCAGCTTGGCGCACCAGGCTGGTCGTTCGGTCGGTTGCTGCGCGGTGAGTGACGCGGCATGCGCTGCGAGGAGAGCGCACACCGTCGCAACAAGTGTTCTCACGTGGCGAGGGCCTCTGGCCGGCGTTAGGGTCGTCCCTTAGCATACGCCGGCCGCGCCAGCACGTCGACCCGTCCTTACGGCAGCTGACGAGCCGACACGACCCAGAATTCGACGGACAGGTTGTAGGCCGGACCGCTCGGCATGCAGACCCCGCGGTTATTCGGCGCGGGCTGCGTCTGCACGTGCCACGTGTCGAGCGCCGTGCGCGTAACCAGCACGCTGTCGCCTATGACCGTGATTGAAACCATCGAAGGCCGCCCGTCTATTTTGAGCGACGCTTCGCAGCCGCGCACGACGAACCGTGCGAGGCTAGCCATGCGGTAGCCCTTCGACGACACCGACCAATGAATCGCGACTTCGACCCCAACGCCAGGAGCTTCTCCTCACTGTCGGTGAAGGATCTCCTCGACGCGCGCGATGCCTACCACGTTCACCTCTGTCATCTCGATAACGTCTTCGCCACGGCGATCGGGCGTTTTCTGATTCGAGACACCGACCCGGACTACCAGCGCTACGTATCCGTTCGCGAGCGACGCGAGGGAAGTGGCGGTTCGTCGAAAGTGCGCACGCTCGAAAACAGCGCGGCCAAGCCATGGTCGTGGCCGTGCGTCCTCGTGTTCGTGACTGAGTGGGAAACCCCGGAGCAGCTCCACAAGCGTCGCGGCCGAGTGGTGCCGGCGTTCCTCTATCTGGATGACGGCCGGATCATTCCCACCTGTGTCGTCAAGGCGTCCCTCTATCAGGGGCGACGCTCGACACCGCCAAGCATCAAATACACGAGTCACTTGATCGGCGGCGGCTACCCGCTGTTGACCGACGTTCAGGGTACAGAGCATGTCGGTTCCGTCGGATGCCTCGTGACCGACGGAGCTCGATTGTATGCGCTCTCGAATCAACACGTCGTCGGTGAGCCGGGCAGCGAAGTGTTCGCGGTAGTCAAAGGGCGTCGGAGCCGGCTTGGCGTCAGCGCGCCGCCGCCACGGCAGGTCCGAAAGCGGCCCTTCGGCGACGTGTACCCGGGACTCGGCGGCGCAAACACGATGGTGAATCTCGACGTCGGCCTCGTCGACGTCGATGACGCGGGGCAGTGGACGTCAAAAATCTTTGGCCTTGGCCAACTCGGGCCGTTGTTCAACTTCGACTCGGTGACCGCGTCGCTCGATTGGATCGGCTGCAAGGTCGTCGCGTACGGGGCCGCGTCGGGTCGCCTGAACGGCGCGATCAAGGCGCTGTTTTACCGCTATCGCACCGTCGGTGGCGCCGACTATGTCTCGGATTTTCTGATCGGCTCACGAAGCAAGAAGCCGCTCGAGACCGCGCCGGGGGATTCCGGGACGTTGTGGTGCGTCGATCCGAGCATGTTCCCGTCGAAGGAGCAAAACGCTCGGCGGCCCTTCGGGAAGAGCGGAGTGGCATCGCCTAACGATGAACCGTCGGACGACGCCTTGCTGCCCTATCGGCCGCTCGCGATCCAGTGGGGCGGGCAGCGGCTGACGGGCGACGACGGTCAGTTCACGCCGTTTGCGCTGGCGACGTCACTCGCCGTGGCATGTCGAGAGCTCGACGTCGACCTCGTGACCGATCTGCGCGCGGAGCTTCCGCAGTACTGGGGGGCCTTCGGCCATTACAAGATCGCGCAGATGGCGATCGGGATGACCAAGGGGGCGCTCAAGGATTTTCTCGAGGCCAACCTCAAGCGGATCACGTACGACGCCGCACGGCTCGCACAGGACGAGCAGACGCTGAGCGATGACCCGAAGCGATTTGTGCCGCTCGCCGACGTGCCCGACATCGTCTGGAAGACGAACGTGAACCGCGGCGGCAAGGCTGCACGCCCGCAGGAGAACTGGAATCACTACGCGGACATCGATCTTCCCGGCGCGAACGGGAAGACGCTCGATCAGCGGTGTGGCAAGAAGCCGGCGCGTCTCGACATCGCCGCGTGGATCGACTTCTACCGGAATGCACCGAGGCCATCAGCGAGCAACAGCAACGCGAAGACGGTGAACATGGGGGCGCTGCCGTTCCGCGTATGGCAGGTGTTCGACGAGATGGTGGCCGCGCGGAAGTCCGGGAGGAAGACCGCGTTCCTGTGCGCCGCGGGGATCCTGTCTCACTACATCGGCGACGCGTGTCAACCGCTTCATGGATCCATGCACTCCGATGGATTGAATGGTGCGTCGACCGGCGTGCACTCGGCGTACGAAGAAAAGATGATCGACGCCTTCCCGAAGGAGGTGAGAACGGGTCTCGACGGTTTCGCGATCGGGAAACTCGGGCCAGCACTGAAGAAGGTGACCACTGGGCACGAGGCCGGCGTCGCGTGCCTCGAGCTCATGCGACGGTCGGCCCGACGACTACCGCCAACGCGGATCTGCGAGGTCTACGATGATCTTGGCGGCGGGAGCAAGGCGACGCTGCAGAGCCTCTGGACAGCGTTAGGCACCGAGACGATTGCCTGCCTCGCCGATGGCGCTCGCACGCTCGCGGTGCTGTGGGCATCGGCGTACGGCCAAGGAAGTGCGGCGGCGTTCAAGAATGCGGTGCCCG
>JAJKIV010000294.1 GCA_021154285.1 Gemmatimonas sp. | reverse complement strand
CGCGCTGCCGAAGGTCATCGCCGACCTCGCCGACAAGCCGCGAGGCCTCATCCTTGTCACCGGGCCGACCGGTTCCGGCAAGTCGACCACGCTCGCCGCGATGCTCGACAAGATCAACAAGGAGCGCAAGGGCCACATCATCACAGTCGAAGATCCGATCGAGTTCATTCACCGGCATCAGGGCTGTATCGTCAACCAGCGCGAGGTCGGCACGGACACGAAGTCCTTCGCCAACGCGCTCAAGTACGCGCTGCGTGAAGATCCCGATACGATCCTCATCGGTGAGATGCGCGACCTGGAAACGATCCAGGCTGCGCTGACGATTGCCGAAACCGGTCACCTCGCATTCGCCACGCTGCACACCAACTCGGCGGCGGAGGCGATCAACCGCATCATCGACGTCTTCCCGAGTCATCAGCAGGCGCACGTGCGCGCGCAACTCGCGTTCGTGCTCGAGGAGATCATCCCGCAGACGCTGTTGCCAAAGGCCAAGGGCCGCGGGCGCGCGATGGCGGCGGAGATCCTCGTCGTGACGCCGGCGATTCGCGCGCTCATTCGCGACGACAAGATCCATCAGATCTACTCGCTCATGCAGTCGGGCAAGAAGTACGGCATGCAGACGCTCAACGACGCGCTCTACCAGCTCTACATGAGCCGGGAGGTTTCGGATGAGGAGTGTCTTCGCGTGTCGGGCGACCCGAACGAGTTCCTGCGGATGATCGGCCGTAGCCCGCTGGATGATGGGGCTGGAGAGAAGGGCGAACGACCCCCGTTGACTGGGGGACTGAAGGAGAAGGCTGGTACAGCCCGGAGATAGGGAACAGGAACTGGGAACCGAAACGGCCAGAAGCGCTCGGCCTGCAGCCTCGGTTCCCGGTTCCCCGTTCCCGGTTCCCACCCAACCACACGCGATGCCTAACGGTTAGACGATGCCTACCTACACGTATACCGCGCGGGCGGTGAACGGCGAGCTGAAGACCGCGACGATCGACGCGCCGTCGCGCGAAGAGGTCGTGGCGCAGCTCCGGCGCCAGCGCATGAGCGTCGTCAAGGTCGACGAGGAAGCGGCGGCGAAGAAGTCGAAGACGAAAGGCTCGATCAAGATGCGGGACATCGTCATCTTCACGCGCCAGTTCTCGACGATGATCAATGCCGGTCTGCCGCTGGTGCAGGCGCTGGACATTCTCGCGAAACAGACCGAGAACAAGGTGCTGTCCGAGGTCACCCGGGCGGTCGTGTTCGACGTCGAGTCCGGCCACACCGTCGCGGATGCCTTGGCGAAGCACCCGAACGCGTTCAGCGATCTGTACGTGAACATGGTCGCGGCTGGTGAGGCGGGCGGTATCCTGGACACGATCCTCATGCGCCTCGCGACGTTCATGGAAAAGAACGACGCGCTCGTCCGAAAGGTGAAGGGCGCGATGATCTACCCCGGCGTGATCATGAGCGTCGCGGTGATCGCGATCTGCGTGCTGCTCATCTTCGTGATCCCGGTATTCGAGACGATGTTCGGCTCGGTGGGCCTCGCGCTCCCGCTGCCGACGCGCGTAGTGATCGGGCTCTCGCGATTCCTCAAGGGCTACTGGTGGCTGATCGGCGGCGGAATCGCCGGGTCGTTCGTCATGGTGAAGCGCTACTACGCGACGTCGAACGGCAAGCTGCTGATCGACAAGGCGCTGCTCAAGGTGCCGGTGCTGGGCGACGTCCTCCGCAAGTCCGCCGTGTCGCGCTTCACGCGCACGTTAGGCACCCTGATCTCGTCCGGGGTCAGCATCCTCGACGGCCTCGAGATCACGGCGAAGACGGCGGGTAACCGCGTCATTCAGGACGCGATCATGGCGTCGCGCGCGTCGATCGCGGGCGGTGACACGATTGCCGCACCGCTGCAGAAGTCTGCTGTGTTCCCGCCGATGGTGATCTCGATGATCGCGGTCGGTGAGCAGACGGGTGGTCTGGACGAGATGCTCTCGAAGATCGCGGACTTCTACGACGAGGAAGTGGACGCCGCGGTGAGCGGCCTTCTCTCCCTCCTCGAGCCGGTCATGATCGTGTTCCTGGGCGTGGTGGTCGGCGGCATGGTGGTCGCGATGTACCTGCCGATCTTCGACATGATCAACGCTGTGCAATAGCGGGAGACGGGACGCGGGAGACGGGAGACGTAGAACCCTCGGGAGGCCTCTCTTACACGAGATGAGCTTCCTGAGGGTTCTCGCTTTTTACGCGTCTCCGTCCCCGTCTCCCGATTCTTTACTCCCGATAACGAACGCTCAGGACGATAGGCCATATGGTCGCGCCTCGGCATGGAGCCTAGCCTCGCACCGTCGCCACTCACGACCGGCACTTCGTGCGCGACGAGGGAATCGGGAATCGGGAATCGGGAATCGACGGAACAGGGGAACCGGCAACGGAGGCTCCAGGCGGAGTCGCTGTTCCCGGTTTCCCGTTCTTATTCGCGGATTCCAGGTCCCGATGCTCACCCCGCACGCGGCGGCCACGCGACGCGCCACTCCCAACCGTCCAGTTTCGGCGCATTCCAATGGGGGACGCGATCGCCCAGTTTCACGGGCCGGTTCATGGTGAGCGGACAGGCAAGCGCGCCAAACTGACGTTGCAGGAGCGCGAGGGTTACGGCGGCCTGAGGATCGATCACGGCGCGCTCGTGGAGCGTTAGGCCGCCTTTGCCCGGACCGTACCGGAGTACCCACACCGTATCACTGGCCGTGTTGTACGTGCCGATGCGCATTCCTAGCCCGCGGGGCCAGTCGCGCACAACCTCGAAGTAGCCGTCGCGGACGTTTCCGGCTCCCAGGTATCCATGCACGTGCAGTAGCGTGCTGTCGCCCAGCATCGTCATGGTCACGCGATTCCAGGCGGCCGGCGGGCCGGATCCCCTAAAAATCGGCCCGTGCGCGCACGCCGCTTGGGGAGCAGAAGCGAGCCAGTCGTCGGTGACGTAGCGACCGACGTCGAGCGCGTCCGCGACGGGGAGCATCGCCACAACCGCGGGGCCGGCAGGGTTCGCGTTGGGCGCCACCGCACGATCGCAGCCGATCGCCGTCACCACGAGTGATGCCGCGCGGAGGACGGCTGACAGCCAACTCGCTTCGCGGCCGCGCACCTGCCGAGCCGCCCCCGTCGCCATCGTCGTCCCGACCTCCCCCGAAGGTTGTCGCCAGCAAGCCCGCGGGCTGTCGAACGTCCACAGGATGCGGTTGATTCCGCGTTCGGGTCAACGTCGTCCCGACCGTTCGAGGCGCGCATGCGATCGAGGAAGCTTCACGCCACAACATTTCTGGGACTGGCCGCCGCGGTCGTCGCCGCGGCGGCCTGCGCCAAACCGACTAACCCTCCCAGGATCGCTGGCGAATGGGACGCGTATGTCGCGAACGGCGTGACTGCCCGGCCCGGGTTCGAGGGGTGGCGCCGCATGGGCTTCGCCCACTTCTCGGCCACGAGTGCCGGTGTCACGGGCGCCGTTAGGCGCCGCACCGGCGAACCCATGGTCGAGGTTACACACGTCCAGAGCCACGGTGACTCGGTCACGTTAGGCAGCGACAGCGGGCAGTCGATCGCCGGGGCATGGCATGGCGATACGCTCGTCGGTCTCATGTTGGCGAACGGCAAACCGGCTGGGCGGCGCGTCCGACTCGTTCGTCGGGCCACGCCGTTCGTGGCGGAACGCTTCTACGAGCTCTGGCCCGGGCCCGTGTCCGATTCGCAGTACGCCGTCACGGAAGACACGCTCGTGTTCATGACGACGCGCGACGGCGCGAAGCTCGCGCGCTACATCGCTCGCCCGGTCGGTCCCGGACCGTTCGGTGTCGTCCTTCAACGCACGCCATACACGCGCATCCTTCATCCCGCTGGGCGCTACTGGGCCTCACACGGCTACATCTTCGTCGCGCAGCACGTTCGGGGGCGCGACGTCTCGGACGGCAAGGAGTTCGGCGACTACGACACCGACGTTCAGGACGGCTACGACGCCGTCGAGTGGGCCGCCAAACTGCCCGGCGCGAACGGCCGCGTGGGAATGATCGGTCATTCGGACGAAGGGCGTCTCGCCTGGTACGCAGCCGTGAGCGCTCCGCCGCATCTCGCAGCACTCGCGCCCTCCGCCGCGACCGGTGACCCGTGGCGCATCGTCCCGTATGAGGACATGGTGTTCTCACCGATCAACGTCGCATGGGCGTGTCTCATGCGCGCACGCACGCTGCAGGACGTGAGTGATCTCGACATTGGCAGCGCCCTCACGCACCTCCCGCTCAGCGATCTGCCCCAACAGCTCGGGTGCGGGCAGGTGCCGTTGTGGGATCGATGGATCGCGCATCCCACGCTCGACGCGTATTGGCGCGCTCACGCTGTCACGACGAACATCGCGAAGGTCAAGGCGCCCGTCCTCCAGATCTCCGGGTGGTACGACGACTCGCGCGGCCCGATCGACTACACGAATGCACTGAACAAGGTGCCGGGCCACCCGTTCGTGCGTCTCGTCATGGGTCCGGGTGCGCACAAGGGAGTCGATTACGTCGCCGGCGAGTTCGGGGCGCAGTCGCGCGTGGACACGCGACGCCTGCAGCTCCGGTGGTTCGACCACTACTTGTTAGGCCGGGACAACGGTGTCGACCGTGAGCCACCGGTCGACCTCTTCGTCTTCGGCGACAACGCGTGGCGGAAGGAAGCGGCGTGGCCACTCGCGCGAGCCGTTCCGACGAAGTGGTACCTCACGTCCGCAGGCCATGCGAACACGAGTGCGGGCGATGGTGTGCTCGACACGATTCCTCCCGCTGGCGGCGCCGCGGCGGACACGTTCTCCTACGATCCGGCGAACCCCACCCCCTACCTCATCGATTCGCGCGAGCTCGAGACCTCGCTCAACGAGGACTTTACCTCGCTCAACGCGACGCGACGGGACGCACTCGTGTTTACCTCGAAGCCGCTCGCAACAGCCACGGAGGTGACTGGCCAGATGTCGGCTTCCCTTTGGGCGGCGACCGATGCGAAGGACACGGACTGGAACGTGATGCTGCTCGATGTCTTTTCGGACGGCCACGCGCAGCGCGTCCAGGACGGCGTCGCGCGAGCGCGATTCAGGCATGGGTTCGACAGGGAAGTGCCGCTCACGCCGGGGAGCGTCGCGCGTTACGACATCGACCTGTGGTTCACGTCACGCGTGTTCGAGCCAGGACACCGACTTCGCGTGATAGTGTCGTCCGCGCTCTTCCCGAAGTACGATCGCAACTTGAACACGGGCGGCAACAACGAGCGTGATAGCACGTTCGTCGTGGCGCATCAGCGGCTCGTGCATGATGCGGCGCATCCGTCGTACGTGACGTTGCCAGTGGTGGCGCGATAAAGCCGGCGACGGGCGACTGGCGACTGGCGGGG
>JAJKIV010000293.1 GCA_021154285.1 Gemmatimonas sp. | reverse complement strand
TCGGTGCGTGGAGACCTGACCGTCCATGGCGCGACGCATTCGACTATCTGGCAGGTGACCGCGCGCGGGGAGGGGAACGGCATCGTCGGCTCCGCGACGACCGCCTTCACGTTCAAGGATTTCGGCCTCGAGCAGCCGAAGGTTCCGGTGGTCCTGAGCGTCGCCGACACGATTCGCCTGGAGTACGACTTCAGGTTCGTGCCTGATACTTCTAAGCAGTAGGGGCATCGGGACATCCGATGTCCCGAGTCCCGACTACGGTTGCTTGGTCAGCTCCATGCGGATCCGTCGGACCGAGTCTGCGCCTGCGCCTTTGTAGTGCGCGACGTTGATCCCGACGAGCTTGTCCCCCTGTTTGTGCAGGACGCCGGTGTTCGTCACCTGCACCCCTTTGCGGAGCACGCTCTCGTACGGACCGTTCGAAAAAAGAAGGCTGTCGCCGCTCACCGAGACGTGAAACGGCAGCGGCGGACGTTTTGGCAACGTGATCGTCCAGCCGGTCGTGTCGGCAGTTGCCGTGATCGTCGCGATTACGAGAACGCTGTCACTGTTTTCGGGCCTCGCTGGCCCTATCCATTTTCCGGCCAGATCCGCGAGTGACAGTGTCGCGGCAGGTGCAGGCGACGGGGCGGGCGCAGGAGTGGCGGCGGGTGCTGCGGCAGCCGTGGTATCGGCTGCCTTCTGCTCTTTCTTCGCGCACGCGATGAGCAGGATCGCGCAGGAGAATACGGCCGAAGCGCGCATGGCTACCTCTGGGGTCGAGGTCGACGCGATTTACGGCGGAGCAACCATTGTACTGCTCGGCGGCTTAACGGCCGCTTAAGGTCGTGTCACTGACGCCGCGGCACCTGCACCAGCTGTTCTCTCAGCTTCTCCACCTGCTCCGCCAGGTCGGGTGACTGCGCGGCAACCGCCAGCAGTTCCGCCGCCCGGGCGAAGTTGCCAAGCCGCGCGTTCATGCTCGCCGCGTTGAACGCAGACGTCTGGTTCCGCTTCCGCCGGTCCGCGAGATCCGACTCCAGCGACGCGATCCGCTTCGCCCTGAACTCCGCGCTCCCACGCGTGCTCTGACGCACCTGCTCGATCTTCGCCGCGATGAGGTTCGCCTTGTCGTCGTAGCAAACCATTGCCGAGTCGTAGGACGCAGCCGCCTCTGCCCACGCTTCGCGCTTTCGTGAGCACGCTGCCGAGGTAGAAGCCCGCGTTGCAGTTCTCGTCGCCTTTCAGCGCGGCGCGCGCACCGCGAAGGTCGGTTTCCGCAATGATGAAATCAGTTTGCTCGAACTCGATGATCCCCGCCGCCGTGAGCACCTCGGCCGCTCGCGAACGGGCCTTTGCCAGCTCGATGTCGCTTCGCGCCATCTCGAGCTCCTTGCGACGCAGTCGGCTGATCGCGCGCCAGTAATAGCCCGTCGCAATGTCTGGCGTCTCGAGCGCAATGAATCGCGTCGCCGTCGCGATGGCCGCGGAATCCTCGTGCAGGGTCGACTGGCGGATCGCCTTTTGCAGGATCGCGCGCTCTTGCTCGGGTTGCATGGCTACCGTCTCGTCGAAATAGCGAATCGCTTCCCGACAGTCACCGACGTTCAGCTCGAGCCAACCCGACATGAACGTGATGCCGGCGGCGTGGGGAAATCGCGCGTACGCGCTCGCGTAATACTTCCGGGCGTCATCACCCCCCGTTTCGCCTGAAAACCACACGACGACGTTGCCGAGCGCGTAGGCGGCTTCATCGAATTGCGGTACCGCCGCGAGCACTCGTTTGAGGCCGAGTGTGTCGGCCTTCGCACAATTCGCGGCGCGATAGGCAAGGAGCGGCGGCGCGTTGATCGGGACCTCGCGTCGTTGCTCCAACGGATTCGTCGTGTCGCCGCGCTCCTTGTAGCGATCGGGGTACGAGCAATCGACCGCGAGCGCGATGTATTTCCGCACCGCGGGCGTGAGCGGCGCCTGCTCCATCCACGCGAGCTCTGTATCGAGCTTGTCTACGAATGGCTTGTTACTCTGCAGCAGCGCCTCGGTTGCCTCGAGGGGGTAGGCGTTTCCATCGGGCAGGGCATGGTCGGCCAGGGCGATCACGCGACGGGCGTCGAACGTCGCCGGCACTCGCGGTGCCAGAGCCCGTGCGCGCTCCATCGCTCCGTGCGAGTCCAACCCCAACTCCTTCTCTCTGAGTGCGATCAGGACGTCGGTCTCGAACAGCCGTGCGACCATGGCCGGCGAGTCCTTCGACTTCTTCCCTGCCGCGAGCCGCTCGAATGTCCGCCGCGCGTCCTGCAGGCAGTCGTAGCATCCCTCGAGGACCTTCGCATCGGCCGCGGCGAGGGCGAGCGCGTTTTCCTTCCTGACGCGTGCTGACGCACAGCCCGCTGCGGTGATTCCCACCGTACAGGCGAGTGCGGAGAGGAGCCATCGCGAACGGTTCGGCGACCTAACGAGCACCCTCATCACTCTCCGTGGCGGAATGACGAATCGTAAACGCCTAAAATGGTACGTAAGGGGTCAGAGTCCTAATGCACCGTTCCAACGCGGCCGCGTTGGAACGGTGCATTAGGACTCTGACCCCTTACGTAGCGTTCGACTCCAGCTCAGGGCGCTTTCGCGAGTCCCGCCACGGGTGTCCCGTCCGACCACTTCTGGACCTTCACGACCACCTCGGCCCTCGGCGTCCCGGACCCGCTCACGGCGATCGGGTCGGCGTCTTCACTGGCCAGACCGAACATCGACGGCGTCGCGCCCGGCACGAAGAACATGAGATGGGGGTGCCACGCGCCCACGCGTCGGCCCTCGGGCTTTGGGCTCGAGAACAGCACCTGGCGCGGCGACATCATGTACGCCATCGCGAGGGCCTTCGGCGTCTCGAGCTGACCGCTCGCGTAGCCGGCCGCCACCGCGCGCTCGACGGAGTCTTCCGATGCACCTAACGAGCGAAGGCGAACCTCCAGGAGCTCTCGCGCGAGCACCGTGCGTGCCCCTTCAGCGTTGTAGCAGATCGGGTAAAGGCTTCCGCCGTGCAGGTCGCGCGCGACCACGCACGCCGAGCCGTTCGATCCGCGCCGCAGCGTGAGCACCTGACCGTCTCGCACGGCGTACACCGTGGCCTGATTGGACAGCTCCGGCGGTGCCGCCGAAACCGCGAGCGCAATCTCCACGGAGTCCGCGAGGGGGACGGGTTTCACCGGATACCCGCCAGGCGCGGCCTGCGCGCCGGCGACTGCGGCGGACACCACCAGCAGGAGAACGACCGGATATGAGAGGCGCATCGCGAGCTCCGGGAACGAGGTGACAGGCGACGACCACTGATGTTAACCGTGTCGGACCGAACCGCCTTACCCCGAGTGACCAGGCGGCGATCCGTGGGTCAAACCGGCATTCCGGCTGGCCGCGCACGATTAGCCTGACTTGCGTCGCGGCACCTTCCGCCCCGCCTCACGCCTCAACATGGCGATCGTCTTCCCGAACAGATCCTGCGCATCGTCACGCGAGCGACCGATGCACACGGCGCCGAGCTTCCCGAACGGCTGCAGCGCGCCCATGAGGTGAAAGATCACCCCGCGCTCCGCGTCCGGATGGAACGCGAGTCCGTGACGCGCCGCGGCCGAGATCACGCGTCGGGGAGTGAGCGCCGTGTACGCCGGATCGCACAGGTTGTCGGACGCCAAGTAGAAACACGGCCGGCCGGACTTTGTCCGAAAGAGCCCAGTGGCTGCGTCGTACGTGCCATCCGTAAGGAGCTGAAGCGTCAGGAACGGGTGCGTCGTCCCGCCCTTCCGGATGTTGATCTCGATGGCGTAGTGACGCCACTCGTTATGCACCCGCGTGGACACGAAATCGATCCCGAATCGGCCCACGACGCCCTCGCTCGCGAGCACCGCCGTCACTCGTCGCGCCGCCGCGTGCAGCCCCGGACAGCACGACGGCTCCGCCGGGAATGTGCATCCGAGGTAGACCTGACCGCTGGCGCCGCCTAAGACCTGATCATGGGTCGAGATGATCTGCGTAGCCCCGCTCGGGTCGATACGACATTGGACCGATGGCGATCGCACCTCGGTCCCCGAGACGAATGCCTCCACGATGCCGCCCAGCCGGGCAAGCTCATCGCGGTACGTTGGCCAGCGCTCGCCCGGCGCGACGAACCGCACGCGTCGCGGGAGCACGTCACGCATCCATCGCGTCAAGCCTGGGCCGGACGGTGCATCGTCGTACGAGAAGATCGCGTTGCCCTCGCCCGAAAATCCCTCCTCGATCTTGATCACGGCGCGTCGCACCGTCGAATGCGCTCGCTTGAGATCGACGAGTGCGCGGATCACATCCTCCTCTCCGCGGAGATGCTCGTAGCCCGGTGGCGCGAGCACACCAGCTTGGTGGAACACGTCGCGGCTCCCGCTCTTCGTGCCGAGGTGCCAGAGCGCCGGGTCGCAGCCGTAGAGCGAAATGCCGAGTCGCACGGCGAGCGTGCGTTCGAGGGCGGTCGCCGTGAAGCACGTGAGGTGCGACGACGCGGGATCGTCGATGAGACCACGGATGCGTGCAACGAGCTGGTGGCGTCCGAGAATCTTCTCCGTGAGCGGAGCCGCCGAGGGATCGTCGCATGTCAGCATCGTCAGCCGTGCGCGTGCATCCCGCGGGTCCACGTCGTGCACGAGCCCCAGATAATAGTCCACGATCGGCGGCGCGACCGGCTCGCTCGTGATGTAGACCACCCGCGTCGCGGGAAGCTGAAGCAGCATGAGCAGGCAGAGGAACCGTTCTTCGTATCGTGACGCGCCTTCGAGCTTCTCGAGCCCCTTGCGATCGAGCGACATGCTCGGGATCACGACGACGGTTCGCGGCGCCTGGGAATTCGAGAATACTCGCCCGAACATCGGCTTGAGCCCTCGCTGGAGCTCGGCGAACGCGCGCAGCTCTTCCGGAGACCCGGGAGCCGGAATCGGCGGGTCGAGCAGCGTCGCGTCGGCCGGCGAGCAAGAGAGGGCTGTCTGCATCATGCGGCGATAGATGCCAGCCGCCGCGCCCGAGGTCAGTCGGGTAGATGGTGATGGCGAGTCGGCGTTCACCGTACCCGGTCTCTTCCGTTGGGGGCGTCCGTCGGGGATTCCCCCAGGCAGACGTCGCGAGTCTCCTACTCCCTAACGATCTCGCCGGCGCTACGCTCCACAACGACCCTTCAGGAGGCCCGATGGCGACGACAGTCACTCCCACTCACGCCGAGTCCTTCTCGCGTATCGCGGAAGCACATCAGATCAGCCCATCGGTCATCGACGACCTCCTCGAGCACATCCCCGTGGGAGTCATGATCGCCGACGCGAGCGGCGAGGTCGTGTTCGCGAACGCGGCCGCAAGAGCGCTTCGAATCGATCGTCTGGAACCGCTGCAGTGGGCGATCACGCGCGCACTCCTTACGGAGGACAACGTGCGCGAAGATGAGATCGCGATTGCCCCGCTGGGAGAGCCGCGCCGGTGGGTGAGCGCGCACATCATTCCCGTGCGCGTGCCGAAGCTCGGCGTGAACGCGGCGTTCGTCGTCCTATCCGACGTGACGGCGCGAAAGCAGATGGCCGCCTGGACGCCGATGATCGAGACGCTCGTGAATCTCTGAGGGAAGTCGCCGGTAGCGGAGGGTCACACCGCACCCCCGTCGCCAATCCCCTTCAGCAGCCGATAGGTGAACTCCAGCTGATCGTAGAACGCCTTCACGCCGATGCGCTCGTTGAGTCCATGTGCCCGCGTGTCTGCCGGAATGTTCGGGTCGGCGAAATACCCGCTCACGCCGTAGACGGGGATGCCGGCGTTCCGGAGAAACAGGCCATCGGTGGCGCCCGTCTCCATCGTGGGAACGAGCGGTAGCGGTCCCCGGATCGACCCGGACACTGAACGAATCGTCTGCTCGAGCGACGCCGGCAGGGGTGATGGCGGGCTCGGTCTCGCCGTATCGGCGCGCGTTATGGCAACGGCGGTGTCGGCGACCACGCGTCGAATGGATTGCTGGACGCTCGCCGGGTCGACGCCCGGCAGAAT
>JAJKIV010000292.1 GCA_021154285.1 Gemmatimonas sp. | reverse complement strand
TGCGCGAAGCTCCTCACGTCGGAAGGCGCGGACACCATGGGGGCGGTTCGCGAAACGTGCGATGCGCTGGAGCTCGCGGTGGGCGATGAGTTCTGGCCGCTTCCCAAGTACCGGGAGATGCTCTTCCCCGTGTAGCAGCAGCGCACCGATGACCGTGGTCGGTGGTCATCGACCATCAGTCTACACTTGGATCGGAGCCGACGCCCGCATGCTTCGCTGCATGCGGGCGTCGACGGTTGTCGGGTTTGAAGCGACTGTGCTTCCGAGCGAACAGTTCAGCGGGCCGGCTTGTCGACGGGAATTCGAAGCTTCGTCATCAATCGCTGATACCGTCTCCCTGACCGAATGGGGTCGAACGTGGCGTCCATCAGATATGGGCGAAGCGAATGGTCGTCGATCGATTTCTCGATCCATTGGAAGGTCTCGTCGATCCGGCCGAGCCCAACGTACACCACGGCGAAATCGAACGCCGGTACGTACGCTCGTTGAGAACGGTCGTGAAGAACACTGAGCGCACGCAACGCGGCGTTCGTGTCGCCCGCCAGGGCCTGCGCGTGCGCGAGGAACGCGAGTGCTCGAGAGCTCGTTCCGGCGACATTCACCGCCGCCTGCATTTCGCGGACAGCTGAATCGTACTTGGCGTTTTGTTCAAACACCTGCCCCAGCAGCAAGTGTGCGCGAAAGGAACTCGAATCGCGTTCGAGAACGCGCGTGAACTGATCACCCGCTCGAGCGTAGTCACGCGCAAACAGCAGCGCGCGGCCGTACTCTATGCTGTGGAACATGCTTCGCGGGTCGAGGTCCAGGCCGGCTCGCGCTTCGGCCACCGCTTCGGTCACCCGGCCAGTGAACTCGAGAAGCGTCACGCGGTAGAGATGACCCATCGAGGACCGTGGATCGAGCTCGAGCGCGTGTGAGAGCTCGCGTTCGGCCCCGGACCAATCGAGGTCGTAGAACTCCTTCACTGCGCCGAGTGAGGCATGGGCATCGGCCGACTGCGGGTCGATCGCGAGCGCTCGCTCCGCAAGCTGGCGCGCTTTCGGATAGAACTCGCTCGGCCGGTAGTCGCCGAAGTTGCCGTTCGCATACGTCGTGTAAAGATCCGACAGCCCGGTGTACGCCTGCGCGAGATTCGAGTCAGTTGCTATCGCTCGCTCGAAATACCGCTCTGCCTTCTTGAGCCCTTCAGGGGTTCGCTGGTCGAAGAAGTTTCGCCCCTGCGAGTAAAGATCCAATGCTTCCAGGTTGTCGGTGTTCGGGTGTGTCGGCGTCAGGGCCCGCGTGCCCGATGTCGGGACTTGCAGCTCCGCAACGATGTCCTTGACGATCTCGTCCTGTACGGCAAAAACATCCTTCGCCCGGTGGATTTCGCGCCGATACGTGTTCGACCAGACCCGCTGGCCGTCTTGTGCGCTGACGAGTTCGAGAATCACCTGAAGGTGTCCGCCGGCCATCAGGGTGCTGCCCTGCACCAACGTGGTCACACCCAGCTTCTGACCGAGCGTCTTGAAATCCACCTGCGGCCGGCTGTTGGACGACAGCCCGGTACTGCGACTCGGAATCACGCTGAGACCGGGCACGGCACCTAACGCGGTGTTCAGGAATTCGGTCATGCTTTGGGCGAAGTGGCCGTCGGCGCTGTCGTTGGCGACATCGGCGAGAGGGAGTACGGCGATCGAGCGAAGGGCCAACGGCGCGGTCGTGGCGCTTGGACTCACCGCTCCTCTGCCCAATCTTGCGAACAGTGCGACGCCGAGCCCGAGGGCTATCGACGTCACTGCCAGACCTGAAAGCGCGAGACGGCGCCGGACCGTAGCACGCCCCAGACGGCGCGTCGCGTCTTCCGAATCGCCGTCGAGGAGTGCCTGTCGCAGCCCGTCGGCAAAGGCGACCGCTGTTTGATAGCGGTCGACCGGCTCGCGCGACAGCGCACGTGTCACCGCTGCCTCGATCGGCGCGGGAACCATTGGCCGGTGTATGCGCAGCGACGGCGGCGGCATCGCGGATCGTTTCGCGATGATCGCCGTTCCGGACGTCCCAGTATACGGAGCCTCGCCGGCGATCATCTCGTAGAGCACGGTGCCTAACGCATAGATATCTGCGCGGGCGTCGACCGTGCCATCACCAATCGCCTGTTCGGGGCTCATGTACTGTGGCGTACCCAGCGCCAGCCCGGGCTGAGTGACGCGCGGCGCTACGGCGCTCACCGCGAGCGCGATGCCGAAATCCGCCACTAACGCAGCGCCGTCGCGGAGAAGGATGTTCTCCGGCTTGATGTCACGATGCACGACGCCCCGGCGGTGCGCTGTATCGAGCGCGCCAGCGATCTCGCAGGCGATGCGAACCGCCTCGGGAATCGGCAGCTGCTTCTCGCGTTCCAGCCGGCCGCGGAGGGATTCGCCTTCCACGTAGGGCATCACGTAGAACAGCCGGCCGTCTGCCTCTCCGGAGTCGTGAAGCGGAAGGATGTGCGGGTGCTGCAACTGGGCCGTGAGCCGAATCTCCGTCAAGAACCGCTGTGCGCCTAACGCCAGAGCAATCTCTGGCCGCAGCACTTTGACAGCGACCTGGCGCTCGTGACGAATGTCGTCGGCGAGGTACACCGTTGCCATGCCGCCACGCCCAAGCTCGCGCTCGATGCGATAACGGCCATTCAGTACATCGAGAAGGTGTTCGGGCGGCGCTTCCAGCAGCGACGCGAAACGCTCGGCCGCCGGCCGGTCGAACAGTGAGTCGTGCAAGCCAAATTCCGAGAGCAGCTGGGCCAGGTCCGCGCGCAGCACGCGGTCACCTGCGCACGACTCGGCCAGGAACGCATCCCGTCGCGCGGGTGGAACGTCCAGCGCGGCATCGAGCAAAGGCTCGAGCGCTCTCCACCGCTCCGACGTAAGCTGCGAAGCCACGAACGGACGGGTCGGGTCGACTACTACGACGCCAACGTGCGGCGCAACAATAATCGCGCTTTCGCCCAGTCACGCTCGACTGTGCGCACGGTGACGCCAAGCGCTTCCGCAATCTCCTCCTCCGAGAGACCGCCGTAGAACCGACACTCGACCACACGCGCCAGGCGAGGCGACAGCCCGGCGAGTCGATCGAGCGCGTCGTCGATTCCGAGGAGTACCTCCGGCTGATCGTCTATCGCGATCGCGTCGTCTTCGAGCGTGACACGTTGGCGCACACCGCCTCGCTTGAGCGACGCGCGCTCCCGGGCGCGATCGATCAGCACGTGCCTCATCGCGACCGATGCGAGCGCGAGGAAATGGGCGCGATCGCGCCACTGCGCGCTCGACTGATCGACCAGCTTGAGATAAGCCTCGTGCACCAACGCGGTCGTCACGAGTGTGCCGGCTCTTCCAGGCGCCGACAGATGCCGGTGCGCGATCGCGCGCAGCGCCTCGTACACGACCGGCAGAAGCCTGTCGAGCGCATCGCGGCCGCCGTGTCGGAGCTCTTTCAACAACTCGGTACGCGTGATCACGAGTGCCGCATCGATACGAGGCTCAAAATCGCCGCCTGCGCTGATCGCGACGCCACGATGTCGGGTGCCCGCGCGTGTTTCCGTGATACTGGATGAGCGCCTTCTCGGCCGTTCAGAGGCTCGTCAGCCGAGTGAGGATCCGACAGGTCTGACCCTCCCAGTGTACGACAGCGACCGACGACGAGCAAGCGCCGCTCTCTGCAGCGGCTGCGTCGCCCATTGCGGTGACGCCCACGTGTGAGACGTAGACGCGTCACCTAACACGACGATGGCTCTCGCGAATCACACTCTCACGAGGAATTCGGGTATGCATGCACCACAGAATCGCGTTCTCGTGCTGGCCTGCGCGGCAACGACGCTCGTCACGACCGCGTGCAGCGACGCTCCGATTGAACCGGTGGCCGACTATCGCACTTTGGCCGGTACGGTGAGCGCGGACCACGGCGCCAGCGGTGGCCCGTCGACGCTGCAGTGGAATGCGGAGTCAATCACGTTGGCAGGCAAGTACCTGCTTCGTGCCCCGGCCGCGAACCGAGCGTATATGCTGCTGAGCGTCGCCGAAGCTCGAGCCCTCGACGCGCTCGGTGAAGGTCAACCAATCTCGGGGGGCCTCGACAACGGCGTCGCCTCGCGTGATGCAGCGTTAGGCGGTGCCGCGGTCGCCGTGCTCACGTACCTCTTCCCGGCCGAGCAGAACGATCTCGAAGCCATGCTCGCATCCCTCCGCGCCTCGGCACCTAACGCCGAGCGTTTCGACGCGGCGGCCGCGGCGGGGCGCGCCGCGGCTCAGCCGGTAGTCGCGCGCGCGCTAACCGATGGATCCAGTGCCGTGGTCGTGCCAGTGATCCCCGTAGGGCCGGGATTCTGGATCTCACCGGGAGTGGTCGTGACGCCCCAGTGGCCATTCGTGCGGCCCATGCTCATGAGCTCCGGGAGCCAGTTTCGACCAGGCCCACCGCCCCCGTTCGGATCCGCCGAGTTTCTGGCCGCGCTCGCACGCGTGCGGAACTTTTCCGATACGCGCACTCCTGAACAGCTGGCGATCGTCAACTTCTGGAACGACCCCCTCGCCGTCGGTAATCATGGCGCGCATTGGAATCAGATCGCCGTCGGGTTGATCATGCGCGAGCACCTCAACGAGCGACAAGCCGTACACGTGCTCGAAAGCTTGAATCTCGCCCTGTCGGACGCTTCGATTGCCTGCATGGACGCGAAGTACACGTATTGGTACGTCAGGCCGTATCAAGTCGATCCACTCATCACAACTCCGATTGGCCAACCGGCGCATCCGTCGTATCCCTCGCTGCACTCGTGCCAGGGCGGCGCGGCCGTCGGTGTTCTGGCGCACGAGTTTCCGCGTGATGTCGCCAGCCTGGAAGCTATGCTGGCGGAGATGAACCTGTCTCGCGAATGGGCGGGACTGCACTACTCGTTCGATACGCAAGTCGGCGCCGCAATTGGACGTGAGGTCGCCGCTCTCGCGAACGTGCCGCGCTAGCCGAACCGAACACGACCGCCGCATCCTCGCGAACGGTGCGCTCGCGGTGGGCGGCGAGTTCTGGCCGCCGCCCACGTACCGTGAGATCCTGTTCCCCGTGCAGTCGCGCACACTGACCGGCACCGACCAAACGGCCCACAATGACGTCGTTGTGGGCCGTTCGTACTTAGTCTTTTGGTCTTTTGCTGTCGTCCGTCGCCAGCCGCCGGCCGCCTAACGCGTGCCGGAGTAGGCGAGGTTCGCGCACATCATCACGTTGCTCACGTCGGTGGCACGATTCGACCAGTACACGTTCGCGTGATACGTCCCGCGCACGTTCAAGCCGACGGGTAGCTCACTCCGCACGACACCCGCGCCATTGGTGCCAATGTCGATCGTCGGGAACTCGTTGGCAGCGAGCAACGGCGGGGTCGGAGCGCCACAGGTCCCCTCGTACACCGCCCAGGCAATCTGAGCGCCCGTCAGCGACGTGTTGACCGAGAGCTCCACCTTCACGCGCCGCTCCTGATCCGGCACGGGAGTCAGGACAACGGTACCGTAGCCTGACGAGCGTCCACGCGTCATCTCCGCCCCGATCACTGCCGAATTGCTCTCCTGCTTGAAGTTGCCGTTCCAGCGGGGGACCCCACCGGCCTTGGTGGAAACCTTATGAGGCGCACACCCGCTGCCGGCGACCAACACGAGCAAAAACGCGCACTGCCGAATCACTGGCATCTCTGACGCCTCCTGGCGAGCGAATCGCGCTTAACGTACGGCAGGGGACAACCGACGGCTACGTGGCGACCAAGCGGTAATCGTGATCGCGGATGTACTCGTCGTTGCCCGACATCGGGACGAGCCATAAGAT
>JAJKIV010000291.1 GCA_021154285.1 Gemmatimonas sp. | reverse complement strand
GCGCTCGACGCGAGTATTTCCGGTTGCTCTGGAAGGGCGTGTCGCGCGACCTGACACGATTCCGCGACGCGAGGCGCGGAGCGATCGAGATGCAGGAGCGGGTCGATCTGCTGCTGGCGGACGAACACTTCTCCGCGGCTACCGGCGACGGCTTAGGGCTATCCACGCTGGTGGATCGTGCGCGCGAGGCCGTGGTGCGCGCGGAGCGGGCGCGCTCGCTCGCCGACGTCGACGCGTGGGCGACAAGCCTCAAGCAGAAGATCGAGGGACGAGTTGTGGCTCCGGCCGAGCTCCGGACGCTCTACCGGTGGAGCCGCGAGTACTTTGTCAGACTGCGCCGGCTGCACCGTTTTCCCGGTGCGTATCTGGTAAAGGCCTTCAATCTCGCGATCAAAGGCCTGCACTACGACATGGTGATGAGCGGCGTTGTGCGAGAGTCGAACGCGGGCTCGCCTGGTCCGGCTGGCCGATCACGTGTTGGGCGTTAGGCAACCGGTCACTGCCCGACTGCGGGTCTTGGCAATCCACGGGGGGTGTAGCCGGCCAGAGCCACGGTCGCCAGGCGGGCGATCGTCTTCGGTCCTGTTCCCGGTGTTGACGCGGCGAGACTGACGCACGCGGGATCCCGATTCGAGTTGGATCGGCCGAGCCGATATGGCGGTCGGCTGGGTGATCGGGTCAGTCGAAGCGTGTTGCCGGCTCGACGCCATCGGTTCCCATCTCGAGCGCGGGGAACAGCTCGAGCCGGGCGCGTTCGCGAATGTCTGGGCGGATATGGGCGCGGAGGTCCCGCGCGCGCTCACGCAGTCCTCCGACGTCGAACAGGCCGGAGCGAATGTCCCGCTTCAGTCGATCCACCGCGGTACCCGGGACGCGACTGACGAGCAAGCGCCAGTAAGCGGGCGCCAGGTCCATGGGCGCCACGATGCGTGGGGTGAGTCGCGACGTCACGCCTAACGCCCCCCGTCGTCGAGCCAGCGCATACGCGCTCGCCAGGCGACGCCTGCGAGACGGGTGCCGATCTGGCCGTCGAGGTCGGCCGCCAGCGGCGCGTCGACGATTCCTTCGGTGGGCGTCTGCGGTTCGGTGGGCTCCGTCGGTCGTACCGGGATTTTGGAAGCGTCGACCGGTTTCTTTGGGTCGGGCATTGGCGTCTCGTCGGGAGGCAGGAGCGTCGCGCGCAGTCTTCCCTGTTTCGGGGGCGGCGCGTATTGACCAGTTGTATAATATAACCTACCGCGAGTCATCCATTTGGTCAACGTTGCGGTTCATCCAGGTGGTCAATATGAATATATTCGCCTCAATGCGGTCGAGCGTGGAACTGGCTCGGCCTCGGGTGCACTGCATGACTTCGATGACTCCGCCCATAGGCCGAGCAGGTCTCGAATCTCGTCCAAGGTGAAGCCAAGCGCTTGGGCCCGGCGAATAAAGCGGATCGTGCGCAGCGTGTCGGTGCTGTACTGCCGATACCGCGAGCCCGGCTTTCGCACGGTCGAGACCAGTTCCCGCCGCTCGTAGTTAACGAAGCGTCTGGACGCTCACCCCGGTTTGCGCCGCCAAGTGTCCGATCTGCATCACTTCTGTCTCACCGTGGGAAACGATAAACAGTATACCACGGTAGAGGGTCAAGGGTAGTCGCCGGTCGCAGCCTCGACGGTGCAAACCGCCCCATCCGACGTCGTTCCGCGAGGTTGTCGCACGGTGCGGAATTGATGTGGCGAAGAAAGCGTTTCGGCGGCCTGTCACGTTAGGCGCCGCAAGAGCGGAATCCGTGCACGCGCGCGGCGACTTACGGCGCGGTGCGCCCGAGCGAGCGCACTTCTTGCGACTCGCCAAATCGATGGCGCGACCAGCATATTGCGGATGGCTGGATCTCCTGCGCGCACGTGTGGCCCAGGCGTGCCGATGCCTTTTCGCAGGAGTCACATGATGGACGCAGGCCCCGCCGGTGCGGGTGACATCGTCTCCTCAAACCACGACGCGACAGACGACGCGACGCGCCAGGGGCTGGTAACTGCCGCGCGGCCTGGCCCGATCGTCGCCGGGATCGGCGCATCGGCCGGCGGGATCGAGGCGCTCGGCGCGTTCTTCGACGTGCTCCCCGAGGATACCGGTGTCGCGTTCGTCATCGTCGTTCACCTTGCCCCCGAGCGGCGCAGCCTGCTCGCGGAGATCCTCCGCAAGCGCACGCGGATGCCCGTCGAGCAAGTGACGAGCACGGTAGCGCTGGAGGCGAACCGAGTTTACGTCATCCCTCCTGACCGCCGCCTCGAGATCACCGACAGCTCCGTCGCGGCCGTCCCGTTCGAGGAGCAACGTGGCCTGCGTGCCCCGATCGACCTCTTCTTCAGGTCGCTCGCCGACCAGCACGGTGACGGTTTCGCCGTCGTGCTGTCCGGCGGCGGAAGCGATGGCGCGGTCGGCGTCAAGGCGGTGAAGGAGGCGGGCGGGCTCGTGCTCGTGCAGGACCCGGCCGAGGCCGCGCACGACTCGATGCCGCGCGCGGCGATCGCCACGCACGTGGCCGATCTCGTGTTGCCGGTGCGCGACCTCGCTGGACGACTTGCCGAGCTCGCACGCATCAAACGGCGCGTCAGCCGGTTGTTCGATGCGCTACCGGGGCCACTCGACACGGACGATGAAGCCACGTTAGGCCGCATCCTCGCGCATCTCCACGGCCGTACCGGCCACGATTTCACGAACTACAAGCGAGGAACGGTCCTCCGGCGCGTCGGCCGACGGATGCAGGTGCGGCGGACGGAATCGCTCGGCGAGTACTTCACGTTCCTGCGGCAGCATGTCGACGAGGCACACGCCCTCTTCGACGACCTCCTGATCTCGGTCACCACGTTCTTCCGGGATCCGGAAGCGTGGGACGCTCTGGCGCAGGACGTGATTCCGCGGCTCTTCGACGAGAACGGCGAGGACCGTCCCGACATGCGGATCCGTGTCTGGGCGCCCGGGTGTGCGACGGGCGAGGAAGCCTACTCGCTCGCCATGCTCTTGCTGGAGGAGGCGCATCGCCGCGACGTTCGGCCGGAGCTGCAAATCTTCGCGTCGGACCTCGACGAGCGGGCGCTCGCCGTCGGTCGTGAGGGACGGTACTCCCGGGCGATTGCCGCTGATGTGTCGGAGGAGCGGCTCCACCGCTTCTTCCGCGAGGAAGGCGAGGAGTACTGCGTCACGAAGCAGATGCGCGACTGCGTGCTCTTCACGTCCCACAACCTGCTGCGCGACCCGCCGTTCTCACGGCTGGACCTCGTGTCGTGCCGCAATCTCCTGATCTACCTCGAGCGGGATCTCCAGCAGCAGGTCTTCGGCGTGTTCCGGTACGCGCTGCGGCCGGGCCGTTTCCTCTTCCTCGGGGCCTCCGAGACGGCGGAAGGGGGCCACTTCCGCGCGCTCGACAAGCAGCATCACCTCTACCAGGCGCGGGAAGTCTCGGCCGACGAATCCTACCTGCCCGATCTGCTTCTTGCGATGCCGCGCTTCCGCGTCGCCGAGGTGCCTAACCCGTTACGCTCGTTGCCGGTGACGGCGGGGATGACGCACCGGCGCCTCCTCGAGGATCTTGCGCCCCCCAGCATTCTCGTCGACGAGGAGCGGAACGCCGTCCACCTCTCGGAGTCCGCCGGCCGGTTCCTTCAGCCGCCGGGCGGCACGCTCACGCACGACGTCACGCGGCTCGTGAGATCCGAGCTGCAGGCCGAGCTCCGCGCCGCGTTGTTCCTCGCCTTCGAGCGCGGGGCAACAACGCTGACCCCATTTCTCTCGCTCCGCGCGGACGGCGGGCTCCGTCGCGTTGCGTTGCTCGTGCGGCCGAGACCGGGCAGCAGCACCGCGGAACGCATGGCGCTCGTCGTATTCATCGAAGATGGCGATGATAGCGTGCCCACCGCCGGCGCGCCCGAGGAAGAGACGTCGGCCGCAGTGGTTCGACAGCTCGAGGCAGAGCTTCGTCGGACGCACGAGCGCCTCGCGACGACACGTGAGCAGTACGAGGCCGGCAACGAGGAGCTGCGCGCGGCGAACGAGGAGCTTCAGAGCATCAACGAGGAGTATCGGTCCACCTCGGAAGAGCTCGAGACGAGCAAAGAGGAGCTCCAGAGCATTAACGAGGAGCTCGAGACCGTCAACGGCGAGCTCAAGGCGAAGCTGCAAGAGGTCTCGCGCGCGCACAGCGATCTCGAGAACCTCATGGCAGCAACGGACATCGGCACGCTCTTCCTCGACCGATCCCTCCGCATCGCCCGCTTCACGCCCCCGGTCTCAGCGCTCTTCAACATCACCGAGATCGACCGCGGTCGGTCAATCAGCGACTTCACCAGTCATCTCGACTACGGCAACCTCCTGGCGGACGCACGTGAAGTGCTGCGAGGGCTGACTCCGGTCGAACGCGAGGCGCGGAGCAGTGACGGGCGCTGGTACCTCGTGCGCATCAGGCCGTACCGAACAGTGGAGGATCGCATCGACGGCGTCGTCGTGACGTTCGTGGAGTTCACCGCGCGGCGCGCGGCCGAGGACGCGTTGCGCGCGAGCGAGGAGCGCTATCGTCTGCTCGTCGAAGGCGTCGGGGAGTACGCCATGCTGATGGCCGACGCGGACGGGTATATCACAACATGGAACTCCGGCGCGAAAAAGCTCTTCGGACGCACCGAAGAGGAAACCATCGGTCAGCCGATCGCGGTGCTGTTCACCGAGGAGGATCGTGCCACCGGCGTCCCGGCGCGCGAGCTCGCGACTGCGGAGCGAGACGGTACCGCGCTGGACGATCGGTGGCAGTCGCGCAAGGACGGCGCGCGCTTCTGGGCCAGCGGCGTCACCACGGCGTTGCGGGACTCTGTCGGGCGACTACGCGGCTTCGCGAAGGTTCTCCGCGACAACACGGAACGTCAGGCGGCCCAGGCGGCGCGCCTGCACTTTCGTGCGCTGTTCGAGAGTGCACCGGGACTGTACGCCGTGCTACGGCCCAATGACTACACGATCGTTGCGGCGAGCGACAGTTATCTCGCGGCCACCATGACGCGGCGCGAGGAGATCGTCGGGCGCGTGCTGTTCGACGTTTTCCCCGATGACCCGGCGGACGAGGGCGCCGACGGCGTCCGCAACCTGCGCGCGTCGCTCGAGCGGGTGAAGGCCACAAACCGGGCCGACGTAATGGCAGTCCAGCGGTACCCGATTCGCCGCCCAGCGATCGAAGGCGGGCGATTCGAAGAACGGTGGTGGAGCCCCGTAAACTCGCCGGTCGCCGGCCCGGAAGGCGGCATCGCGTACATCATCCACCGCATCGAGGACGTAACACCGTTCATGCAACAAATGCGCGACGAATCGAGAGAGCCTGAGGGGCACGAACTGCTCGAGACGCGCGCGAAGCACATGGAAGCAGAGATCGTCCTGCGGGCGCAGGAGCTCCAGCGGGTGAACGATGAGTTGCGCCGGCTCAACACGGTGCTGGAAGAGCGCGCGTCGGAGCGAGAACGCCTGCTGGCCGCCGCGCAGGACGCGCGCACCGAGGCGGAGCGCCAGCGGCTGGAGGCGTTCGCGGCCAACGATGCGAAGACGCAGTTCCTGGCGACGATGAGCCACGAGCTTCGCACCCCGCTCAACGCGATTGCGGGACACGTGCAGCTCATTGAGCTCGAGCTGCATGGCCCGGTCACGTCGGCCCAGCACGAAGCGTTGGCGAGGGTGGACCGTGCACAACGGCATCTCCTCGCCCTGATCAACGACGTGCTCAACTTTACCCGACTCGGGACCGGCAAGGTCGAGTACGACGTTCAGCCTGTGGACCTCGGCGCGGTCATGTCGGACATGGCGTCGATGATCGAGCCGCAGCTCACGGCGAAAGGCATCAGCTGCGAGGTGCGGTCGCAGCAGGGGCAGTGCGTGGTCTGGGCGGATCTCGACAAGCTGCGCCAGATCATGCTCAACCTGCTCGTGAACGCCATCAAGTTCACGTCGACCGGAGGACGCATCGCGCTCGACGTGATCGAGCGCGATACAACCGCAGACGTCGTCTACTTGCGCGTGCGCGACACCGGGGTCGGGGTCGCCCGGGAGAAACAGGACATGATCTTCGATCCGTTCGTTCAGGTCCGGCGGACACCGACGCAAGTGATCGAAGGCGTTGGACTGGGGCTCACCATCAGTCGCGACCTGGCGCGCGGTATGGGCGGCGACCTTCGCGTGCGCAGCAGCGAGGGACATGGATCGACGTTCACGCTGACCCTGCGGCGCGTCGGTGAGGGCGCGGAAAGCCCCGGTCGGCCGGTCTTCCCACGTTAGGCAGCGGGACGGCGCTGGATGCGCCTGCCGGTCCCGCCAGCTCGGCACTATCCAGTGCTCGGCGTGCCTCCGGGTTCCGTCACCGGCTTCCGTTGTGCCCACGTGGGCCGGCCGATCGCCGGGCGTGCCCTGTCGGCTAGCAGCTGTGCGTAATAGGCGAGAATTCGAGGCTTGAGCGATGCAGGCGTGTCGTTCGGTGCGACACGAAACGCGGCATAACGATGGGATTCGCCTGAAACGGTGACCCACCACCATAGCACTCCGGGAGTCGCCGGGGACGAGCCCGGCTCACACGTGAACGTGCGCCCGGCGTCGTCGAATTTCACTGCGTTCATCAGCGTCCTCGAGGTGAACCGTCGTTGAACATACCGTGTCGGCGCCGCCGGCGGGATAGGAGCCATTCCTGCCGCCACCTAACGACTACGGCGCTGCTATCCGCCGAGGCGACGCTCGTCGCCCGCCGCTGGTTCCGTCGTCCAGTCCGGTATGGGATGCCGCGCGGACTGGCCGGGTGGCACGCCCCACGCGCCAAAGCGAGTAGCACCGTCCACACGTTCGATCGCACACGACGTCCAGCCATGCATCTGTGCCACCCGGACGTTCGCCGCGAGCCGGTCCAGCACCGCTTCGTGTGCCGCCCACGCATCCGAACGCACCCGACTCTCTGCGCGTGAGTCGACTCGCTCCTGGAGCGAGCGGAGCGACTCCAGCCGGTCCGTCATGCTCGACCCT
>JAJKIV010000290.1 GCA_021154285.1 Gemmatimonas sp. | reverse complement strand
GTCGCCTGTCGCCCGTCCCGGACGAACCGTCCGTCCTAGTGAAAGTCGTCATGGCCGTCAGCGTTGGTCTCCCCGAACAGCTCGGCTAGGTTGACGGATGACGTTGACCGCCGCTCTGCTCGTCATCCTTTCGGCGACCACCCACGCGTACTGGAACTTCCTGCTCAAGCGGAGCGGGGGAACGCAGCTGTTCGTCGGCCTGAGCAAAGTGGGCGAAGTCGTGATGTTTGCCCCGTTCTTTCTCGCGCTGGTGGCGCCGAAGATCGGTCGATTCGATGGGCTGTTCATGCTCGCCGCGGTGGGCGCTGTGTTCGTGCTCGTGAACTACGTCTGCCTCGCGTGGGCGTATCGCCACGGCGACCTCTCGTTCGTGTACCCGTTGGCGCGTGGGAGCATTCTGCTCTTTCTGCCGCTGCTCGCGTTCGTGACCGTGGGCGAGCGCGTGAGCGGGATGGGAGCGTGCGCGCTGGCGCTCATCGTGTGCGGGATCGTCGCGCTGCAGCTGCCGTCGCTCGAGTGGCGCGCGCTGTCGTCACTCGGTCAACGACTCCGGACGCCGGCGACGACGTTCGCGCTGCTCGCCGCCTTCGCCGCAGCGTGCTACACGCTCTGGGACAAGCACGCGGTGCAGCGCGTCCCGGCGTTCGCGTACATCTACCTTTACACGGCGATCACGGCGATCGCGTACGGCGCCTTCATCTGGCGTCGCTATCCGCGGACGGAGGTCGCCGCGCAGTGGCGCGTCCATCGCTGGCCCATCCTGCAGGTCGGCTTCCTCAACATCACGTCATATCTGCTCGTGCTCGTGGCGCTGCGCACGGGGACGTCGAGCTATGTCATCGGCTTGCGCCAGCTCAGTATCGCGTTCGGCGTGCTGCTCGGATGGTGGCTGTTGCGGGAGCAGGTCTCGGTGCCGAAGCGCGTTGGCGTCGCGCTGATCGTGGTCGGCTGCCTGGTCGTGGGTGTTGCGCGTTAGGCAGGCGACCGGATCAACGGGTCAGAGTCGTTTGAATTTCAGGAGCTCGGCTAGGCCGAGATCTCGAACTTCAAACGACTCTGACCCGTTGATCCGCCGTCGTCAGACGACCGGGCCGCGCCGGCCGGTCACCGCCCGGTAGATCGCCAGGACGATGACCGCGCCGATGACGGACATGATCCATCCGGCCGACTGTCCAGGGCCGTACATGTGCAGCGCGCGCCCGATGAACGTCCCGACGAACGCGCCGACGACGCCTAACAGGATCGTGATGATGATGCCGCCCGGATCCTTGCCCGGCATGACGAGCTTGGCGAGCGCTCCGACGATGAGTCCGATGATGATGGTCCAGAGGATCGACATGGTGGCCTCGCACCGCGTGGAAGGGTTGTACGACCGCTGAAGTACCGACTCGACAGACAGACCAACCATCTTCATTGACGAGGCGGGCCGGTATAGGCCATCAGTACAACTCGCCTGCCCCGCCATTGACAACGGTGGTCTCCCGTCGTTGGATCACGCAACCTCTATGCGGAGACCGTGCCAATGCTGTCGGTGTTGCTCAGCCTCGCCGTCCAGGTGACCCAGGCCCCGTCGGCTCCGCGCCCCGCGCTGACCGTTTCTGTGCGGCCGGCAAACCCCAGCGTCGTCGTCGGTGATTCGATCAGGCTCGCTGGCGAGGTACGCGATTCCGCCGGCCGCACCGTACCGAACGCGCGCATTCGATGGTTAGGTGGCTCGTTCGAGGGCGGAGTCGACTCGACGGGCATGGTGAAGGCGGGAGCCGTCGGAACGTTCGTGGCCTACGCGGTCCCGAGCATCGACGGAAAGCCGGCACGTCCAACGCCGATCCCGGTTCGGATCGTTGCTCAGCCCGCAGCGCGAGTCGCGCTGAACCACGGCTCGTCCAAGCTCGTGGTGGGTCAGCGGTTAGCCCTGGACGCCGCGGTGTATGCGGCGAACGGAGACCGCCGTCGTGATCCCGTAACGTTTGCGTCGACGGCGCCATCGGTCGCCACGGTGTCGTCCACGGGGCGCATTACCGCTGTGGCCCCGGGCTCCGCAACGATCCGCGTCACGGCCGGCAGTGCTCGAGGCGAGGTTCCGGTCCAGGTCGTGGCGAATACGATACGTCGCGTCGAAATCACGGGCGGCGTACCGGAAGCGCGCACCGGTGACGTGCTGCGATTCAAGGCGATCGCCCGGGACGCCGCCGGAAAGGAGATCGCGGGGCTTACGCCCGCGTGGACGATGGCGCCGGGCAGCGGTCTCATCGACAATGACGGCAGCTTCGTCGCCAACGAGCCCGGACAGTACACCATCTCGGCCAGCTTCGGCTCGGCGAGTGGCGATGCAACCGTCCGCGCCCGCGCCCGCGATGTGCGCCGGGTGGCGACGAAGGTCGGCCGCGTGCCGCTCGCGAAGCAGCTCACCGCCGAATTCTGGCCACACCCGAACGGGAAGAACGCGTATATGACGACGATCGGCGATCGTCTGTACGCGCTGGACATCTCGAACCCGGCCGCGCCGAAGATCACGGACTCCCTCGTGGTGGATGCCCGGGTGATCAATGATGTGATGTCCACGGCCGACGGGAAGTACGCGGTCATGACGCGCGAGCAGGCGTCGAGCCGGCGGAACGGCATTGTCATCCTCTCGCTCGAGGATCCGGCGCATCCGAAGCAGTTGTCCGAATACACGGAGACGGTTTCGGGCGGCGTGCATTCGGCGTACGTGTACACGCAGCCGAAGTTCGGGACGCACGTCTATCTCACGGACGACGCGACGGGCTCGATGCGGGTCATCGACTTGAACGACCCGAAGAACCCGAAGGAGATCGCGCGATGGCAGACCGACCGCGCGCCGACCGGGCGCGTGCTGCACGACATCGACGTCCGCGACGGGATGGCGTACCTGTCGTACTGGAACGACGGCCTCGTGATTCTCGACATCGGCAACGGCAAGTGGGGCGGCTCGCCTAACGCGCCAAAGCTCGTGGGTCAGCTCAAGTACGATCTCGATGACCTCTATCGCATCGTCGAGGCGGAGGGCGGCCCGGGGTTCATTCGCGGGACGCACACGGCCTGGCGTCACAACAACTACGTGTTCGTGGGTGACGAGGTGTTCAGCGCGACGCCGCAGGGAGTCACGCTGCCGGGCATGGGCCTCGGCAAGGCGAACGGTCGTCTTCACGTGATCGACGTGAGCGACGTGACGAAGCCCAGGGAGGTGGCGTGGTACGAGCCGAAGGATGGCGGGACGCACAACGTGTGGGTCGCGGGCGACACGCTGTACCTCGGGGATTACCAGGGCGGTCTGCGCGTCCTCGACATCTCGGGTGATCTGCGTGGCGACCTGCTGGCGCAGGATCGCGAGATCGCGCACGTGCACACGGGCGACGCGGACGGGATGCTACCTAACGCGGCGATGGCGTGGGGGGCGTTCTACCACAACGGGCTGGTGTGGGTCAACGACGTGTTTTCCGGCCTGTGGGCGATCAGAATCGAACCGCCGAAGAAACCCGTGATTCAATAGGAACTGGCAACAGGCGACAGGCGACAGGCGGCAGGCGGCTGCACAAGACCGCGGGGATGCTTCACGGTGGTAGATCCATCCCGAGAGCTTCTCCGGTTTGTCTAACCAGTCGCCCGTCGCCCGTCGCCCGTTCAGGGCGCGGCACTGGCGCCCCGCCACACGGCGACGCCCGTCGGCTGCAGCGCCAGCGGCATCGACGCCACGACGGTCAGGGTCGAGAGGTCGATCGCGTCGATCGCGCCCGGGTCCGTGCCCACCGATTCACACGTCACGAACGCGTAGCGTCCGTCCGGTGAGAAGGCGATGCCGTGCGGGATCCGCTTGCTGGTCGGAATCCGCTTGGTCTCCGTCCACGTGCGCGTGTCGAACACGCTCACGCTCTTGTCCTTCTTGTTCGTCACGACCACGAGGCGCCCGTCGGGCGACGCCTCCACGTTGTACGCGCCCGCCCCGGTCGGCAGCCGCCGGACCAGGGCAAGCGTGTGCGCGTCGCGCACCTGCAGCTCGTTCGAGTGGTTGCAGGCGAGGTAGATGAGGGAGTCGTTCGGCGCGACGGCGACGTAGGTCGTCAGGCAATCCGGGTTCTGGCCCGTCATCGTGCTGCTCGCCGCGCCGACCTTGGGCTTGGGCTTCGCCGCCGCCATCATCATCGAGTCCTCACGTGTCTCCATCTTCATGTGCTCGGCGTTCGACATCGGGGTGCCGCTCCCGAGCGCGACGCGCGCGCTCACCGAGAATGCACCGGGGTCGATCGTGAGCAGCTCGTCGGACATCATGCACGCCACGTACACGCGTGTCCCCGCGTGATTCCACTTCGACCCGTGCGGCATGTCGCACGCGCGGATCTCGGTGAGCGACGCCAGGTCCGGCGTGTAGATGACCGAGAGCGTGTTCTCGTGCCCGCGGTCACCGTGGAAGTCCGAGTTCGGCACGTACGCCCAGTCGCCGTCGGGGGAGAGCCCGATCGTCGTCGGGAACATGCCGACCTTCACACGGCCCACGAGCGAGTCGGATCCGGTCGTGTACTTCCAGACCGCGCCGTACGGCGTCCCGTGCGCGATCGAGACGTACCAGAAACGGCCGTCAGGCGATACCGCCACGTTGTGCGGGCCGCTCAGCTCGTTCGCGATGAGCTTGACGGAAACCTCCCGTACCTTGTGCCACCCGTTAGGCCCCACCTCGATCCGCGAGACGACGTCGCCGGACTCGCTCGAGACGTACAGCGTATACGGCGTCGACGCCGTTGGCTGCGCCATGGCGGTCGACGCGATCGTGAAGAGAACGAGGCTGAGCGTTCGTGCACGCATTGGCATCACCGTTCGTTCGTCATCCAGCTCGTGAGCCTACCGTCCTCCACGATCGCTGCGCGCGAAGGTCTGTCCGCCCATCTCCACGCGCGACGGAGCGCCATCGGTCCCCAGGATGAAGCTGAGCAGCCCGGTGCCTTGCCACCGATTGTCCCAGCGAATGCGGAACGTGTCGTACTGCCAGTGCTCGAGCGAGCCCTCGAGCGTGCCGACCTTGAGACGCAGACCGTCTCCCGCAGTGGTGACCGCAACGTCGCCGTAGAGCGAGTCGGTATACACGCCCGCATAACGCGCGAGCGGAAGCGTCGGCTTCGTCCCCGTCACTCGCTTCGCCTCCTCGGCCTTCGCGGCGAGCGTGGCCTTCGTCGCGATGTCCCCGTACAACGTGCGCAGCTCGCGACTCCAGTCACGACCCTTGGACGGCGACGGGCCCCACAGGTCGAACACCTTGAGCATGAGCGCGTGACGCAGCTCGACGTGATCCGCGTTCGCCAGCACGTAGACGCCCAGGCGCTCGTCGGGAATGAGCCCGATGATGGCCACCATGCCATCGATGCTGCCGGTATGGAAATCCACGGCGCGACCGTTGTAGTCCTGCTGGAACCAGCCGAGCGCGTAGGTCGTCCAGTGCGGATGCGTGAGGCGCGCGGTCGGATAGAACTCGCTGGTCGTCACCATCGTCTGCGGCTTGAGCAGCTCCGCGAACGTCTCCGGCTTGAGCAGTCGCTTGCCATCCACTCGGCCGCTGTCGAGGATGAACCGCATCCACTTCGACATGTCGGCGACGCTCGACCACACCGAGCCCGCCGATGCCACCCCGTCGACGCTCGCGTTGCGGATGACGCGCATCGTGTCATCGATCCGGTCGTGCGGCGATGCCACGTTAGGCATCGTGGCCGCCTTCGACAGGAGCGGCACCGATCCGGTCATGTGGAGTGGGGTAAAGATCCGCGTCCGCACGAACTCGTCCCACGGCATCCCGCTCGCCGCGGCCACGACCTGGCCGGCCGCGGCGTACATGACGTTCTGGTAGATGAAGCTCGTCCGCGGTGAATACGCGGCGTCGATGTACCGCACGCGGCGCAGGATCTCGGCCGTCGAGTTGTTCGTGCCGTACCAGAGGTAATCGGCGTTCGGCAAGCCGGCGCGGTGCGTGAGCAGATCGCGGACCTTGATCTCGCGCGTCGCCCAGGGGTCCTTGAACTGGAAGCCCGGGAGGTAGTTCGTGACCGGGTCGTCCCAGCGCACCTTGCCCTCGTCGACGAGCATGCCGATGGCCGCCGAGGTCATGGCCTTCGTGGTGGATCCGATGGCGAAGAGCGTGGTGGTATCCACGAGGTCCGGCTTCCCGAGCTCGCGGACGCCGTATCCCTTCTCGAAGACGACACGGCCGTCCTTGACGACCGCGATCGCGAGGCCGACGGCACCCCAGTCCTTCACGGCCTGGGTCGTGTACGCGTCGAGCTCTCGGACTGGGTCCGCGGCTGGTTTTTGTGCGAGGACGGTCGAGCTCAGAACCAGCGAGGCGACCAGCGTGGCTGTGCGAAGCATCCGAACTGGGGAAGGGGTAGGCAGTGGCGGTGTTGACGACAGACATGATGGTGGGCGGCCGAAGTGTCGGCAACGAGCATTTGCGGCACAAGAAAACATGGAGGGCCAGATCAGTGGATCTGGCCCTCCGATGTTTCGCCCTTTCAGTCCGGCCGCCTAGACCGACAGCAACCGATCGAAGAAGCTGCGGTACCGGCGGAGTGCCAAGCGCAGGTCCTCGGTTGATACATCGCCGCCCTGCGCCCATTGCTGCTCGAGCGAGGAGCGCTCCCGCGCGAACATCTCGGCAAGCCGCTTGATCGCGGAGGCGACGAGCGAGTCGGCGTTCTCCACAGCCTGACGCGGCTCGTCCACGAACCCTGCCTGAATATCGGTCCAGCGGCGACGGAAGTCTTCGCCCTCATCCGTGGCGAAGAGCGGCGTCGCGCGGTGATCCCCGTCGGTGTCCTCGGCAGGCCGAGCCGCGTCGGCAACGACGTTCGCGTGCCCCTGCTGCACCTCACGCGTCACATCGCGCTCCGTGGGTCGGTCGGTCGCGGCGGCAAGGTCCGCCGTCGACAGGCGTGCGTCATCGGGTCGTCTCGGATCGGTCATCGGTGCACCTCACGTGGTTCGGCGTCAGCGGTGTCGAGCAGGTCTTCGAAGAGCGCGCGGTAATGGACCATCGCCTTGCGGAGGTCCTCGGTTGATGCGTCGCCGCGCCGCTCGCGGTCAGCGATGTCGTGCGCCGCGCGATAGTTCTGGACGACGTGCGGGTGGTCTACGGACACGTCCGCGGCACGCTGCTCGAAATCGCCGACGGGGTAACCACGAACCTGCATGAGATCCGCGACGAGGCGGTCTGCTTCGACCACGGCGCCTTTGGGATCATCGACGAACCGGGCCTGATCCGAGCGCCATTCCTCCGCGAACCGCGTTCGATGTTCGGGGCTGAGCGGTTTCAGGTGTAGTTGTTTCACGCGCTGCACGCGATTATCGAGCTCAGCTTCCGCGTGTCTTGCGTCGCCGCGCTCCCGCACGAGCCGCTCGTACTCCGGACCGAACTTTCCGCGGAGCTCCTCGGTGCGGCGCCGCTTCGTCAGCACCACGGCGATGACGAACACCGCCAGCGCGACCAGCACACCGATGACTATTCTGGGGTCGAGTGATTCCATGCTGCGGTTCCTCCTCTCTGTCAGGCCCACAAGACCGGCCGCTCATTTTGCGCGGTTTCCGGCGGCGGCGCCGCCCGATCGTTCCCCGAGAGGCAGGCACCGCCACCACTAGAAAAGCATGGGAGGTGCCACATTTTCGGCGAGAGGTGCGGATGCCAAAGCGGCCTCGTCGGATAGTCCGACGAGGCCGCTCGGTGTGCTGGGCGTGTCAGCGCTACTTGTGCGCGACCATCATCGCTCCAACTGCGACCGGGATCGGCTCGACCGACACGAGTCCAACAGGTGTGGACACCGATGCGGAGATCGACGTCCGTCCGAGGCGACGTCCTTCGACGCGACCGTCGGCCGTGACTCGCGCCACCGATGTATCGCGCGACTCAAAGCGAATCGTGCGAGCCGGCAGCTTCACGGTCCGACCGTCGCCACGCGTCGCAACGAGCTTGAGCGGCTGCGTGGCTCCCACATTGAGGTTCACCTGTTGCGGTCCTTCCAGCGCGACGATCGAATCCGGAGGAACGAGTCGGGCACACGCACTGAGCACCAACGAAACGACTCCGATGATCACGTGCTGTGAACGCATGTACATCCTCTAAGGCTGGTCGGCGAGGGCGATTGGCTCGTGGCTTCCTCAGGACGCTCGGCCCTCGCATGCGTCACGAACTCGTTTTCGCGGGCGAGCTCGCATCGCGTAGGGAAATGTTGCGACTCCAACCGAATCGCGCGGTGACTGGAGCCACGCCCGCAACGTGAGAGGCGGTGCCGTCGCGGTGCGTACCGTTGGTCGCAGTCGCGGTGGCCCGTCTCACATCGCTCGTCGCGCCGAGATGCCGGGTATGGCTTGACATGGCGAGCGTTATGGGCAGGATACAGCCAACGCGAAAAGCTACCAGTCGTGAGGCCGCCGGCCTCCCGGCGACGCTGCCGGGATGAAGAGGGAACGAAGGTCGGCCCGAGGCACCCTGTGCGTACGGAGGTCGGCATGACCGGATCGTCGGTGTCGAGCACCCCCGAAACGATCGTTGGACCACTGCGCGATGAGGCTGCCCTGGAGCGCCTCTTCCGCGCTCACTTCTCCGCGCTCTCCGCGGAAGCGAAGAGCCATCTCGGCGCGGAGGCCGCTTCGTCTGCGCCCAAGGTCCTTGAGCAAGCCTTCAGACAGGCGTGGGAAGAGAGGGCGAGCATCGGCTCGGAGGCGGACCTGTCATCGTTCCTTCATGACGCCGTCCGTCGCGCATCCGCGCGCGAGATGAGTCGTCGCGCCGGGGCGAGACACCTGAGTCATGGGGCGAAGGGAGGGTCGCAACACGCCGCGACTGCGGAGGCCGATGTCGACACGGCATGGCACCACCTGTCGCGACAGCTGCATCCCGAGGCGGTCCGCGCCGATGCTCAGGCGTACTCGGAGCAGCTGCGGCATCACGCCGCGGAGCACGTCGGCGACCTGTCGAAGGCACGATCGTGGAAGGTCCCGGTGGCCATCGGCATCTTCGCCGCGGCCCTGGCTGGTGGCGCGATGTGGTACCTCACATTCCTCGGCGCCGATCGCGCCGTGACGCGCGCGCTCGACTCGAGTGAAGCACGGACGCTCATTGCCCAGCCGGGCCAGACGGCCAGGCTGACGCTCGCTGACTCGACGCACGTGATGTTCGGGGCCGGTTCGAAGCTCACGATCCCGAAGGATTACAACACGGTGTTGCGCGCGGTGAAGATCGAGGGTGCCGCGCGGTTCAGCGTCGCGCCGGGCAATCCGCTTCCCTTCGAGATCCACGCCGGAAAGGCCGCGGTGATCGCGACCGGAACGACGATCACCGCCCGCTCGTACCCGAACGATCCGTACACGATCGTTCAGGTGGACAGTGGAACGGCGACGGTGCGCGTCGAGAAGCAGGACCACCCGCTCACCGCGGGTCAGGCGCTCCTGATCGACAAGGAGGGCAAGACCCGAACGCCTAACGCCGAAGAGCTCGCGCTCGGGACGGCCTGGACGAACCGGCGGATCGCGATCTCGGGCCAGCTCCGCGAGGTCGTGGCGGAAATGAACCGGTGGATCGGCACGGAGATCAAGGTGCCGGAGCTCAAGGCGCTCGACACGCCGGCCAAGGTGGACGCGCCGATGGATTCGATGCGGGTTGCCATCGGACAGGTCGAGCAGAGTACGGGCCTGGAGTTCGCGTACGAGGGCCCGAATCAGGTGATGGTGTTCCGAACAAAGAAGGCGCCAGGCGCGGAGCCGGCCAAGCCGAAGAAGTAGGCGACTGGCGACTGGCGGTAAAGGCAGATGGTAGAGCAGGTCGACTCTACCATCTGCCTTTCGTTTTCTCCCTCGCCAGTCGCCAGTCGCC